>JAGPGT010000352.1 GCA_018055905.1 Phycisphaerae bacterium
GGTTGTAGGATAATCGGTCGATTGAACGGTATTCCCCAGCGAACAATAGGATGGGTCGCTTTTTTGCAGAGTGGTGATTCGAGCATGGAAAAGGACAGAGAGTTGATGGCCGACGGGTCGAACCGGAACGAAAACGGCACAGAACGCGGGCTGGATTTTATCCGACAGATAGTCGCGGACGACATCCGGTCTGGCAAATGGGGCGGGCGCGTCGCGACGCGGTTTCCGCCGGAACCAAATGGGTATTTGCATATCGGACACGCCAAGAGCATTAACCTCAACTACGGCATCGCCTCGGAATTCGGCGGGCAGTTCAATTTACGGTTCGACGACACTAACCCGGAGAAGGAGGAACAGGAGTACGTCGATTCGATCATTGAGGACGTCCGCTGGCTGGGGGCCCAATGGGATGACCGGCTCTTCTACGGCTCGGACTACTTCCAGAGCATGTACGACTGGGCGGTCGAACTGATCAAGAAGGGCAAGGCCTACGTCTGCGATCTGACGAGCGACCAGGTCCGCGAATACCGCGGCACGCTCACCCAGCCGGGAAGGCCAAGCCCCTATCGCGACCGGACGGTCGAGGAAAACCTGGATCTCTTTGAACGGATGCGTAAGGGCGAGTTCCCCGACGGCTCCAAGACCCTTCGCGCCAAGATCGACATGAGCCACCCGAATCTGAACATGCGCGACCCGATCATGTATCGGATCGTGCACGAGCGTCACCATCGCCAGGGCGACAAGTGGTGTATCTATCCGATGTACGATTGGGCCCACGGATTCGAGGACTCCATTGAAGGCATCACGCACTCGATCTGCACGCTGGAGTTCGAGAACCATCGCCCTCTGTACGACTGGTTCATCGACGCAGTGAACGAGGGGCGGACGGACGACGGCTCAGGGCCTTGGGGCAAGAAGATCCACCATCCGCAGCAGATTGAGTTCGCCCGGCTAAACCTCACGTATACGGTGATGAGCAAGCGAAAACTGCTCAAGCTCGTCAAAGAGAACTACGTTCGCGGCTGGGACGATCCTCGCATGCCGACGATTTCCGGTATGCGCCGTCGCGGCTATTCCCCCTCGGGCATTCGCAACTTCTGCAAGCTCATCGGCGTCAATAAATTCAACAGCACAGTGGACGTCGCGCTGCTGGAGCATTGCCTGCGCGAGGACCTGAACAAGACCTCGCCCCGCGTGATGGCGGTTCTGCACCCGCTGAAAGTCGTCATCGACAACTACCCACAAGGGCAGGTCGAGGAACTCGACGCGATCAACAACCCGGAGGACCCGGCCGCCGGCATGCGGAAGGTCCCGTTCTCGCGGGAATTGTACATCGAGCAGGAGGATTTCATGGAGGAGCCGCCGAAGAAATTCTTTCGCTTGGCCCCCGGTCGGGAGGTCCGCCTGCGATACGCGTATTTCATCACCTGTCAGAGTGTTGTGAAGGACGCCACCGGCCAGATAGTCGAGCTTCACTGCACGTATGATCCCGCCACCCGCGGCGGCGACGCCCCCGACGGCCGCAAGGTCAAAGCGACCTTGCACTGGGTCTCGGCGGCTCGAGCCCTCAAGGCTGAGGTTCGCCTCTACGACAGCCTGTTCATCAAGGAGAACCCGGACGAAGCCCCCGAGGGCCAGGATTTCACCGCCAACTTGAACCCCCACTCCCTGGAGATTTTGACCGAATGCTACGTCGAGCCGTCGGTGGCGGCAGCGGCTCCGCTGACCCGTTATCAGTTCGAGCGCCTGGGTTACTTCTGCGTCGATCCCGACAGCACGCCGGATAAGCTCGTTTTCAACCGTACCGTTACCTTGAAGGACACTTGGGCCAAAATCCAAAAGACCCAGACGGAGTAGGAACCGGAGGGAACGCGTGAACGCCACAAGGGAAATCAACGTGGTGATACAGAGGATTGTGGAGCAATTCCATCTCAGTAAGGTCATTCGGTTTGGTTCGCACACCCATGGTTCGGCGGGTCCCGACAACGCAAATGGCTTTGCCCGACAGAGTCCGGCGTTGGACTGGCAAGCCGACTGTTCAGCGCACCGTTCGGCGTAGGACGGGGATGTTCATCAGGACGGACGTGATCAGGTAGCCCAAGACAAAGGTGACCAAGGGTACGGCGAGCACGCCAAGTAGGAATCTGCCTTCGCTTGTGTGGTTTCTCAGGGCGTGTTGAAGGCGGTTGAGGATCAAGGGGTGCAATGCGTAGATCCCCAGCGTGGTCGAGGCGACCCACTCGACCGCTTTTTGGGGAAAACCCGTGGCAGGTGTGCCGAGGGCATCGCGGCGTCGGGCGATCCAAAAGATCGCGATGGACGGCAACACGATTGGCGGGGTGAAGAAATCGAAGAGAAATCGCCTACCGGGGCCGACGCCGCCGTGTCGCGCGACGAAGAGCGGGGCGAAAGCGGCCAGATAGACCACGCACAGAAGAACGCCCAGGACGATGTACTTCGTGGGCGGCCTCCGGCGGGGATCGATCCGGCTCAGTTCGAAGCCCAGCAGATAGAACGCGATGTAGGGGA
>JAGPGT010000128.1 GCA_018055905.1 Phycisphaerae bacterium
TGTCCACGCGACGGACCTGGTCGACGAAATACTCCTGCACCATTCGGGGAAATCGGTTCAGGGCCGGCAACTCCTAGTTCGAAGCGCGGACGGTCGTGCCCATCAGACAAACGACCGTGATCACGCCGAGACAGAGGAAGCTCGACAATCGTCGCTGCGGATGTGAATGGGGGTTAACCATGCGAGTTCTCCATGCAAAACCATACTCCAAGGCGGCGATTCTTCCACGTCGGGCATTATAGTCCGATCGTCGTCGTGGCAAAAGAATGTTTGCATGGAAGGGCAAGGCAGCTTGCCGCCGGAGGGCTCAGAAGTGAGCTCGTAGGAAGTCCAAAAAGTGGGGACCGAGGACCAAAAGGCCGATTGCGACCGAACCGACTGCGGAGATCAGCACCCCGCCGGCGGCGACGTCTTTGGCGCATTTGACGAGCGGGTGAAACTCCGGTTTGGCCGCGTCGGCAAGAAACTCCAGCGCCGTATTCAACGCCTCGGCGGTCCAGACCGCCATGATCGCCAGGATGATCTTGCACCATTCCGGATCGCTCAGACGGAACAACGCCCCTGCGGTCAAGACACAAATGGAGGCGAACGCGTGCAGCCAGGCGTTATGCTGCGAGCGGAGCATCAACGCGACGCCGTGGAAGGCGTTGCGAAAGCTGTGCAACCGGCCTGTGAGCGTGAAAGAACCGTTGTTCCCGTTGCCGCCGGGCTTGAGCGTGCGGCCATCTCCCGATTCTTTGGTTGATTGGGACATAGAGACTGATTGTTCGCCGGAGGTCGTTTTGCCGGCACGTACGTCCGATATCGTTGTCGATGCCATTTCCCCGACCTTTATATCACATTACGCCTGACTACAGTACCTTCTGTGATATCGGCGGGCAAGCCGCCCGGCTTGATTTTCCAGGGGGGATGACCGTTCTTTCGGTTCCCCCTGCGGCCATGTCCTTCCTCGGAATTGCGGCAACGTGTTGCTTGACAAGGGGTTCGAGCGGGCATATATAATACATGTTTCGGCGGTTGTTCACCGTGGTCACTGAGGCGGTGGCAGCGCCTTTCTGTGTGTCGTGATCGGCCGGGCTCTCCCCCGACAGATCGATCGCGGCGGAATCCAAGAGCTTGGGTTTGATCTGAGGTGATAGCGGTGAAGGCAAGTGAAATGAGGCCGGGAATGGCGTTCATGATCGACGGCCAGTTGTGCGTCTGCACGGTGGCGACGCACGTGACCCCCGGCAACCTCCGGGCGTTCGTGCAAGCGAAGCTCCGGCGGCTCTCCGACGGCACGATGATTGAGCGGCGTCTGCGTTCCACTGAGGAGGTTGAGCAGGCCTTTCTCGATCGGCGAGAGATGGAATATCTTTACTCGGACAAAGACGAACACATCTTCATGGACAACAAGACGTACGATCAAATCGCCGTCTCCAGCGAGTTGCTTGGCGATTCGATCAAGTACTTCAAGCCCAACACACCGGTGGTCGCGCTGACCCATGACGGAAACATCGTTTCCCTCGAATTACCCAAAGTCGTTGAGCTGGCGGTGGTCGACACGACGCCGGTGCCCAAGGGCGCCACGGCCACGAACCAGATGAAAGACGCCACCCTCGAAGGCGGCCTGCGGATTCGTGTGCCTCCGTTCATTGAAATCGGTGAGGTCGTCCGCGTGAACACCGAGGACGGCTCCTACGGTGGGCGGGCCAAGGGCTGAGAGCCTGCGGGAACGTCAACGATGCCTGCGTGAGAACGATCCTCAACAGGGGCCATGATCTGCTTTGGCGGCAGGTGATGGCCCTGTCGGTTTCCAGGATGTGATAAACACCCCCCAGACCGGTGCCCCGGAGATGACGCGGGTACAACGGTCGTGATCTTATCGAAGTGTATTTCTCTATTGTTCTATTGTTGCGTTACCCGGAAGATGTCCAGGCCGTTGCGGCGCATGGCGATGAACAACGCGATGGTGACGAAGGCCTCCGTCGTCACGGCGGCGATGGCGACTCCCACATGTTTGAGCGGCCCAACCAAGGCCATCGCCAACGCGATGTTCAGAACGCCGGCGGTAAGCAGGACCTTGGTGAGGGTCTTCTCGCGTCCGAAGTTGACCAGGACCTGGATGCCGAAGATGTTGCTGAGCCCGATGATGAAGGGCAAGGCGGACAGGATGCGAATCACGGCGGTCCCTTCCGCTGACGGTTGTCCCTGCACCGCTCGCGTGATGTAGGGAGCCCCGAAAAACAGGCCTGCGGACATGGCCAGCGTGGCGACCGAGACGAGCCTGACGATCTTGCCCGCATAGACCAGAGCCGCCTGACGGGATTGGGACGCCAGACGTCCGATGTGGGGGAAGATCGCCTGAGACAACGGAAGTTGCAGGCCCTGGACCGCTCGGACGATCTTGTCGCCCGCCGCGTAGTAGGCCACGAACGTCAGGTCGGTGAACAGGCCCAGGATGACGGTGTTGCTCGTCGTGTACATCGTCGTGGCCATCTTGGAGACGAATAGGTGCCAGCCGTCGAGGAACTCCCGTCTCAGCACCGCTGTGGGAGGCATGCGAAAGCGAACGCCGAAGCTGCTCAACGCGATAACCAGTCCCGCCAGTCCCACGACGACGGCGCCGGAGGATTGGAGCAGGGGGACGTAGAGGTAGTCCTCCTCGTTTCGGACGAGGATGAAGATGCCCGCGATGACGAGCGTTTTGGCCGCGACGTTCAGCGTCGCGATGGGTTTCATCCGTTCCAGGCCCTGGAAGAGCCAGACGGGGAACAGCCACATCCCCAGGACGTGGACAAAGGACAGGTAGTAGACAGGCCAGTCGGCCCGCAATTTGGGCACCGTCCAGACGACGACCGACAGGATCGCTGCGCTGAGGACCACCAGCAGAAATCGCAGGACCAGCACGGCGGAGAACACCTCGGACACTCGCGCCGGATCGTTGCGACGGACGGAGATCTCCCGCGTGGCCGAGAGGCTGAAACTGTAGTCCGTCAGGAGCAGAAAGTAGACAGTGATGACGCGAGCCAGTTCGACGAGCCCGAACTTGGCGGGGCCCAGGACTCGGAACAGATAGGGCAGCGTGATCAGCGGAGCCAGATAATTGGCGAACTGAACGATCGACAGCGAGATGAAACTGTCGATGACTTTCCGATTGCGCCCCCAGCAGGTAGTTTTCAGTTCATTCCGCATCGTATCCCCGGTCGGGGCGACACCCTTGGCCCGGTCGTCTTCCCTCACTGTGACGAGCCGTTTCGCCGGCGGCGATGTTCCGACAGCACTGCTGCGAACAGGGAGACCATCAGAAACAGCACGAACGTCAGGACGCTGTTTCTGACCGTGCCCTTGGGAACGGGATACACGACGGGCTTCTCGCCGGCGCGAGTGTTCACCAGGACCAGATTCTCCGTCTTTCGGATGTAGGACTTGAGGTAGTCCGCGACCGTATTCTCTTGGCAGGCGATTAGTTCTTCGTTGAGGAAGGTCAGAAACTGTTGAACTGTGTAATCCGTCAGCAGGCTTTCTTCGATCCTTTTGAGCAGACGGTTGTTGAGGTCCAGGACCTTGAGGTAGAAGGCATATTTCTTATTGTCACTGGTCAATGTTTCCTGCAGGTCGATGATCCGGGACTGGATCGCCAGGAGCTGGTTAGACAGGGGCAGGAACTCGCTGCTGTTTTTGACGTCCGTGAACTGAAGAACGATGTTGTTCTGAGCCGCCTGCGTCAAAGCTTCCTCCAGGCCTTTGAGTTTTTCCAGCTTGGCTTGTTCCGCCTGGATGTTCACCGTCAGGGCAAACCGATTGTCCTCGATCTGGTCCGCAAGGGTCCGATACCGCTGGATGGACTCTTTCAGTTCGTTGCGGACGTCATAGATAGGCAGGATGTCCTCGATGTTGTTCGTTATGATCGTTCCCACCTGGCGGACTTGCTGCTCCGAGTCACCGAGGATTCTGACGAACAGGAGTCGGGATTGGAACGCGCTGATCGCGGCGGAGGTGGTCGGGTCGGTGGTCTGGAGACGTTTGGGGTACGTAGGCGAGACTTCGAATCGGATCAGCTTGTCGAAGGACTGTCGGATTCGAGCCTTGTCCAGCTTTTTGGCATAGTCCCCCAGTCCTTGTATGCGAAGTTGTCGGATGATCTTGTCGAGATTCTCCTGGCTGCAGAACCGGCGCAACAGCACATTGTGCTGGCTCTCGGAGAGCTGGCGTTCATAGACGAACGTGGCTGTGTATTTGGAGGGCCACAAAAACAGTAGTACCGCGACCGCCACCCCGGGTACCATCGACAGTGTGGCGATCATAAACCTGCGCATCCACACCAAGCGCAGATAACGGAAGACCGCCGGGTCTTGCGACGAGACTACTCGCGGGCCCCTGCGAGATTCATCTGAGTCTGCGGCTGTATATCGCATGTCATTCATGGGAAGCGGTCACTATAGCCGGAGGATCTGGTGGTGTCAACCGCATCCATTCCCCGTATCCGACAGGGGGATTTGAGTATGAGTCCGCAATTTCGCTCAACAAGGGGTTTAGTTAAGCCGATATTTGGGGCGGTATGTGACTGACATTGGCCTCGGTGTTTCCTGGATTTATTGATGCGTGTGTCTACAAGTGCCTCTGAAAAAAAGACTTGCATGATTTCGGATCCTCAAAGAGGTTCTTGACAGACTTCGGATCGAGCGGTAAGATAAAATATACATAAGAGGTGCAGCGAAAGGATTTCTCTGGCGCCGGTTCACCCGATACCTCCTCGATCTTGTCCAGGAGGCACCGTTCTTCCGCATCGGATCTTGGCGCGACACCGCAGGAGGCATTCCACAGACGGACCTCCGGTCTGCCGGGGGGCTTATGTTTTGCGCGACCGAAGACTAGGTCAAAAGCAGGAAGGAACTCGCGATATGACGGTATCAGATAGGTGGGTGGGCTCGACCATGAAGACAGACGCGGGTTGCATGAGCCACAGACGAATCGCCGTTGCGGTTTTGTCGTTGATGATGGCCGCCGGTATCGCATCGGCCAAATCGATGTATGTGATCGCCAAGATCATTGCGTTCGACTCGCAGATCCCGGTCCATGTCTATGACATCGGCGCCGACGGTCTGCTGACATATCAGACGCAGTTCGGCGCGCCATTTATCGGCGCAGGCATGGTCGGTATTTGCATGGATTCGGATAGCGGCTATCTCTTCAGCACCTATGAAGACTCGGGGTTTGTCCTCGTGACCAATGCCGCGACGCTGGAGAAGAGGGCGGTACTGGGGGTATCGGCCGCCAAGAATCTGGCGGGCATCGTGTACGACCACCAGAAGAAGCTCCTGTACTGCGCCGAGATGGGCCAGGAAACCCTGCATGTCCTGAACTGGAATTCTCTGACGGGCAAAATCACCCCGGTCGTGGGCTCGCCGTTTGCCCTCAAAGGCGCGATGATCTACGGCATCGCCCTGGACGAATACGCCGACCTGCTGTATGTCGCCAGTCCCAGCCAGGGCATCAGCGTTTACAGCACCTACGACTGGAGCCTGGTCCGAACGGAACTCGCCGAGGCAATCGCGATCAGCATCGCGGTGGACCCCGAACGGGACTATCTCTACTATGGCGGTGGTTTCGCGGACAACTACAACCTGACCCGGCGTAAGATCTCCGACTGGACCAAGAAGGAAGTCGAAGTCGATCCTGAGGCGGGCGTCATGGGTTTGGGAGTCGATCCGGACAGTGGTCTGGTCTACATCACCACCGGGCGGGACAACCGCCCCGGCGGCAAAGATCTCATGGTTTACAACTCCGAGTTGGAACTGCTTCAGGTCATCGAGGACATCGGCCGGCCCACCGGTTTGGCCATTCCGTTTAGGAACACCAGCTTCAACCCGCTGCACCTGGCCAAGACAGTCGAGAACCCGCTGGGAGGCAAGGCCAACAGCGATGGCCTCTTCTATGTGACCATCGGCGACCTGGTGACGTACACGATTTCCTTCGATGACGGCGGTCTGGATCCGACAGAAATCTCGGTGATTGACAAACTGCCGGCGCAGGTAACGTTCGTCGGCGCGACCGGGCTGGGCGCCTACGCCCGGTACGATTCGACCGCCCACACGGTCACCTGGACGAATCCCCCCGTGACCGTGGGGCAGACCACAACGTTGGAGGTCGTCTGCCGCGTCAAGATGGACACCCCGGCCGGACAGATCATCACCAACCGCGTTACCATCGACAGCGACAAGACCCCGCCTTCAACAGTCAGCGTCGGCGCGGTCGCGACCGAAGCGATCTACAACCCGTTGAATTTCCGCAAGGTGGTGGTGTCGCCTGTTTCTTCGGAAGATGATTCGATCTTGTACGCCCGTCCAGGCGACGAGATCGCCTACCGCATTCTGTTCGACAACAAGGACAACGATCGCACGGTCAGCAACATCGTGATCGTCGACGCTTTGCCGCAGGGGGTCGAATTCGTCCGCGCCACCGGCGACGGCAGCTTCGGCGCTTACAACCCGCAAACCCGCACCTACACCTGGATCTACGCTTCCCTGCCCGGCGGCGGCTCCGAAAGCGTGGATCTGGTGGTTCGTCTGGCTGATAATATCACGCCGGGAACGGTCGTCGCCAACAGGGCCACTATCAGGAGCGACCAAACACCCGAGACCAGCAAAGGGGCGGACGTCACCGTGGCGTATGAACCGCTGGAGGTCGTCAAGACCGTGCTGAATCCCGCCGGCGGGCTGGACGATCGCGGCCGCGCCTGCGTCGGGGCCGGGGAGAAGATCACCTACCAGATCACTGTCCGCAATCCTGCGCGGGACGTCGCGGTCAGTCAGATCCTGATCCAGGACGAATTGCCTCGCGAGATCACGTTCGTCACCGCCGACGGGAACGGGGACATCGGGTTCTACGACTCGGTCACGCACACGTTCACCTGGAGCTACTCGCTGCTGGCGGCCGGCGAACAGGTCAGTCTGAAACTGGAGGGATACGTGAGCGAGGCGATCGAGCCCAACACCGTGCTCGTCAACGCGGTGACCGTCACCAGCAAACAGGCGGCTCCGACCCGCGCCCAGGCTGAAGCGATCGTCTACGCCGGGTGGATTGAGGCCCAGATGTTCCTCAAACCCACGATTCTCTGGCGCAACTCCAGCCAGGCGACGCCCGATCTGATGGTCGTCGTTCATCTGCCCGAAGGGTATGGCATGGAGACGATCCTCGATACGCCCCTGACACTCACCCCCGGCGACGTACAGTCGACGACGCCGAAGATTTACGGCACCAGCCAGCAGGGCAAGATCCTGTGTTTCTTCGATACCGCGGCCCTCCTGGCGGCCACGCAGGGCTACGGCCAGTTCGACATCCAGGTCGCCGGCAGACTCACCGGCGGACGGTCCTTCGTCTGCAAAGGAAAGGTCTCGATCCTCAGATTCGGCGGCCCGTGATCCCCGGGGGACCTGCGGTTGCGGCGTCGAAGTCGTCCGACGGTCCCGGATCGGCAGGGCCCGAAGGGAAGTCTGAAGGAGGCACTTCCGTTTCTTCCTTTTCGGCAATTTTCCCGGGGACCCCGTAGGCCACAGCCCGGCGGGTGCCCACGGGGTCCCCTCTCGTCTGTCGTCAACTCCTGTCTACTTGTTTCCGTGCGGGCACTTTTTGAGGCAAATGAACCAGTCGAGGACTTTCATGTCGGCAGTAGGTTTTTCGACCCGTTCTTTGGCCGCACCACACGAACCTGGCGGCGGCACAATCACGTCGTCGCCAAGTTGCCAGTTCGCTGGTGTGGCGATCTTATGCTGGTCCGAATGTTGCATTGCGATCAGCAGTCGTTTGATTTCATCCATGTTGCGGCCGTTGCTGAGCGGATAGTACAGAATCGCTCGGACGACGGCGTTCGGATCGATGATGAACACCGCCCGCACGGCCTGCGTGCTGCTGGCGGCTGGCTGGAGCATTCCGAAAGCCTTCGAGACCTCCATTGTCAGATCGCTGATGACCGGGAAGTTCACCTCGACGCCCTTCATGCCCTTGTATTCGATCTTTTCTTTGATGGTTCGCAACCAGGCGATGTGGCTGAACGTGCTGTCGATGGACAGGCCCAGCAACTTGCAGTTGAGCTTTTCAAATTCCGGCTGCATCGAGGCGAAGGTCATGAACTCCGTCGTGCAGACCGGGGTGAAATCCGCCGGATGGGAAAAGAAAATGACCCATTTGCCTTTGAAATCATCCGGGAAATTGATCGGTCCCTGGGTCGTCTCGGCCTTGAACGATGGAGCCTTCTCGCCGATCAAGGGCAATCTATTTTCGTTACACATTGGTGATGCTCCTTTCACATAAGGGGTTTTCAAGTCCTGTGATTGCAGCGAAAAATAATCCCATTCACACGCCGATCAGGGCAGATCGAACCGGTCGAGGTTCATGACCTTGTTCCATGCCGCCACAAAATCGTGCAAGAATTTTTCCTGGGAATCCGCACACGCATAGACTTCCGCCAGAGCCCTCAACTGGGAGTTCGAACCGAAGATCAGATCCACCCGGGTGGCGGTCCATTTGAGTTCGCCTGTTAGGCGGTCGCGACCTTCGAATACGTCTGCTTCTTCGGAGATAGGTTTCCACACGGTGCCCATGTCGAGCAGATTCAGGAAGAAGTCATTGGTGAGCGTCTCCGGTCGTTGGGTGAAGACGCCGTGCGGAGATTTTCCAAAGTTGGTGTTCAAGACTCGCATGCCGCCCACCAGGACCGTCATTTCAGGCGCCGTCAGGGTCAACAACTGCGCCTTGTCGACCAGGAGTTCTTCAGCCGATACGGCGTAACGTGTCTTCTGGTAATTGCGGAAACCGTCCGCCTTCGGTTCGAGCACGGCGAAGGAAGTCACGTCGGTTTGCTCCTGCGAAGCATCCATGCGTCCCGGCGTGAACGGCACCGTCACCGCGTGACCTGCATTCTTCGCTGCCTGCTCGACACCTGCGCAGCCGGCCAGAACGATCAGATCCGCCAGCGATATCTTTTTTCCGTCGGTCTGTGCCTTGTTGAAATCATTTTGAATGTCCTCGAGGATCTTGAGCACCTTCGCCAATTGCGAGGGCTGGTTGACTTCCCAGTTCTTCTGAGGCGCCAGACGAATACGGGCGCCGTTGGCGCCGCCTCGCTTGTCGGAGCCGCGGAAGGTGGACGCCGACGCCCAGGCGGTGGAAACCAGTTCCGAGACAGACAAACCCGACGCGAGAATTTTGCTCTTGAGAGAGGCGATGTCTCGCGCATCGACCAGTCGGTGGTTGACTGC
The DNA here is from genome assembly GCA_018055905.1 of Phycisphaerae bacterium. Taxonomy (GTDB): domain Bacteria; phylum Planctomycetota; class Phycisphaerae; order Sedimentisphaerales; family Anaerobacaceae; genus PLanc-01. Next base: position 9,240 of record JAGPGT010000128.1, read on the forward strand.
GGGGATCGGATCTTGCCAGAGGAGTTCTTCCGCCGGGACCTCCGGGCCCAGATAACGTGTGCGCGGGCCCATGTCGCGATGCGTCAGCTTGAACCACGCCCGGGCAAACGCGTCTGCCAACAGGTCCGGGTTCTCGTAGAAACGTCGCGAGATCTTTTCGTAGACGGGGTCAAACCGAAGGGCGAGATCCGTGGTCAGCATCCCCGGCGCGTGGCGTTTGGACGGATCGTGTGCGCCGGGTACCGAATTGGTTCCCGCGCCGCCCTTGGGGAGCCACTGATAAGCGCCGGCCGGGCTCTTGGTCAGTTCCCACTCATAGCTGAAAAGAATCCGCAGGAAGTTGTTGCTCCATTTCGTCGGCGTGTTGGTCCAAGTGACCTCCAGACCGCTGGTGATCGTGTCCTCGCCTTTGCCGGTGCCGAAACTGCTTTTCCAGCCTAAGCCCTGTTCCTCGATCGGCGCCGCTTCAGGCTCAGGCCCCACGTGGGAAGCAGGGCCGGCGCCGTGAGTCTTGCCAAAGGTGTGACCTCCGGCGATCAACGCAACCGTTTCCTCGTCGTTCATGGCCATGCGGGCAAAAGTCTCGCGGATATCCTTGGCGGCTGCGATCGGATCGGGGTTGCCGTTCGGGCCTTCCGGATTGACGTAGATCAGGCCCATCTGAACGGCCGCCAGGGGGTTCTCCAGGTCTCGGTCTCCGGAATAGCGTTTGTCGCCGCCCAGCCAGGTCGTCTCGGAACCCCAGTAGACGTCCTGATCCGGCTCCCAGACATCTTCGCGACCGCCGGCGAACCCGAAGGTCTTGAATCCCATCGTTTCCAGAGCAACGTTGCCGGCCAGAATCATCAGGTCGGCCCAGGAGATCTTCCGGCCATACTTTTGTTTAATCGGCCAGAGCAGACGACGTGCCTTGTCCAGGTTGACGTTGTCGGGCCAACTGTTCAGCGGCGCGAAACGTTGCTGACCCCGGCCGCCGCCGCCCCGGCCGTCACCGATACGGTACGTGCCGGCGCTGTGCCAAGCCATCCGAATGAATAAAGGACCGTAATGACCGAAGTCCGCCGGCCACCAGTCCTGCGAATCGGTCATCAGCGCCGCCAAGTCCTTTTTCACGGCCGCGAGATCGAGGCTCTTGAACTCCTTGGCATAATTGAAGTTCTCCCCCATCGGATTGGATTTGGAAGAATGCTGATGCAAGATTTCAAGTCTCAACCGGTTGGGCCACCAGTCGCGGTTTGACGTGCCGCCGCCGACCGTCTGTCCGTGCCCCTTGCTTGTCACCGGGCATTTGTTGTCTTTATTCATACTGATTGTTCCTTTCGTTGTGTGGATTGCTGTGGCGGGTCTTTACGCAGGACGAACAAATCCCTCGAACCTCGACCTGGGCCGATTCGATCCATCCTAAGGTCTCCACGGACTTGGGAATCGGCAGACAGTCCAGATCTTCACTGTAGAAATCGTTTATCAACCCGCACGACGTACAAACAAAATGATGATGGTGATCCAGGTTCGCATCATAGCGAGCGCTTTCGAACAGGGGTTGGACTCTCCGGATAAGACCCTCTTTCTCCAGGGTTGAGAGGGTGCGATAGACCGTGTCGCGCGAGATCCCCGGCAGGCGTAGGGAGACGGCTTGATACACAGTCTCGGCATCCGGGTGCCCAGTGCTGGCCGCCAGTTCACGAAAGATTTCCGTCCGCTGCCGCGTGAGTTTCAGACCCCGCAAACGAGACCTTCGCACAAAGGTCTGTACACGATCATTGATCTGCGCCGGGGACGGCGTCATCTCGGCCCTTTCAGGTAAATCGTAATCATTCTGATTTTCAAGTACCGGACAACTTGTGGCTCGGTTCGAGGATTCGTCTTCG
>JAGPGT010000129.1 GCA_018055905.1 Phycisphaerae bacterium
CGGGCCGCGGTGCCGTAACCGGGGCAATGATCAGTCACAAGCAGGTCGTTGTCCACAGTCTTGGGGACGTGGAAGGCCCGCAGGTCGTAGCCGGCCTCTTCGGCCACGTTGTTGACAATGTACGCGGTGTTGGCCGAATCGTTGCCGCCAATATAGAAGAAGTAGCGGATGTTGCGTTTCTGAAACACTTCAAGGATGCGGCGGCAGTATTCCGTGTCGGGCTTGTCCCGGCTGGTTCCCAAAGCCGAAGAGGGCGAGGCCGCCACGGTCTCCAAGGTCGAAGCCGACAGCTTGCCCAGATCGATGAATTCGTCCTTGACCATGCCAGCCACGGCGTGGACCGCTCCGTAGATGTTTTCAATCTCCGGGTGCTTCCTAGCTTCTTCGACAACCCCGACCAGCGAGGCGTTGATCACACCCGTCGGCCCGCCGGACTGCCCTACTACCGCATTTCCTCTTGGTGCGTTTGCCATATCATTCTCCATACCTAAGTAGACGTTCGGCCCGTACACCCGGCCGCCCGTCAGCCTGTACTCACGACTTCGGACCTCACAGACGGGGTCATTATACCGCCCACCGGCCACGACTCAAGAGGCAAGAGAAGAAACAATGGACCGAGCCTTGCGGACCGCGGTCCGCAGTTCCTCGATCCAGTCCCGTTCCCTTCGCTGTTGGGGTGGCAACAGTAGCACGCCAGATCGTCAGATTCAACCGAATCATGTCGTACACACGGGAATTGTGCTTTCGACCTGCCAGGAAACGACCGAAGTGCTATACTGGCGGAGTCGTTCGAAAGAGTCCGTTGTCGGAGGACATCCATGATTTGCGATGGAAGACACGTTGTCGCCAGAGGCTTTGCGGTCGGGCTGGGCATCTTGTTGCTGGCGCTCGGGACAGGCTGGGGTCAGGAGAATGCCTTGATGTTCTTCAGCTGGTCGGACCAGCACGTGCAGGTCGACGGCAGCGGCGAGCACCTGATCCCCGCCATCGACGCGATGAACACCCTGGCGGGCCAGGCGTATCCGGAGGCGATCGGCGGCGTGGTCGAGAAGCCGGCCTTCGTCTTCGGGCTTGGGGATATCACGGAATGGCCGAGCCGAGCGGCCCTGGACACCTACGAACAACTCATCACGAAGCGATTGAAGTTCCCCTCCTACGACGTCGCAGGCAACCACGACATCGGCGGCCTGTCCCCCAGCACCACCGTCCTCGACTGGCTCGCCCGTCGACACGGCGGCCTTCGCTACACCTTCGAGAAGTCCGGCGTGGTCTTTGTCGCCCTGTTCTCCGAGTACGACGAGACCCTGAACAACCCCGCCCAGCCGATCTCCAAGCCCGCTTTGGAGTACCTGCAAAAGACCCTGGCCAAAATCCCCGAGAGCAAGCCGGTCGTCGTCGCCACGCATCTGTGCTTCGACGCGATCACCAACCGGGACGAGTTCGTGGACGCCTTCGGCAAGGCAAACGTCATCCTCGTCCTCGGAGGCCACTACCACAAGGCGACGGTTCATCAGTTCCGCGGGATTCACTTCGTCCAGCTCCCCTCCCCCGAGCCCAAATCTTCCGGCGAATTCACGGTCATCCGCATCAGCGAGAACCGCCTCGTCGCCATCCCCTTCAACTATCGCGAGAACCGCTGGGCGACCGAGAAGCCCAAGATCCTCAACGTCCCGATCAAAGGACCGGTCGCGGCACAGATTCAATAGACCTCGTCGTGCGTGCCGACGGATAACAGCAGGATGGCTTCCCGGCCGCTCTCGTGGACAAACTCAAAGACGATTCTCAGGTCGCGTCCGGCGCTCGATGCCCAGCAGCCAGCTAACTCACCTTTGAGTTTGTGCGTTCGCAACCGGGGATCGAAGGCGTCTTCAGCCAGCAGATTCAGCGTTTCGCGCAATGCATTCGCGCCCTCGCGGTGCTTCCCGAGAAATCGCCGGGCGGCCCTGATGAAAGCGGGTGACTGGATCAAAGTTCGGTTCACGACTCGATCTCGCGCATCACGTCGCCAGGAGTGGCTGGCGAGCACTTGCCCTCGGCGAATTCCTGTCTTGCTTGTCGCACTTCGGCCGCAATGCGTTGGCGTCCGCGCTCGGCCAGTCGCCGACCGATCACCTCAACCAGTTCCGCCTGCGCCTCATCAGGCAAGCGTTCCACAGCTTCCAGCAACTCGTCAAATCGAACAGGTGGCGTCATAGGTATTACCTCATACGGACAGAACCGCGGTCTTTGTGCTCGATTGTACTCCGCTATTCATCGGCGGTCAATCCGGATTGGCTCTGCCTTGGCCATTCACAGCCATCGGGAGATGCCCGACGCACCTCGTCGGCGATGGCTTGGATGCCTGCGGCGACGACTTTCGCGTCCTGGGCATAGCTGACGCGGAGGCATTCGTTCGTGTGCGGCCAGGGCTCTTCCAGACCAGGGAAGAAATGGTGCCCCGGCACGACCAGGACGTCTCGCTGCTTGAGACGCTCATAAAGCTGCTGGCTCGTGATCGGCAGGTTCGGAAACCACAGCCACAGGAAGAAGGCCCCTTCCGGCTTGTGGACGCGATAGTCGAGTCCCTGGAAGCACTCGTGTACCCGCGCGACCGCCTCCTGCATCTTCGTCTCATAGAACGGTCGAACCACTTCCCGGCTGGCGGCGATGATCTCGCCCGAGCGGATCAGGTCCGCGACGATCGCGGCGCCGACGCCTCCCGGCGCCAGGCTCATCACCGCGTTGACCCGTGCGATCATCTCGACGATCTCCTCGCGAGCGATCACGATGCCCGTTCGCACGCCGGGAAGGCCCAGCTTCGAGAGGCTCATGCAGACGATCGTGTTCGGGTCCCAGATCGGGTCGGCGTCGGTGAAGATAATGTCCGGAAAGGGCGTCCCGTAGGCGTTGTCGATGATCAGAGGCACACCCTTGGCGTGGGCCAGACCGCTGAGCTTCTCCAGTTCCGCGCCGGTCAGGACGTTGCCTGTGGGGTTGGTGGGCCGCGAGACGCAGACCGCACCGATGTCGTCGCCGATCCGAAGCTTGTCGAAATCGATATGGTATTTGAAGGTGTGGGCGTCGATGTCCTCGATCCGCGGCCTCTGCGAGGTGAACAGGCCGGGCCCCAGCCCCACGTCCGCGTAACCGATGTATTCCGGGCTCAGCGGAAACAGGATCTTGCGAGGGGTCCCGTCCTCGCACTCGCCGGCCAGGAGATTGAACAGGATGAAGAAGGCCGACTGGCTGCCATGGGTGAGGGCGATGTTCCGTCGGCTGATGTCCCAGCCGAACTGTTCCTTCAGAAGTCCCGCGACGGCCTCGCAGAACACACGATTGCCTTGCGGCGGATCGTAGTTGCCGACGGCCCGGTCGAACCGTCCGCCGTCTTCGAGCATCGCGGCCATACTCCGGCGAAACCGTTGCTGCATTGCGGGGATGTGCGCGGGGTTGCCGCCGCCGAGCATGAGCATGTCGCGATGCCCCGCCAGCGCGGCCCCCAAATCGTCCATGAGTTGTCCGATACCCGATTGAACCGCGATCTTCTTGCCAAATTTCGATACGTTCATAGGAACGTATGATGGGGCTCGACCGTATGGCCAGTCAACTGTTTTTGGGGCCGATCGAACGTCACATCAAAACGGCCTGTCGAGGCGAGAAGAAGTAAAGCCATTTTTCGAAGACCTCTTCGCCGCAGATGGCGGAGGCCGCCTTGGCGTACAGGTCCAGTTGTCCTCGATAGGACTCGGCCCGCTGGGCGACGGCGGGACCTGAGACGTGGTCGGTCTTGAAATCGATCACGACCAACCCGTCGGGCGTCCGCACGAGCAGATCGATAACGCCTTGGACGACGAGGATCTCCTTTGCGTCTTTTGGAACTTCGTCGGCAACGTCGCAGGCAGGCAAGCCATACGTGAATGGCCATTCCTGCCAGACCTTATGGCGACGGTCACAGACGATCTCGCCGAGCCGACTCTCGAAAAACGCCAGAATGGACCGTGTGTCGATCTCCTTTACGACGTTCGCCGGGATGGCCCCTTCGCCGACGAGCCGGTCCCTGGTCTTCTCGATCACGTCCAACGAGATCGGACGCTTTAGATCCAAGGACGAGACCACCAAGTGGGTCGCAGTCCCGACGAGCTTGGCGAAACGCGATCCCGACGACGCGGTCTGAGCCTCGATCAGCGCCGTCGGCTGGCGGTCTATCGCCTCGGAATAGTCCCGCTGAACGAACTCGTCTTCCGGATGGGTCAGTCTCGTAACGGAACTCTTGGCCGCCAGGTGAGTCGCATAGGAATGCGGATAAGTTCGCTTCAGGACGTTCTTGATCTGGACGAGCAATTTGCGACCCTGGTCGTCGGCGGACTGCCCGGCGTGTGCAAAGAATACCGATCTCCTCTTGGAGACCCGTAGTTTCATCACGAACTCCGACAGATCTTTCACCGCGTTCTCGTCGTGAACTCGCAGATCGAACAAGTCCTCTTCGATCGCTTTGTCCCCAAGACCGGTTTGAAAAACGGTATGGAACACCCGTTGATCGGATAAACCGTAGAGGACCCACTCCAATTGACTCTTGCAGGCACGCAGCAGCCAGGCCGGGACCTGCTCGCGTCCCAGAAGCAATCCTTGCGCGAGAATCTTGCCGCAGTCGGTCTTCTTCTGCGAGGCGGTCAAAATCAGCCGGTCCCGCGCCCGCGTGGTAGCAACGTACAGGACCCGCATCTCCTCCGCCAGCATCGTCGCCAGCTTCTTCTCGCCGATCACCTCGTGGGCCAGCGAACGGAGCTTGGTGTTCGAACACGGATCGATCACCTCAAGGCCGATCGCGCTGTCCGCGTCGGCCGCAAGGTCCGCGTAGATGTCCTGCTTGTTGAACTGGGTCTGCAATTCCGCCAGAAAAACGACCGGAAATTCGAGTCCCTTGCTCTTGTGGACGCTCAGTATCCGCACGGCGTTGCCCACCGAACTGCCCGGCTGGGACGGAGCCCAGTCCTGTCCTTCCGCTTGAAGCTTCTCGAGAAAATCGACGAAACGCGTGAGCGACGCAACGCCCGAACTGCTGGCGAACCCTTCGAACTGAACGGCCCGATCGTGAAGCCGTAGCAGGTTGGCTTTGCGGGCCTGTCCGTTCGGCAAGGCGCAAACAAACGCGAGCAATCCGCTCTGGCGGTAGATCCGCCACACAAGACCCGCCAGAAGCCCGCGCCGCGACAGGCTTCGCCACTGGCCAAGCCGCTCAAAGATGCAAACGAGCTTGTTCCTTAGTTCGACATCCGGCCCTCTCTCGCGATAGCGCACCGCGCAGGTGTAAAAGTCGGCGTGCCGGCCTTGATCCCGGCTGAAGAGCCGGATTTTCGCCAACTCCGTGTCCGTGACATGGAATAACGCGCTGCGCAGCACGGTGGCCAGTTCGAGATCCCGACGGGGATTGTCCAACACCTTCAGCAGGGAGATCATGTCGCGGATTTCCGTCGCCTCGAAGTAGCCGGCGGTCGCGTCGCAGTTCACCGGGATGCCCGCCAACCGGAGGATCTCGACGTAGTCGTTAGCCTTTTGCGCCAGGGAACGCATGAGGATGACGATGTCGCGGTACTGTACGTCTCGAGGCTCGGCGCCGCGGTTGTCCTGGATCTGGAACTCGGCCCTTCCGGTCTCGGCCCCGACCATCTCGTGGATACGCCGGGCGATCAACGCCGCCTGACGCTGGCGGGCGTTCACCAGAGCCAAATCGTGCGACGGGAAGTTCTCTTCGTCATCGTCGTTCAAACCGCCTCGGGAACCTCGCTCGTCGAGGATATGCATCTCCACGATCGGCTTGCCCGCTTCGGGCGAGGTCGAGCCGGGAGGCGCCTGGAGCATCGCGGCCTCGTCGTAATCGACGTGGGCAATCTCGGCGGTCATGATCCGGCGGAAAATCTTGTTGACGAAATCGAGGATCCCCTGGGCCGATCGGAAATTGCGGTTGAGGTCCACGCGGAACCCACAGGAGGGGTCTTTCGGGTTCGCACCGGCCGATTTCAGTCGCTCCAGGAAGATCGTCGGCTCGGCCCCTCGCCAGGCGTAGATGCTCTGCTTGACGTCCCCGACGACGAAGACGTTGTCGCCCGAACTAAGCGCGTCGAGGATTGACTGCTGCACCGGGTTGATGTCCTGGTACTCATCCACGAAAATGCGTTGGAACCGCTTGCGAAGAGCCAACGCCGTCCCAGACGGACGGAATTGCCCGTCGGAAGAGTCCCCTGCGGTCAGCAGCCGCAACGTATAGTGCTCGAGATCCGCAAAGTCCAGACCCTTGAGATTGCTCTTTCGCTGGGCGTACGATGCAGTGAAATGCCGGACCAGTTCGACGAGAACCTTCGTCTGAAGACTCGTCGAGCGGCCGACCACATCCACGTAGGCAGGATTGAGGATCGCCAGATCGTTGAGTTTCAGGAACGCTTCGATCGCCGACCGCTGGAGATCGTCGAGGAGCTTGGCCACGGTCTGCGGCGCTCCTTGGGGCGAACGGAAGCGAGGCTTCTGGAACGCGCGGATCCGCTCGGCGCAGCGAGGCCAGTTCTCCGCATCGAGGTCTTCGATGCACGCCGCGACCGGTTCGATCAGGCTCTCCTGGATCTCCGCGCCCCAGTTGTCATCGGGGACGAAATCCTCGTACAACGTCTTACACAGCCGCAACTGGGAGAGAATCGCTTCGATCCGCTCGCGAATGATTCGCTGCTGATCCCGGCCCAAGTCGCTGGCGACCGGATCGATCTGCTCGGCCAGCCTTCTCGCGCGGTCGCACCACAGGTCCGGCTGCACGACCCCTTCCAGGAAGTTCGCCAGTCGGATCACGCCGCCGAGAAAGTTGTCGCGACTGCGGAGGTTTCTCTTGAAGAGAAGCTCCTGGAGCCCTGGGACGAGGTGCTTCTGTTGCCAGGCCCACTCGATCGTCTCCTCCAGCGTCTCCGCCTTCAGGAGCATGGTCTCGTCGGCATCGATCACGCGAAACGCCGGGTCCAGGGCCAGCTTGTGAAAGTGTTCCGTAAGCAGACGTTTGCAGAACGAGTGAATCGTGCTGATCTGGGCGCCCTGGAGCAAGATGAGCTGACGAAACAGGTTCGGATCGCGGGTCTGGTGGTAGGCCTCCCGAAGCTGCTGTGCGATCCTCGTGTGCATCTGCTCGGCGGCGGCCTCCGTGAACGTCAGGATCAACATGCCCCTCACGTCGGGGCACGCGGTCCCCTCCGAAACGATGCTGACGCACCGGCCCGACAGCACCGCGGTCTTGCCCGTCCCGGCGGAGGCGGTGACGAACACGTTGCCGCCTCGGGCCTCAATGGCCTGCTGCTGCTGCTCGGTCCACTGGACTTTCTTCTGGGCCGTCATGCCTTGTCCAACTCCGCCATCAAGTCGTTCTTTCTCACGGAACGCAGGAATCGATACTCGTTGATCTGCCAATCGAAGTGACAGACGCCGCTGTAATCGCAGTTCGTGCAGGCCCGTTTGGCGCCCTGATGGTAGGGCAAAGCCTCGATCCGTCCAGAGAGGATGTCCCCTGCCAAACGCTGGAGATTCGCTTGGGCCCACTCCAACAGCCGCTGGAAATGTTCCGGCGTCAGGAGACTGCTGGTGGGGTAACAGCCGTAGGGATCGTTGTCCTTTTTCTTCACATGGAAATTGTAGTACCGGCTGTACCCGCTGGCGTTGGGATCGAGACAGGACCAGTAGAGGCCGTTGAGGACGCCGCGGGGCTTGTAAGGGAACTTGTGGTTTTTTTTCTCCGCAAGTTCAGCCAGCGTCGCAGTCTCAGGCGGTGTCTCGATGGGCAGATAGAGCGCCCCGGCGATATCGTCCACGACGCCGCCCCCGCCGTGACGAACGGCCAGCATATAGATCGCAAGCTGTACGTCCAAGCCGTGATAGAATTCGTTCCACTTGAAGTCCGCGGCGTCAGGGGTCAGTTTGTAGTCGATTACAAGCGCCACTTTCTTCCCGTCGACCTGGGCCACATCCAACCGGTCGATCTTCCCCTCCAGGGACAGCACTCGTCCGTCGTCCAACACCAGATCGAATCGTCCCAACGATCCCCCCTCTGCACGCAAATCACCGAAGGCCGCCTCTGACAGAACCGGACGGAATGAGCCGGCCTTCACCATCTCGGAGATGCCCAGAACGCATTCCTCCAGCATGTGCCCGGCGCCGGTGATCAAAAACGCATTGTGCGCAGAGCGACGGATGAACTGCGAGATGAACGCGTCCGACTCCATGAGTTTGTCCATCTCGTGATGCAACAGGCACACAAGGCGCTCGGACTCGACAGTGGCGATGTCCAGTCCCTCTTCGCGGAGCCGTTTCTGAAGCAGGTCGAGGACTCGATGGTAGAACAAGCCTTGGTCCAGCGGTTGGAGCTTGAACTCCCGCCGAGGCTTGAGGTCCAGGACGTATCGCGCAAAGTACTTGTAGGGGCAGGCCGCGAACGTCTCCAGCTGGGTCGCGGAGCCTCGCAGGGGCCGGCGGTGGAGTTCCTGAACGATGGAAGAATCGAGACAAGCCCGATTCTCATAGTCCAAGGCCGAGACGATCAAACGCGATACGTCGCGGTATTCGTCGTCGGTCTGCATCGCACGCAGCAAGGCCACGAATCCTCCGTCCGTTTCGGTCGGCAACAAGACATCCCGACCCAGGCGGCAGCTCAGCACTTCCGCCAGCTCCGTCTTACTGCGGACTTCGTCCAGCGACAGGAGATTGTCCGAAAGACGCTCTTCTGAGACGTCCTCGAACAACGACTGGAGCTCCTCGATGAAATGCGACCGTGCGACGGGGCTGCCCTTTTCATCCCCACACGGATAACTGACGCACAGGAACCGGGAGGGCCGCGTGAACGCGATATACGCCAGATACTGACGGTCAACCAGGGACTGCCTCGAGGACGGAGCCAATTCGAAGCCCGCCGCTTCAGCGGTTTCGCGGTCCTCGTCGCTCAGCAAGCCGGGACCGGCCGGTGGAGTCGGGAACTGCTTCTGCGTGGCCCCCACCAAAAAGACGGCTTTGAGACTCGGATGGCGGCTTCGCTCGATCGAACCGACGAGCACCTGGTCGAGCGTGGGAGGGATGAACGCCAGCGTCATCTGGGAAAATGCCGAAGCCAGAAGACCGAAGTAATCCTGTGCGGTCATTTCTTGGCGATCAAATACCTCGACGAGCATATCGAAGATGTCCACGAAAGCGTCGAAGAACTGGCGATGTTCGTCCGCGGTCACGGGGTCGCCCCGCCGTAGGGCTTCATTCGCCCATTGTTCCACTGTCCGACGGACCTGCAATCCGTCCAGGAATGCAAAGATCACGCGAGTGAACTCCCTGGCGTCAAGCTTGCGCTCGGGGTTACCGCCGGGACACAACGCAGCCCGCAACTCCATCAGCGGTCGCATGGCTTCGACACGGATCCGATCGATCCGCTCCTCATCGAACTGCGGGTCGTCGACCCCCTGGAATTTCCAGGGCTCGCTCAAAACCCAATCCCGGCCGTCCACGCCGAAGGCGAGGCAGTAGTTCTCCAGAAGGTCGACCGCCGTGTTCTCCACCGGGGCCAGATCGCTCTTGAGATACGCGAACAGATCCGCGTGGGCGAACTCGCCGAGCACGGCTTCAAGAGCGGCGCAGACCAGTTCGATCACCGGATGCTGGTTGAGCGGCTTGCGTTTGTCGATGAAGAACGGGATGCCGTAATCCTCGAAATACGCGCGCACATACGGCTCATACTGATCGAGATCCGAAACCACAACCGCAATGTCGCAATACCGATATCCCTTATCCTGGATCAACGAGAGGATCTGCCGTCCGACGAATTGGATCTCCAGCCGCAGGCTCGGAGCGGCCACCAGGCGAACGTCGCCCCCGGCCTTGGCCTTGGCCGTGCCGAGCCGAAACACGTTGCGTTCCACGTGCGCCAGGGCCGGACTGTCAACGAATCGACCCACGTGATCGAGAACGATCGGCTCTGCCGTTTCGATCTTCGCCTTGGCCAATCGATCCAGCATGTCGCGGTAGGTTCGGGCGGTAGGCTCGAAGAGTCCCTGCCGCGTCGTCGCGGCTTGGTTCGGCTTGACGATCCCCACCTCCACAGGATCGACGCACAGCGCCATACAGGCTTGATCGACCGTTTTGAACACCTCGATCAGCAGCGCCATTTCGCCGCCGGTGAACGACGCGAAGCCGTCCACCCAGAGCCTGGCGCCTTGGAGGATCGGCGACTTGCGAACGGCCCGGCATGCGGCGGCGATCTGCGCCTCCGGATCGACGAACTTGTCTCGCAACGCCTCGGCGTATTGCTGAAAGACCAGCGCAATGTCGGCGAACTTCCCAGCCGAGAGCCGACAGCCGTCCGGCGAGAGATCCATCCTTCGAGCCTTCGGCCCAAGAACCCCCGCCTGAAGGGATTTCAGCAGTTCCTCGATGTCCTCCACGCTCTTGGCATACCGGTGCAATTCCGTGATGATGGAAGCCATCTCTCGGGCGAATCCCGGCAGCAAGGCGGAAGCCCCGAAAATTTGCAGCTTGTCGAGATTGTCGCGAAGGATCTTGTGAACGATCATCTGCCGACCGATTCGCGAGAGGGAAGGACGAGCGGTGTTCCTGCCCAGCAGGAAAAACTGGAGCCGATCGAAGGACAGAATGTGCAGTCGGCTGTAGCCCTGGATCCGCGGGTCGGACAGGATCGCCCGCTCCGCTTGGTAGGTGGCCTGCTCGGGCAACAGGAACAACAACGGCTGGTCTGCATGCTCCAGGAGCGCATCGGCGATCGCACGAACACAATAGCTCGTCTTGCCGCTCCCGCTGCGTCCCAATACAAACTGCACCGCCATCAATAGCCTTCCCTGCACTCAGCCAGGGCATCCGTGACACAGGATACCACGTCACGAGCGCCCTCGGTACGATGGAGGACTATAGCAGAAGCGGACGCGAGTTTCAACAGAATCGATCACGCGATGCCGATGAGGTACAGGCTGGGCGGCGGGTCGCGGAGCGTGATCGTCTCGACCTCGTTGAGCCGCTGGGTGTACCGATGGTCGGGGTCGCCGATCGTCGCCAGGACCGTCTCGTCGGCGGC
>JAGPGT010000130.1 GCA_018055905.1 Phycisphaerae bacterium
TTGGCTGGGGCGCGCGGTCTGGAATACTCTCGAAGGTTCGCGCAATGCAGGGTCCCTCCTGAAACAGCGGAACGACTCCCCTTTCATCCCATTGAGATCACACAACCTTCTTGCGTTCACCGATCAACACCTCGCCAATCAACAACGCCAGAGCAATCGCCACGAAGATCTGGAACTTTTCATCGTACTTCATCATCGTCATGGATTCCAGCTCGCGACCTTCGGCTGAAGCGATCAGGTCCTCATAAATTCGACCGAGGTCCAGCGTCGTGCCGGGCAAGACCGAGAGGTACTTGCCGCCCTCGGTGGCAATCGCCACCTCCCGAAGCATGTCGCTGTCGAGCTTCGTCCAGACCTCCTGGCCCTTATATTTGAGAAAGGTCTTTTCACCATTGGGACCGGTGATCGGGATTCGCGAGCCGATGTCCGGATCGCCCAGGCCGATGGCGATGATTCGAATCCCGTCCTCCGCCGCCTTCTGGGCCGCTTGGACCGGGAAGCTGTCGTGATCCTCGCCATCGGTGATCAGGATAATATCCTTGTACAGGCGGCTGTGCTTGTCGAACACCTCTTCGGTGGCCTTGCGGATCGCGTCGCCGATCATAGTTCCGCCCCGACTGGTGCTCTCGGTCGAGATGTCCGCCAGGGCCATCCGCACAAACGCGTAATCCTGCGTCAGCGGGCACTTCACCGTGGCCACGCCGGCGAATGTAACGATCGCGATACGGTCGCCCTTGAGAACCTCCAGCAGATCGGAGATCGCGATCTTCGAACGTTCCAGCCGGCTGGGCGTGATGTCCTCGGCCAGCATGGACCGCGAGGTGTCTAGGAGGATAACGACGTCGCGTCCCTTGCGACGGACCTGCTGCGGCTGCGGATTCCACTTCGGTTCGGTCAACGCCACGACGATGCAGACAAACGCCGCGATCAGAAGGCACGCCTTGAGAATCTGCCGCCGGAGACTGACCGTGTTGTTGATCTTCGCGAGCATCTGACGGCTGGCCAAAACCCGCAGCATTCGGCCCTTGCGCCAGAAAGACCATAGGTACGCCGGAACCAGCACCAGGGGCACCGCGAACAACAGCCACAACGCGTTTTCATTTCCAAGATTCATGGTATCTTCCGAAAGATCGTGCATCCCGCGAGTATCTCGAAGCCCAACAATGCCAGAGCCGGCAGCGTCCAGCGGCCGAAATGCTCGTTGTATTGCGTGAACTGCACGGTCTTGACCTCCGTTTTCTCCAGCTTGTCGATCGTCTCGACGATCTTCCGCAGCGATTGCGCGTCGTCGGCCCGGCTGTAGAAACCGCCGGTCTTCTCGGCGATTGCCTTGAGGAGTCCCTCGTCGAGATCCTGCTCGGTCGGTACGCGGAACGTCCCGAGCAGGGTCTGGACCGTCTGGTAGGACTGCGCCGAGCCGATACCGATGCAGTAGATCTTGATGCCCCATTTCCCGGCCAGCTCCGCCGCTTCGAGAGGATCGTGCCGACCCATGTTGTTACGGCCGTCGGTCAGGAGCAGGAGGATCTTATTCTTGATCGTGAAGTCGGGGCCGTCGGCCCCGAAGCCCAGTTTCACATTGCGGCGCTGGAGTTCTTCTTCAGCCTTTTTCAGACGCGCAGCGCCCAACGCGATCGCGTCACCGATCGCGGTTCCGTCCTCGCTGCGAAGACTCACGATCTGTGTCTGCTTGAGGAACTCGATAAGCGCGCCGTGGCTGAGAACCAACGGGCACACCGTGTCGGCATAGCGGGCGAACGTCACCAGCCCGATCAGGTCGCCCCTGCGTCCCCCAAACCCCTTCTTGTCCCCTTCGATGAAATCGGTCAGCACCCGCTTAACCACCTCCAGCCGGTCGAGCTTCTCCCCGTAGTAGTCCATCTCGGCCTTCATACTGCCGGAGCGATCCACCACCGCCTCAATCGCGATCCCTTCGGTGGAGATCTCCGAAAGCGTCGTCCCCTTGCGAGGGCGGGCCAGGGCCAGAATCAACAGCGCCACGCACAGCAATCGAGCAACGACCAGCACAGGCCGCAGACGCAGGCGCCAGGAGACCGGGCAATTCCTCATGTCAACCAGACTCGCGAACCGCACTGTGGCGCTGCGCTTCTTACGCACCATCAGATACCCCAGGAACGGGAGGATCAACAGCAGCAGCAAAGCCCAAGGCGAATGCCATTCCATCATGCCGCCCCCCTCTCCTCGGTCGGTCCGATGGCGACCTGGTCCGTCACATCCACAAGGTGTTGCTCGGACTTGGTCCGTTCGACAAAATTCTTCACCAGGTCGAACGTCCGCTGGATCTGCTCGTTTGTCGGCTCGTGCTTGGCGAATTTGACGAGATCGCAATGGGTCAGGAATTCCTCGACCACCGCTTTGTCGGCCGGGGTGAGCGCATCGGCGAACCGCAGCTCTTCGAGGAATTCTTCGGTCGTACGGTCCGACGCGTGGAGGTTGAACCGGTCCTCGATGTAATATCTCAAAATACCGCTGATTCGCTCATAGAACTCCTTGATGCGACCCTGCTCGACCAGGTTTTCCGCCACCAGCGCCCGCAGGCGCAAGTAGGCAACTTCATGAGCGGACTTAAAGACGCGAACCACCTGCCGGATGCGTCGGCCCCGAAAGAGCAACCATCCGACGGAGATCACGACGACGCCGAGCGCGATGGGAATCCAGAGCCACCATCGCCGGGCGGACCTAGGCATGTCGACCACGTCTTCAATGTCTTCGATCACCAGCTTGGCCCGCTGGTCGCCCAGCAGCGAAGTCACCTCGACCGCAATCGGTTCGCTCGTCAGTTCGTGTCGAGTGCCGGGATCGTTGGTGTCGTGGAAGATGAACGTGAACGCCGGGATCTCGTAGTTGCCCGACAGGAACGGTTCCAGCTGGTACTGATACGTCGTGACGAGGTTGTTCTTCGCGTCGAGTCTGTCGCCGAGACGATCCCAATCGACGATGCCGAAGTTCTCCAGGGCCTTGTCTACTCTGGGCATCTCGATCGTGTACCCCGGCTGGAGGGTCGCTTCGAACTGCAGCAACACGGTGTCGGCGATGGTCAGTTTCGTCCTGTCCAGGCGGACGTGGACCGTCGCGGGCCCCCGTTCATAAACCTTATCCACCTCAAACCGGCCTTTTTTTGTTTCGCCGGCGGAATCACGTTTGCATCCACCAAGAGTCAGAACCAACCCCGCACAAAGGAACAGAAGACTGTTGTGCCAAGCTGCGGATCTCCAGGGCTCTGCCTGCTGGCGCAAAGCAGAAGAGGCCCGGAGTCTGAGGGCAGAGCCCCCAACGTTGAGGAGGGGCACCATATGCCATTTCATCAGTGCACAAGGTCCGTTCATCATGGCTTGGCCGACACCTCCTGGGGAGCTTCCGGTTTAGCCGCTGGGAATGCCGAGGTGTGCACAATCACCTTGTGCTTGTCCATCATCTCCTTGAGGTAATCCCGCTGCACTTCCTCGCTCTTGCGGCGGACCCACTCCATCGTGACCTGCTGGCGGACCTCGTCGAAACTCTTCTGCCGCGGAGGACGCTTCTGGTCCACTCGCACGATCTCCCAGCCCTTTTCCGTTGAAAACAAACGGTCCAGGACCTTGGGAACGTCGGTCTCGAAGATGGCGGTGTTGAGATCGCCGGCCTCGCCGACGCCAGGGACATAGGAGCCCGGCCGCACCTCTTCGGCGATCTTGCCGCCGGTTTGCTTTGTCGCGGAGTCCAGCGACGAACCTTTCGCCAGTTCCCCGAAATCCGCGCCCTCACGGATGAGTTTGAGAAGCTCATCCGCCTCCTCTCGGTCCTTGACAAGAATGTGACTGATCCGGGCCCCGGCCGGCTCGACGTATTTGTCCTTGTTGGCCGCATAGTACGTCTGCACGTCGGTCTCGGTGACATGGATCTTGGAGGCAAGCTGTTCGTCGAGCATCTGACGGCTCAACGCCTGACGGGTCAGGCTGTGCACCAGCCGCTTGACCTCGGGTTTCTCGCCCAACTGCTGATCGAGAGCCTGGCGATAGAGGATCTCTTGAGCCAGCCAACTTTGTAGAAATTCCTGTTTGGCCTGCGGACTGCGGAATGGCTCCAAAGCACGTTTCCTCTGCTCGTTAATCTGTTCGGCCGTCAGGAACGCCTTCATCGGTGCCAATTGGTCGTCAATGCTCTCTTCGATCAAGGCGTCCAATTGCGCCTCGGTGATCTTTTCGGCCCCGATCTCGGCGACGACCTTTGCGCCGGCGGACGGATCCGGTTTCATGCCGGTCCGGTCGATCATTTCATAACGCAGGGCGGAGAACTTGCCCAGGCGTTCGAAGCACTCCTTGACGTGGGCGTTGATCTGAGGGCTCAGCTCCGTCATCGCCGCGGCCGCCTCGCTGCGATAATACTGTTCGATGGCGTCACCATAGAGACCGGCCTTCTCCAACAAACCGCCGATCTGGAAATGGATCTGCGCCCGCTGCACGTCGGTCGGCCGGGCAGCCGCCAGATAATCCTGCCAGGCCGCCGCAGCTTGTCGATACAGCCCCCGCCCGGCCAGCTTGGCCGCCATCTCTCGGGCCTGCTCGACCGACAGGCCCCCAACAGTCGCGGGTTCGGGCTTTTGCGCAGAGAGCGTAACATACAAATTCGTCCCCACCAAGGCGACCAGCAGGATCAACAGGAACCCGGTCCACGCACCGGTTACAGAGGCACGAGGCTTGTTTTCCGGGAGAGCAAAGTTCAGTTTCTCGGCCATGTCGTTTGCATCCTCATTCTCTGGACAAATCGAAATCAACTGTGAATCAGCGTCGGCGGTGCCGCATATGGAAAAACTGAATCAGATCATTGATATACGCCTTGTCGGTCGAGATCGGGATGAAGTCCACATTGCCCGCGCGGAACAGGTTTTGCAGGTCGTTGAACCGCTCGGAGCTGTGACCGCCGTACTGCTGGCGGAATTGTCGGCTCGACGTGTCCACGAGAAGGATCTCGCCCGTCTCGGCGTCTTCGACTTCGATCAGCCCCAGTGCAGGCATCGTGATTTCGACCCGGTCGCGGACCGGCACACAAATCACGTCATGGCGTTTGTTCAGCAGGCTCAGCGGTTTCTTGAAATCGGTCTCAATGAAGTCCGAGACCAAAAAAAGTGTTGCCCGCTTGCGGGCCACCTTGGCCAGATAGTCCAGCGCCAGAGGGATATTCGTCCTGCGTTTGGACATTTTGAAAGCCAGCAGTTCGCGGATCAGGCGGAGAATGTGCCGGCTGCCCTTCTTCGGCGGAATAAACAACTCGATGCGGTCGGTGAAGATCAGCAGGCCCACCTTGTCGTTGTTCCTCGCCGCTGCGAAGGCCAAGACCGCGCAAAACTCCGCGGCCAGTTCATTCTTCATCTTGCTGACGGTCCCGAATTCACCCGAGGCGCTGAGATCCACCGCGAACAGCACCGTCATCTCGCGTTCCTCGACAAACCGCTTGATGAAGGGCTTGCCCGTGCGGGCCGTGACGTTCCAGTCGATGGAGCGGATGTCGTCGCCGGGCATGTACTCGCGGACCTCGTCGAACTGCATGCCCCGGCCCTTGAAGACGCTCTCATACTGGCCTGCGAAGCTGGCGTTCACCGCACGCGAGGTGTAAATCTGAATCTGACGGATTCGTTTGATCAGGTCTTCGGGGATCATAGGAACCAGTTTCAAGTGTTCGGATTGAAGTTTCAAGTGAGCCACAGAACACTTCAACCTTGACACTTCACACTGTGAACTTCTTACGGCACCTCAATGTTGTCGAAAATGGTTTTGATGATATCTTCGCTGGTCTTGTCCTCGGCCTCAGCCTCATAGCTGACGATCACACGATGCCGGAGCACATCGAGCCCGACGCTTTTGACGTCCTGCGGCGTGACGTAACCCCGCTGCTGGAGGAAAGCGTGGGCCTTGGCCGCAATCGCCAGATAGATCGTCGCGCGGGGCGACGCCCCGTACGTGATGAAATTGTTGATCTTCAGGCCGTACTTCTGCGGATCGCGGGTGGCGCAGACGATGTCCACGATGTAGTCCTTGACCTTCTCGTCGATGTAAATCTCATCGACGACCGCCCGCACCTCCGCGATGTCGCTGGGCTTGATAACCGGCTTGACGTCAAACTTCTTATCGGTAACCGCCATGCGGTCGAGGATCTGCCGCTCCTGCTCTTTGTTCGGGTAGTCGATCTTGAGCTTGAGCATGAAGCGGTCGAGCTGGGCCTCCGGCAGCGGATACGTCCCCTCCTGCTCGATCGGGTTTTGCGTCGCCAGCACGAGGAAGGGATTGGGCAGAGCGAACGTCTCTTCGCCAATCGAGACCTGGCGTTCCTGCATCGATTCCAGCAGCGCACTCTGCACCTTGGCCGGGGCACGGTTGATTTCATCGGCCAGGATGATGTTGGCGAAGATGGGCCCCTTGCGGGTGACAAACTGACCGTCGGACTGGCGATAGATCTGGGTACCGATCAGGTCGGCCGGCAGCAGGTCCGGCGTGAATTGGATCCTGCGGAAGTCCGCATCGATCGCCTTGGACAGGACCGTCACGGCCAGTGTCTTGGCCAAGCCCGGGACGCCTTCCAGGAGAATGTGCCCATTGGCCAAGAGGCCGATAAGCATTCGTTCGAGCATGTACCGCTGTCCTACGATGACCTTGTCGAGCTCGGAGAACAGCCCGCGGACAAATTCGCTCTTCTGTTGGACCAAGCCGCCGATCTGCTTTACGTCCATCGCCATAAAAACTTACTCCAACGTGGTTTACAGATAGTCCAAGGCCTTTCAAACCCTCAAAAACCAGGCAGACGGGCCTTCTTGCACACTTGAAAAATAATCCGTTACTACGTACCAGACGGTTGAATTGTTCCTAAGTACCCCAGGCACAGGGGGGATTCAAGTCCCATGGGATGCCGAGGCGGATGCTCGCGGAATCCTCGTCTTCACTCGTACCTGATCCACATCAGACACAGGCCGTTTGGCGGAGCAATCGGTCCGGCGGCCTTGCGGTCCCGGGCCTCCAAGATCTCCGTCATCTTCCCGGGCGACCAGCGACCGATGCCCACCTCGACCAGCGTGCCAACGATGTTGCGGACCATGTTGTAGAGAAAACCGTCGCCCTCGGTATCGACATAGACCCAACGTCCCCCTTCGGCCGGGGCTTCCGTCACCTCGCATCGAAAGACCGTTCGGACCGAATCCTCACGCCGATCCGCCGCCGCGGCGAAAGATCGAAAATCCTTCGTACCAACCAGAAACCCGGCGGCTTGGTTCATCCTAACAGTGTCCAATTCCGCGGGAACATGCCAACATCGGCGCATGTGTAGGACCGGGCGGAGAGGACCACAATAGATCGTATAGCGATAGAGCTTGCTCCTAACGTCGCCGATAACGTCGAAGCCCATAGGAACGTCCTCGGCCTTGACGATCGCGATGTTCTCCGGCAGTCGGTCGGTGAGGGCCTTGGCCAGGTTTTCCGTCGGAATGGGCGTATCAATCTGGATCAGACCGACCTGGCCTAGGGCGCTGACGCCGGCGTCGGTGCGGCTGGCCCCGCAGATCCGAGCCCTAGGTCCCAGAAGGCCTCGCAGGGCCTCGGTGAGCACCCCCTGAACCGTCGCCTCCCCCGGCTGGATCTGCCAGCCGTGATAATCACAACCGTCGTAGGCGATCGTCAACTTGATGTTTCGCAGGGCCATTTTCTTCGCTCAAAAAGCAGAGCCGCTCAGGCTCATCTCCCAAGCGGCTCCGAATGCACTCAAAAACGCGAGGACGTCCGAAACTACAGCAATTCAGCGATCTGGATGGCGTTCAGAGCCGCGCCTTTGCGGAGCTGATCCCCGGAAACCCAGATATTGATGCCGCGATTGCCCGGCAGTGACTCATCCTGGCGGATACGTCCCACAAAGACGTCGTCTTTGCCGCTGGCGTCGATCGGCATCGGGAAGCGATTGTGCTCACGGTCGTCCAGCACCGTCACGCCCGGCGCTGTGCTCAGGATCTTGCGCACCTCATCGGGCGTGATCGCATGGGTAAACTCCAGGTTGATGCTTTCGCAGTGGGCCCGCATCACGGGGATGCGAATGCAGGTGGCGGTCACCGCGATCGTCGGGCAGTTGAAGATCTTGCGAGTCTCTTTGACCAGCTTGGTCTCCTCTTCGTTATACCCGTTGGGACCCAGTGCCGAGTTGTGGCTGAAACAGTTGAACGCGATCTGGTGTGGGAACACCTTCTTGGTCGGCGGCTTGCCTTCGAGGATCTCGCGGCTCTGGGCCTCCAGTTCCAGCATCGCGGAAAGCCCAGCACCACTGGCGGCCTGATAGGTGCTCACGACCATCCGTTTAACCGGATTGATCTTGTGCAGCGGCCAGATCGGCACGATTCCGATGATCGTCGAGCAGTTGGGATTCGCGATAATCCCCTTGTGCGTCTGGATCGCCTCAGGGTTGATCTCGGGCACCACCAACGGAACCTCGGGATCCATGCGAAAAGCCGAGGAGTTGTCCACGACCACGGCGCCGGCCTTGACCGCGGCGGGCGCGAATTCCCGGCTCCGCGCGGCACCCGCGCTGAACAGGGCGATGTCGACGTCCTTGAAACTGTCCTTCGTCATCTCCTCGATGGTATAGGTCTTGCCCTTGAAGGACATCGTCTTTCCGGCCGACCGGCTGCTCGCCAGCATCTTGATCGACTGGAACGCGAAGTTGCGTTCGTCGATAATACTCAGAAACTCCTGACCAACGGCGCCGGTCACACCTGCAATCGCCAGTCTGTACGCCATGCTCGATGACTCCTCACAGATCCCGATTCCGACGGGAGGTCAGCCGACGCCGGCCGTCCAAGGGATTCGCCGCAGAATCGATAGATAGATAGAATGTTCAATTGTATCGAAATCAAACGGCAAATGCAACCAGAGGTTTGCTAATATCCAGGGCAAACGCAAAGTCAGGCAGTGAGCACCTTCAGTAGGTAGTCTTCATCCCAGCCGGCCCGCAGGCGTTTGACCCTGATGCCCACTTTTTCTGTGGTCTCCCGCTTGAGCAGGTTCAGGGCGATGCGTCGCAGCCGAGAGAAGTTCTCCGCCGCGTACCCGTTGCGAATCCGGCTGGCATCTTCGTTGAAGCTCACGTCCAGCGACCAATGCAGCGAGTTCTCGACCTGCCAGTGGCTACGGATCAGCCGACCGAAATGCTTGGCGGTGACGCCCTTGAGACTGCTGATGAAATAGCGTCGCTCTCTCTCGATTCGCCCATCGGCCCACTGACGTTGCCCGTCCACGGCGATCAGACTGCTCAAGCCAATCCACTGGGTTCGGTCAGCAAACCACTCCACCTGCTCAGTGCACCAGACCTGCCGAGTCTCCAAGCGACCATGGCCCTTGGT
Source organism: Phycisphaerae bacterium (assembly GCA_018055905.1). Taxonomy (GTDB): domain Bacteria; phylum Planctomycetota; class Phycisphaerae; order Sedimentisphaerales; family Anaerobacaceae; genus PLanc-01. Next base: position 9,371 of record JAGPGT010000130.1, read on the forward strand.
GATCTGCTCGTGATGATCGAGGCAGGCTTCTCGTATCTGGCCGGCAATGGCGTGGTCCAGCCACTAGGCCACCTCGTCATGCATCGTGCTCTGGTTGCCCTTGAGCGAGAAGAGGTAATCGCCGCCATTTTCAACGATTTTGCGGGCAATTTCCTTCTGGCAGCCCATCGCATCGATGCTCACCACCGCCCCATGCACGTCCAGCAATTCCAGCAGCCTCGGGATCGCCGTGATCTCGTTGCTCTTGGCCTGCGTGGCCAATTGGCCGAACACCAAGCCGTTGGCCGAGGACCAGGCACTGATCATATGGATGGCCGCCTTGCCGCTGGCCCGGTCGAACGAACGTCGCAGCGTCTTGCCGTCAATGGCGATCAATTGGCCCGGCCGCACCTTGGCCAAGGCCGTAATCCAAGCCAGAAAGCATCGCTCGAACGCCGCCGGTTCAATGGCGGCGAACACCCGTCCGAACGTGTCGTGGGACGGAATGCCGTGCGGCAACTCCAGAAAGGTCTTGAGCCACCTACGCTTGGCCCAGGCAAACTGGGCCACCTCCTGCCAATTGTCAGTACAACAGATCACCGCCAAAATGGCAATGATGACCAACTCATCCAACCGATGCCGCCGCCCACGCCGACGCCGCGGGTCGGGCAACCCACTGAAATACTGCCGAATCGACTCGATGACCATCCTTGGCCTCCTGGTTCTGTGCGACCATCGCACTCTGTAACTATCGGCCAATTCAGCTCTTTACGATCATCTCCCATCGACTTTGCGATTGCCCTGTGCTAATATCTCCTATCGGCTACAGTCAGACCGACGGGATGTCTTTGCCAGAAGGAAGCGACCCCCGAAGCAGTCAGGATGCAGATGAAGACAAACGCTGCGGTCGGGATCGTGGCCCCGGCGCCGAAGTGCTTGAGAGCCAACACTGTGCCCAGGCCTGCGTTCTGCATGCCGATCTCGATGGACAGGGTCCGCCGACGGGACAAATCCATCCGAAACAAAGCCCCCACGCCGTACCCGGCGGCCATGCCGCCCAAGTTCAACATCAGCGTCGCCACCAGGATGATTCCCGTCAACTCCTGCAAGCGCTGACGATTCAAGGCGATCACCAACGCGCAGATGAAAACAATAAACGTCGCCGAGACGGCCGGAAAGATCGGCAGAACCTTTCGCAGACGCTCGCCCAGGAAGTGTCGAATCGCGAAACCCAAGAACAGGGGCAGAATGACCGTAGTAAGCAACTCCAGGGTCATCCGGAAGATCGGAACCCGCATTTCCGTGCCCTGAGCCAGCAGGCATGTCAAAGTGGGGGTCAGAAACGGGCACAACACCGTTGAAACCGTTGTCATGGAAACCGAATAAGCGGTGTCTGCCTTGGCGACATAGCTCATCACGTTGCTGGACATGGCTCCGGGGGCCGAACCTGCCAAAATCAGACCAAGGGTCAACTCATCGGAAAGTTGTAGCAGCCGAGCGACAACAAATGCCCCCAGCGGCATGATCGTGAACTGGGCGACCGTGCCCACCAGGACGATACCGGGGTTCCTGGCGATCCGACGGAAATCTTCCATCCGTAGAACCACCCCGATACCGAACATCGTCAGGGCGAAAAAGGCCAGGTTCCAGGGCGCCAAGGCCCTGAAAGG
>JAGPGT010000006.1 GCA_018055905.1 Phycisphaerae bacterium
GGAACGCCCGTCAACTCCGGACAGTTCCTCAGGGCGTCGAGTGCGGCGGCAACGTGCGTCACCCGCTGCTTGAAATGTTCTGTCCACGGACCGGTGGATTCCCCTACCCCACTCTCGTCGAACCGCAGTGTTGCCACGCCGCGCTGGGCCAACGCCTCGGCGATCGCCCAGCAGGGCTCGTCGAGCACGCCGTCGATGACGGGCGAGGAATCGGGGCAACTGGCGGCCACGGACTTGGCCCCGTTCCGCACGGAGGCCGCCTCCGCCCGGACCACAGGAAACAGCATCGGCAGGAGGACTGTCAGCACTTCGATGGAGCGTTTCATGCAGTCTTCATTTCCTGCCGAAGAGTTCGTTGCACTACAGGACGACACCCATGACTCTGGGGCCGACACTATACCCGAGGTGCGCACTTCCAACAACCCGGCTCCCGGAAAAATCCTCTGGGGCGCGTGAAACGACGCGTTCGTTTTCGCCGCCACGTTTCGACCGCCAGAACCGCCGGCCCGGAACGCCCGCCTGAGAGGCCAAGCTCCAGGCCGCCCGAGCGGCCCGACGAACCGCCGCCGCAACCGAGACCCACGCAGTGGATGCGTGACATCGCAATAGGAAAGGACCCATGGAATCCGCGACAGCCAGAACTCTTCGAACCCGCCGGCGGCAGGCCCTCGCAAGGCGGAGGCCACGCCGCCGTTGCGTGGCGGCCGACTTGCCGGGCCGGGGGATGCGAACCCCTCTTCGACTGCCCCGAGCCTCCCTCGAAAGCACAAGGGGAGGCTCGGGGCGAACGCCCGAACAAGACCGACCGACCGCCGGGATAAGCCGTCCGCGAACCGGCGAGAGCCGAAATCACTCTCAACGCCAAAGGATGACGGACTTGACAAACCCCGCCAACGAGTCGATGATACTCTCGTCAGCCCACCAATCGAGTCACTGGGCCGACCAGAGAACCTGTCCAATTCCCGCTGAACCAACACACCCTGTCTTCTCGGCGGTCTCTGTGGCTCGGTGGTGAATTGGGGGCTTTTCTTTCGCTGGGGCGGGTGTATACTGATCTGGGACAACCTACATGTCTTCGTTTTCAGGAGTGCTGGAAGATGACGATTCTGCTGATCTTGCTGGCCGGCGGCGTCATGTTGTTCCTGGGCGGGATTTTGTATGCCCCCTGGATCGCCAGGATGATGGGGGAGCAGAGGGACCGGACCACGCCGGCGGTGGCGATCAACGACGGACGAGACTACGTGCCCACCAAAACCGCGGTGGTCTTTGCGCATCACTTCGCCTCCATCGCAGGGGCCGGACCGATCATCGGACCCGTACTGGCGATCCTCTACGGCTGGGGGCCCGCGCTGTTGTGGATTCTCCTGGGCGGGGTCTTCCTGGGGGGGGTACACGACTTTGTCTCGACCTACGTGACCATGCGCGAGGGCGGCAAGAACCTCACCGTGGTCGCGCGTCGCTACATCGGCCCCGGCGCCTTCGTGATGATGCTGGTGGTGTTGGTGGCGATCCTAGTCTTGGTGTGTGCGGCGTTCCTGGATCTGTCAGCCACCGCGCTGACGTCTACCGTCGCGCTGTCGGATCTGAACATGGAGTCCGGGCAGACGCTGTTTCGCGAACGGACCAAGCTCAACCCCCGGACGGGCCAGGAGGAACCGTTTGCCCTGATCGGCGGCATCGCATCGATGTCCGTGATTGTAATCACGGCTTTCTCGCCCCTGATGGGTTTCCTGTACCTGAAAAAGAAGTGTCCCGTGTGGATCTGCTCCATTCTGGCGATGGCGATCTGCGCGATCTCGATTCTGATCGGGCTGAAGTGGCCGGTCTCGGTCGCCCCGGGGACGTGGAAACTGATGATCAGCGGTTACGTCCTGGTGGCGGCGGGGGTGCCGGTCTGGTTCTTCCTGCAGAGCCGGGATTTCATCAACGTGCACATCCTGTACGCCGGCGTGGCGTTCTTGATCGTGGCGCTGGTGGCGGCGGGACTTCGTGGCACAGGGGGAACCGACGCAGGAACGATCCCCATGAACAACTGGGCCGAGGGGACCAGGACGCTCGGTCCGATCTGGCCTCTGATGTTCGTCACAATTGCCTGCGGAGCGGTCAGCGGGTTCCACAGCCTCTGCGCCGGCGGCACGACCTGCAAGCAGCTTTCCAATGAGCGGGCGGCCCGGCGGGTCGGGTATTGGGCGATGCTGCTAGAGAGCTTCCTGGCGGTGTGCGTGGTGTGTTGTCTGATCGCGGGACTCCCGCTGGCAACCTACAAAAGTTACTGTTACCCCGCGGGCGGAGGCGGCAACGCGGTACTGACGTTCGCGATGGCGGTCGGACACATGGTGCACCAAGGCCTGGGCCTGCCGGTGGCGGGTGGGGCACTGGGCGCGATGCTGCTGCTGGAGGGATTTCTGGTCACAACGTTGGACACCGCGGTTCGCCTGACGCGATACATGATCGAAGAAGGATGGACCATGCTCTTCGGGCGGTACGACGTATTTGCATCGACACAGAATGCGAGAATCGTCCCGGCGGCAGGAGAAAGGGTTGACGTGCCGCGGGTCGAACCGGTCGGGGCCGGCGGGCTGGCGGTCGGTGCATCCCCTGAAAGGCTCGCGATATCTGCCTACGAAGGGGTTCCCACCCGCGGGGTCCAGCGGGCGGTGTTGCAGATGCTCCAGCAATACTGGGTGAACTCGGGCATCGCGGTCGCGTTGATGCTGCTGTTGGGATTGGGCAACGGCTACGCGGTGGTCTGGAGCATCTTCGGATCCGCCAATCAGCTCCTGGCGGCACTGGCGTTGTGGGTGGGCATGATCTGGCTGATGAGCCAAGGACGTCGGTACTGGTTCGCCTTGGTGCCGGCGGTCTTCATGTTCGCGACGTCCATGACCATGCTCGTGCGGCTGCTGATGAAGTATCTCGACGGCTGGAAGGCGGGCAAAAGCGGAATGCCGGCGCTTCTGATCGCGGACGTGGTCGTACTGACGATGACGGCGGGAGTTCTGGCGTTGACGGTGCGCAACTGGCTGGCGAAGAAGGAGTCGCTCTTGTCCCTCGGCGGAGCCGGAAAACAGGCGCAGACATAAAAGAGACTCCAGTCGGCAGAAGGGGTCTTATTGAAGCTCGTCGCGGCCGAGATCACGGAACAGGTCCAGCTCCGGCGTCGGCGAGAATGTGATCGGTTCGAGCGTGTACTTGACTTTGGGAGGCGCCTGGTTGGGAACGATCTCGCCTCTTCGGACGTATTCGTATGGAAACGCAAAGACGAATTCTCCCTCGGCGGGCCATTGGGTCCGGTGGGCATCTTCGTCCTTGATGTACAGGACGATCTGCATGGGGGCCTTTTCATAGGCATTGAAGGCCTCTTCGGTAGCCCGGACCTTGATGGCCAGAAGTCTGGTCTTGTCGGTGTCCTTGTCCAGAACAACGCGGTAAACGCCCTGGAGGTTTTCGCTCAGACACAAACCGTAGGAGGCGGAGACAAGACGCTCCGTCAAAACGTTTTGCATCGGGGCCAAGGTGACTTTCACCTTGGTAGGGATCTCCCGACGCTGGTCGATGGAAGAGGCCAATTCGATGTAGGGGAACTTTTCGACGGGCCCGATCTTGGCGACGTTTTGTTCCTCAGGGGTCAGGAGGATCTTGGCACGGGGACTTTGGCCTTTGGGGACGTAGGCGGTGACCGAAGAGGGATTGAAGGTGGCGACCAGGCCCTGTTCGATTCCGACACATTCGAGGGTGACGTCCTGCTCGACGAGCTTCTGGGTCTGGACGGTGAACCACTGCGGTTGACAGCTCTCGACGGTCAGCCCGAGATTGCGGAAGACATCGCTCTTTCGCAGGAAGTCCAGGACGTTGACCCTGTGCGCCTGAGGCGAGGTCAATCCTTCCTGCTCGGGCACTAGGAACAGGTTCAAGTCGAGGGCGCCCCGGTTCTTGCGGCCCTTCACCTCCGAAATACGGGCGGCCGGCCCCTTGAGAACCACCGAATCCAACGCCGCAGTCGTCTGCAGGTTCGGATCCGCTCCCTCGACGACGAAGTTGACCCAAAGCGACGGGTCGGCGGACTTGGCCACCTTGATCCGAACGTCAGACAACAGAAACCGATCATCCTGTGACAAATCGGACCACACCCAGATCAGCGCCGTTAGGAAGACGACGATCGCTATTTTGCCGGGTTTGAGTCTCTTGAACATTGATCCCTGCTTTATTCCACGTTGTGACGTTTGAGCAATCGTCCCATCAGGGGCACATGCCCTTCGACCACATCGCCCACGAGATGAGAACGCACCTGGGATTCCGTGACGTTGCGGATCAGCTTGCCGTCGCGGGCGATGGAGATTGCCCCTGTCTCCTCGCTGACGACCAGACACATCGCATCGGACCCGGCGGTAATGCCCACCGCCGCCCGGTGTCGCGAGCCCAATTCGACGCCTGCAACGCTGCCGGCCTCGGCCAGTGGCAACTGAACGCTGGCCGCCACAATCCGATCACCTCGCACCACCACCGCCATGTCGTGCAACGGTGTGCCGGGATAGAAAATCGTTTTCAGCAAGTCAGAGGTGACCCGAGCGTCCAGGCGGACGCCGGTCTCGATGAACTCCCCCAGGGCAACCTGCCTCTCGATCACGATGATCGCTCCAATCCGGGCGGCGGACAGATCGGTCACCGTCGTAACAAGCTCTTCCACGGTCCGCGAGAGTTGGTGCGAGGCGCCTGCCCAGATTCTGGGTTGACCGATCTGGATCAGCACGCGTCGAATCTCCGGCTGGAAACCCGCCACCGCAACAATCATGATCCCGATCAGGAACCCCCGGTAAAGGTATTGGAGCCGGTCAAAGGGCAAGTGCGCGACGATGAGGTTCAGGACCAGAACGCCGGAGACGAGGATGAAAATGACACCGCGAAAAAGCCTCTCCCCGCGGGTCCCTTCGAGGAAATCGACCACCCACCAGATCACCAGACCGATTAGAAGCAACTCTACCAGGACGACCCACCATTCGTAATGCGAGATCCGGTTCAGATAGTCCAGCAGAGTATACACCGATTCAAACCCCTTCCATGGGTCTGGAGGTCAGGTTGTCACGATGGCTACGGAATTCTCTTGTCGGTCAGCCGGCTGGGCCGGTCGAGTAACAGGGCCTTGTCCATGTCGGAACGCATCATCGAAGCATTCAGACGCTGGATGCGGTCGTGCCGTCGACTGACCTCGGCGCGGGTTTCGCCTGGTTGCCCGCTTCCGCAGCCCGCCAGCCACGTCACCAGCGTGCACATAAACACGAGTGCGAAAAAGCGCAAACCCAGACTCCTGCAACACTTTTTCCTATTTTCTACAGTCGTCACGCTTTTCATCGTTCCCCTTTACGAAAATCCATGATAGCTGCGCCGTTTCGCAACAACCCGCGCATGGTCTAACCCTTGCAGCCATTCTTAGGGGGTGGTGCAAAGCCCGCCCCAACATAGAGTTAATTATAACGGACCCAGTCGCCACTGTCAAGAGCCCATGCCCCTTGGAGAATGCGATAATTTGCCCGAAATTGCATTCCGCACCATCCGATCCGAAGGTACAATCCGCTCTGCAAGGCGTCGGCCCCCCCAGGGCTGGCGCCCGCCGACAAAACTTGCGATAGGTTTCGACATTTCAGGAGCAGGTCATGAAAACCCCATCCCACAAGAAACCACTCACCGGCCGACAGCGAGTGTTCTGTGCCCTGAACCATCAACCCCCGGACCGCGTACCCGTCGATCTCGGTGGAACCCCCTGCTCTGGCGCACAGGTCAGCGTAGTCGCCAAATTACGCCGAACGCTTGGCCTTGACAAGCCGGGCGACCGTGTCCGAGTAACCGAGCCATACCAAATGCTCGGGGAAATCGCCGCCGACCTCCGCCAAGTCCTGGGCATCGATGTTGTCCATCTGCCCAATCCCAAGAATATGTTCGGCTACGCAAACGACGGATGGAAACCCTGGACCACATTTGACGGAACGGAAGTCCTTGTTCCAGGCGACTTTAACACTGATCCTGAGCCCGATGGATCGATCCTGATGTACCCCGAGGGAGATCGCTCGGCCAAGCCCTCCGCCCGCATGCCCAAAGGCGGTTACTACTTCGATTCGATCATCCGCCAGAAACCTATCGACGACGCGAAACTCAACCCTGAAGACAACTTGGAGGAATTCCAACCGATCGACGAGAACGCCCTGCGCCACTACGAGCGACTGGCCGACGACCTCTATACCAATACCGACCTAGCCATCGCCGCCGGTTTCCCCGGGACCGCTTTCGGCGACATCGCCTTGGTCCCCGGCCCCTGGATGAAAGACCCCAAGGGCATCCGCGACGTCGAGGAATGGTACATCAGCACGATCACCCGTCGAGAGTATATCCGCGAGGTCTTCGCCCGCCAGGCCGAGATCGCCATCGAAAATCTCGCCCGCATCCATCAGGCCGTGGGCGACAAGGTCGCCGTGGTCTTCATGGACGGCACTGACCTCGCCTCGCAGAACAGCCTATTCTGCTCGCCCGACACCTACCGCGACCTCTACCTTCCGCATGCCAAAAAGGTCAACGACTGGGTGCACGCCCACACGAAGTGGAAGACGCTCAAGCACTGTTGCGGCGGATGTGAACCCCTCATCGACGGTTTCATCGACGCCGGCTACGACGTACTGAATCCGGTCCAACTCTCGGCCAAAGGCATGGACCCCACAAACCTCGTCGACAAGTACGGCGACCGGATTGTGTTCTGGGGGGGCGGCGTCGACACCCAGCAAACCCTTCCCTTCGGCACACCCGAGCAAGTGAAGGCCCAGGTCGTCGAGCGGATCAAGATCCTCGGCGCCAAGAACGGATACATATTTAACACGATCCATAATATCCAGTGTAATACGCCGACGGAAAACCTGATCGCAATGTTCCAGGCACTCGGGAGAAACATATCAGCGTAGACGCAGAGAGGCGATCGGAGAGAGCCCGAAGGAATGTCCCCCGTTCCTCGTCATGTTCTGGCGAAGTTGATCAAGGTCTCCGCGACCTTGCCCAAAGGGACGATTCGCTCGGCCCCCCCTCGGGCAATCGCCTCTTTGGGCATACCGAAAACCACGCAGGACTGCTCGTCCTGGGCGATCGTGTGAGCGCCCGCCTGACGCATGTTTAGCAGTCCCGTCGCGCCGTCGTCCCCCATGCCGGTCAGAATCGCGCCGATCGCGTTGGCACCGGCGTACTTGGCCACCGAGTTGAACAGAACCTCGACGCTGGGCCTCTGGTGACAAACCTGGGGACCATCCCGCAGCGTGACAAAATAGTTGGCGCCGGAGCGCTGCAGAAGCATGTGCAGGCCGCCGGGGGCAATGAGCACCCGGCCGGGGACGACGTGGTCGCCTTCTTCGGCCTCTTTGACACTCACGGCACACTCGCTGTTAAGTCTCTGGGCGAAGGAGGTGGTGAAATGAGCGGGCATATGCTGGACAATGACCGTTCCGGGCGCGTTGGCCGGCAGCATTGAGAGCACGCAGGTGAGCGCCTGGACGCCTCCGGTGGAGGCGCCGATGGCGAAGATCTTGTTGGTGGTCTCGGTCATGCTCAGTCGCTGGGGCGCGCCGCCGGGGACGACGGTCGGCTTGCGGTCGATGCGGGCTCGTGACGCGGCTTTGATTTTGTCGACAAGGGCGGTACAGACGTCGCCGACACTGAAAGAGCCGCCGGGCTTGCACATCACTTCGACCGCGCCAGCTTCCAGGGCCTCCATGGCAGTCTTACCGCCCTGGGGCGTCAACGAACTGAGCACAATCACCGGCATCGGGTGGTGTTTCATCAGCTTACGCAGGAAGGTGATGCCGTCCATGCGGGGCATCTCCACGTCCAGCGTCAGCACGTCCGGATTAAGCGCGACGATCTTGTCGCGGGCGATAAACGGATCCGGCGCGGTCCCGACGATCTCGATCCCCGAATGCCGACTCAGCTCCTGGGAGAGGATCTTGCGGACGATCGCCGAATCGTCGACGATCAGTACTTTCACGGTATTGTTGATGGTCAGAGTCATAATGTCTCTCGGCTATCAGGTCTCAGATTTCGGGCTTCTCATCCGACGCGAGTTGACGCCCCCTATCGCAGAGTTTTCTCCAGGCCGCTGGAGCGGACGGTGACTGTCCCATCCCCCATGTCGAGGTACAGGTTCCGGGCAGAGTTGCCGCCGACGTCCTCGGCGTTGATGATCAAACCGTGACTCCAGAGGATCTTGCGGATCGCCAGATAGTTACATTTGCCGATGTCGAAGCCCTGAGGACCGGTGGCCATTGAGGCCCCGCCCGCCAAACGGACTTGCAGGCGTCTACTGTTGGCCCCCATGGACAGCAGTTTATCGACCAGCAGCTTCATTCCCGTGTCGGCAAACATAAAAGGTTTGGATTGTGCCCGCGCCGGATCCATTGTGGAACTGGGCAACTGGTAGTGAAGCATCCCCCCGATGCGGGTACCTGGATCATAGAGGCAGACCCCGATGCACGATCCCAGCGAGTAGGTCACGAGAACCTCGCTGGGATTGTCGGAGACCTTGGCGTCCGAAATATCAATTACGATTCGAGTCTTGACCATGATCGCCCTCTATGGTTTGGTGTAAATCGTCGGTTGAACGTATCGGAATTTATGGTCGATTCCCGTCAACGACTCGGAATGTCCCGTGAACAAGACTCCCCCGGAACCGAGAAGATCGTAGTACCGATTGATCAAACGTCCCTGGGTCGGCTTATCGAAATAGATCATGACGTTGCGACAGAAGATAAAATCCAGCGGTCCCTTGATCGGCCACTCTTGCATCAGATTCAGGTATCGGAAGATCACCACATTGCGCAGGGCGTCACCGACCTCGTACAGATCCCGGCCTCGTTCTCGAACGTGGTTGAGGTACTTGCTCCGAAGCGGCAGCGGAATCGGGTCGATGCGATCCTTATCGTAGAGCCCTCGCTGGGCCTGTTCGAGAACCCGGGTCGAAACATCCGTGGCCAGGAGCTTGACATCCCACCGGCCCTTGCCCGGGAGGGCCTCCAGAAGCGTGATCGCAATCGAATACGGCTCCTCGCCCGTGGAACAACCTGCGCTCCAGCCACGGATCCGCAACTGCCGACGGCTCTGTTTGGCGGCCAGAATGCGAGGCAACAATTGCGACCGCATATATTCAAAGTGCTGCTCTTTGCGGAAAAATTTCGTCAGGTTCGTACTGAGCGAATCCACAAGGATCGAGAATTCCCGACCGGTCGGATCCTCCATGACATGACGGATATAATCGGAAAAATTGGCGAACCGACCTTCGCGGAGACGCTTGGCCAAGCGGGCGCGAACCAGTTCTTTCTTTCCGTCGTGAAGATTGATTCCACAGTGCTCGTACACCAGATCGCTGATGAGACGAAATTCCTGCTCTCCCAGCGCAATGTCCTGCATCGTCAATGTCGTCATGCGATCGTCTCCGAATGTCACTGTTCTTGGGCCAGTTCCACAAGGCCAGGAATATCCAGAATTAAGGTGACTCGTCCATCCCCCATGATCGCGCCGCCGGAGACGCCTCGGACGCGTCCGAGCGCCTCGCCCAGACTCTTGATTACAACCTGCTGCTGCGCCAGCAGATCATCGACCATCAGGCAGCACTTGCGACCATCCTCTTCGACGACCACGATCAAAGCTTCGGTGGGTTCCTCCGTCGAAGGAACGACTCCGAGCAGACGGTAGAGGCGAACCAACGGGATCAGCTCGCCGCGTTCCAGGACCATTTCGCCGCGGCCCTGGACCGTGGAGATCTGCTCGCGAGTCGGCCGCAGGCTCCGTACGATCGCGTTGATCGGAATGATGTAGCGGGCGTGCCCGATGCGAACCACCTGCCCGTCGATGACCGCCAGCGTCAGCGGAAGACGGATCGTGAACGTGGTCCCTTGGCCTTTGATCGAACTGATGTCGACGCGGCCACGCAGGGCTTCGATATTCTTTTTCACCACGTCCATCCCGACGCCCCGACCGGAGATGCTTGTGATTTTTTCCGCGGTCGAGAGCCCCGGATGGAAGATCAGTTTGAAGGCCTCTTCGTCCGAGAGTTCCTGGCCGGGCTCGACAAGCCCCTGGTCCACCGCTTTCTTGACGATTTTCTCCTTGTCGAGCCCTTTGCCGTCGTCTTGCAGTTCGATGACGATATTCCCCGCTTGGTGGAAGGCCCGTAGTTCCACGCGTCCGGTGGGGTTCTTCCCCGCCTTGATCCGGTCCTCGGGGCGTTCTACTCCGTGATCGAGCGCGTTTCGAACCATATGCACCAGCGGATCGGCAATCTTGTCCACAACTGTGCGGTCCAGTTCGGTCTCCTCGCCACTGGTGACGAAATCGACCTGCTTTTGCGCTTTGCGCGTCAGATCACGAGCCAGTCGAGACATCTTCTGAAAAACGCCCTGGACCGGCACCATCCGCATGGCCATCGAGAGTTCCTGCAGCTCACGAACGATCTTGCCTTGGTGGCTGACCTTGCGGGCCAGCTCGTGCTCGAACGACTCGGAACTGTTGACCTGCTCAGCGACCATCAATTGCGCGATGACCAGTTCGCCCGCCAGATTGATCAGGCTGTCCAGGCGGGTAATGCTCACCTTAACCTTGTCTTCGGCCGCCAGCGATCCTGCAGCCCCGGGGGTCTTGGCCTTGCGGGTGTCCGAAGCATCCTCGAGGATCGAATCGAGTTTCTTGTCCGTCTCCTCAGCCCTGGCCCCCGGTTGGGCCCCGGCAGCCGATTGCGACGTCGTTGTCGCAACGGCCTTGCCCTCGGCCGCCGCCTTGAGCTTTTCCAATAGGCCGGGCAACGGTGCGAATTCCCCGACTGGCGACCCGGATTCCAGCGCGTTCTTAAGTCCGCCAATCATCCTCTTGAGCGCATCGATGGATTCGAAGGCCACGTCGCTGTTGGCCCCGGCCATGACCAGTTGGTTCTTACGGGCTAGGTCCAACAGGTTCTCCGCTGAATGGGCCAGCGACTGGATGTCCGAGAGATTCAGAAAACCCGCCATTCCTTTGATCGTGTGGAAGGCGCGGAAGATTTTGTTGACCAGTTCACCGTCGCCAGGATGGTTTTCCAGCTCCAGCAAGGCGGACTCCGCGGTTTCAATATGTTCGCCCGCCTCCGCGATGAAATCCAGAACCAGCGGCGCATCTTCTTGCGAGATCGTCATCGCCTTTGGAACGGCCGTTACCGACTCCTGTGAGGGGACCGCAACCGCGCTGCAAGCAGGCGACGGAGCCTGAGGCTCCGAGAGCCGACCGATCAACTGCTGGATCGCACAGATCGCCTGCGACACGACCTCCATCGCCTTGCCGGTGTCTTCGACCTGTTGCTGCATCACCTGCTGAAGCGTCTGGACCGTCTGGCCGGTCGCGTTTTGAAGCTGCGTCCGCAGGTCTGCAGGACACGGATCAAGTCCTGCGACGACCTTGCCGATCTGCTCCAGAACGTCCTGAAGCTGCTTCACATCGGACGAATCGGCCGGATTGAGCATCGTGAAGCAACATGCGGCCTGTTCGACAAGTTGATTCAATCTCGTGTCGTTTTCCATACCGTTGCCTTCCATCCCATCCCCATCAAATGCCTGGCCAAAAGAGTCGCGGTCACAACATCAGGGCAGGTGCCTGCGGAGGCCGGCCCTGCCAGGACATGTTTTTGTCGGATTCTAAAATCCGCAGGAGGATGTCGAAGACGGTGACAACCCCCTGTACGGCTCCCTTCGCATCCACCACAGGCAGGCATCGCCCGCCGCAGCGTCGCATACACTCGATCATTCCGGCCACGGTCGCATCCGGACGAACCGTTCGGACCGGGCGACTCATGACCCATTTGATCTTGACGCTCAGCGTTGCGTCGTCCTGCGGGCGACGCCATTTGGCGAACATTGGACGAAGATATAGACTTACAGCCCCCAAAATGTTTGAATTTGAAACCAGTCCCTCCAGAAGACCGTTGACGCCGATCAGCACATAACCGACGTTGTGCTGCTGCATCTTGGCGATGACGTCCTGGACCGTCTCCTCCGGACCGGCCCAGACGACGTCTTTTTCCATGATCTCGTAAGCCTGCAGAGACATAAATTCCGCGAGGCCGGATTGAGGCCCGGACCGGATATAGGCTTCGTCGAGAAACGAGAAACTGCCGGGGCGAGACGCACTGCCGGCCTCTGCGGAAGCCAGTTCCGAAGGGAGCCTGTCCACGTCGAGGGGTGGACTTCCGCGTCCGGGCGGAATCACACCATCGACCTGGGTCGACTTCGGAGAAGGCGAGACAACAGGACTCACAGGTTCAGTTGCAGGAGGTGCCTCGGTGGGCGGGCTCGCCGGGGGTTCAGGGGATGGCGGCTGTGCCACGGAAGTCGGGCTTTGCACCCCTGTGGCGGCCGGTTCGGACGCCTTGGCGTTCTGGGGCTCCTCCGCCGCAACAGGTTTCGTCGGCGTAGGCGACTGTCCGAAGCCCATCAACACCTCTCGGGGAAACACTGCCGCACAGGTGAAGGACGGATACGGGTCGACCGTCATCTCATACAGAAGGACATCGACCTCGCTGTCGGCCCGCAATTCGACCTGCTCGGGCTTGTCCCACGGCTTGCCGATGAAGGTGCTGGCTTTGACGAAGTGCTCATGGCCGGGGCACTCCTCGCGAAAGATACGGTCCCAGGACCCCACCAGCAGGTTACCGACCTCGCGCGCGGCATCCTGCAGGTTCATGGCCTCTTCCAACGACCCCCGCTTGGCCTCTTCGACGATCCGGGTCTCGGGCAACATGACAATCACACCCGACAAAATGAACAGTCCCCCTTGATCGAACACCAGGTGGAAAGTCCCGCTCAGAGCACCATCGGCCTTACACAAGTGCGCTACGGCGAGTTTCTTGAAGTGATCTCGAAGACTCCGCGCCGGTGCCGTAAGGGTCTGCCGACGCTCGCAACGCATCTCAACGCCGAACATGCCGCCGATGTCTTCACAGAACGCCGCGAAGGCATTATCGGAAAGATCGATCAGATGAGCCAGAATGTCGGTTCCTGCCGCTGCCATCGAAAATCCTTATCGGACGTCGTTCGGGCGACCTTCGCGATACTGCAAGGAGAATTCCCCGAGGTATTGTTCCTCGATGTTGACGCGAATCTTGACTTGGACGGCGCCTTCCCCCAGGCTGTTGCGCAATTCGCGCCCCTGCACGACCGACGGAATCGACACTTCAATCGAACCGACTTCGTTCTGAATGCGCGCCTTTACGGCCCCCATCACCATGTTGGCAATCTCGCCCATGGCGTCGCTAACGTCGTTCTCGGTCAGTTCTTCCGTCGACGTCATCCCCAGCATGTTCGCCGCAATGGTGCGGGCGCAGACTTCGTCACAGCAGACCCCCAAGCATCCCTCCAAATGTCCCTTGAACGTGATCGATCCCAGAAGGGTGGGTTCCCCCAGATTGGTCGAATCGTCGTCCTGGCTCTCTAGAGCCATGAATACCATCGTCTCGAACACTTCTTTGGCGCTGTCGAGCAACACCTCTTTCAGCGACACAGTCGTAAGCATGTTCTTTTCTCCACAGTAGCTCGCAACTCGGATGGGAAAAAAGGCGACCCAGACCTACGTTGGAACGGAAGGATCTGTTCCTCGATTCTTCCATCCCGAAACCTCGGAGGCGTTTCGAGAGACCGGGCTTCTCCATTCTTCCCACAAATCGAAAGGAGAGATTTACTGCAAGAGCATAGGCCCGCTCTGCCTTTCTCCCATCCCGCCACAAGCGGCTCCTAGTTCAGTAAAGGCGCCAGTTTTTCCTGGAACTTCTCCGGCGTAAACGGTTTGGTGATATAGCCGTTCGCCCCGTCGGCCATCACCTGTTTGATCAGGTCTTCGGAACTTTCCGTCGAGACCATGATGATCTTGGTGGCGGCGCAGGTCGGCAACTGCCGTGCCTGCTTAACCATCTCCGTGCCGTTCATCTCCGGCATGTTGATGTCGCAGAGCACCACGTCGATCGGCCCGGCCTTGAGTTTCTCCAGGGCCTCGACGCCGCTACCGGCTTCCTCGGTTCGATCAAACTCCAGACCCGACATCCGCACAGTCCGCATAATGATCTTGCGCATCGTGGCCGAGTCGTCCACAATCATCAGTGACTTTCCCATACCAGCTCCTTATTTGGAGAATCAACCCCCGTTCGCCGCCCCGCGACAACAGACACCCCTTGCCGTCGCCGTGCGAACGCATGTCAATCCCTCCATCGACCTGAAAACAGGCCGCCTCAAGTCGGTTCTTGCGAGTTTCCGCATCTTTTTATCGTGTTCGGACGCGATCGGACCGAACGAAACATCGAAGTCAGAGGCCGTCCCATAAAGCCCCTCTCCAACGCACTGCGACTCCTGTAAAAATTCAGCCGCATGCGAGATTTCATCTTGTATTCTTGGCAATTCAGGCCGGGGCGAAGATTGGAAGGGTATTATCCGGAACCACTCGGAACACACCGGCGACAGTCAGGCCGTTGGTGGAAACCAGATCACCGTGGCGGTCCACGCGTGTGTTGCTTCTGACGGAATTGGACATTCCGGGATTGTGAATGAGAGAGCAGGCAGTTTGACTGTCACTCACACAAAAATCGGTCTGTCGCCTGGAACGGATGAAGTCGGTTCGCAGTGACGGGGTAACCCGTTTCGGAGCACGGACAGACCTTACACCCGCCACGGGCTTCGCATGGGGCGATCCAAGAGAGCCGTGGCCTCAGCGTCGTTGGCGAATTCCTCTTTCGTTGGGTCCCACTTCAATGGGCGGCGGACCTTGATCGCGATTTGTTCCAGCCAGCACAGCGTGTCGGATCGAACGGCGATATCGATCGGAGCGGCCGGCCGGGTTCGCCCTTTGACGGCGTCGATAAAGTTCACGTGATGGTTGTCACTCTTGAAAAGCTGGATGTCGTTGGGGCCAAACTTCACTTTCAGCAGCGACTTGGGATTGGCGTCGATTCGTTCACGATCGACATGGATCCAGCCTTCGCTGCCGAGGAACAGGACACCATGACCGTAGCCGGCGACCTGCTGCGGATGATTCTTGGCGGTTGCGTCGTCCATGTGGAAGAGCGTCACGCCGTTGGCGTAGCGGTTCTGGACCTGCCAGCTTGTGGCGCAGTCGGTGAGCATGTCTTGCGGGAAAATGCCTGTGCCTTCGATCTCGCTGGGACCGGACAGGTCGGTCCCGTTACCCCACTGGGCGATGTCAAGATGGTGCACGCCCCAGTTGCCGATCATGCCGATGCAGTAGTCCGAGATGCAGTACCAGATGCTCCAGCCGCCCCAGCCGCCGGGAGTCCGCGGTGTGTCCGTGTACGGCCGGCACCGCTCGTAGCAGTACGTCGCCATCGGAGCGGGTCCCAGCCACATCTCGTAATCCAGTTCCGGCGGAACCGGTTCCGTCGGCTGCTTCGGACAGGTCCAACTGCCAGGCACGCCCACGAGGATGGTCTTCAGTTGGCCGATTTTGCCGTTGCGGACCAGCTCGCACGCCTGGCGGAAGAAGCCGCCGGACCGCTGCTGGGTGCCGAACTGAAAGACCACGCCGCTATCGTGTACCGCTTTCTGGACGGCCTTGGCGGCACGGAAGCTCCAGCCGATCGGCTTCTCGCAATACATGTGTTTCTTCTGTCGGGCGGCTTCGATTGCAATCAGCGGGTGCCAGTGGTCGGGCGTGGTGATTTGCACGGCGTCGACGTCCTTGCGGCCGACGACCTCGCGGAAATCCCCGGATGCGACGCAATCCGAGTTGTCGTACCACTTGTCCACGATCTGCTTGCCCTTCTGGAGCTGGGTCTGGTGAACGTCACAGACCGCGGCCACGCGCACCTCGGGGTTCCCCAAAAAGGCCCGCATGTTGCCGGTGCCCTGAATGCCCAGTCCGATGCAGGCCAGGGCCAACCGATTGCTCGGAGCCTGCGCCCCAAGAACCGAGGACGGCACCACCGACGGAAAGGACAGACCGACGGCTGCTGCTCCTGCCGATTGAAGAAACCCGCGACGACTCCATCTGCCTGTTTGAATCGCTCGATCCGGACTCATGGTCATTGCCCTTTCTGTATTCGCAGCGTCACAACTTGGGGCCCCTGGCCCAGGGACAGGGTGAACGTGCTGGGAGAAACGGACGCATCCGAGTCCTTGAGCGTCACGGCGTAGTCGCCATGGAAACCTTGAAACGCCAGGACGCCCGTGGCGTCCGTATCACCGGAGGCGATTGTAGACCATTCGGCCATGAGGGCCTCGAAACGTTTTCCCGCTTCGTTCAAGGTCCAATCGCGTTTGGCCAGGCCGCAGTTGGGACCTCGCCAAGAGGCGCCCGCCCAGAAGACCCACATCATGATCCCTTCGACGGCCGGATGGCTGTAGGCGGTACGGTAGACCAACTCCAGCTTGTCGGCATTGGACTTCTCGTCCGCATCGGCCACATCGAATTCGCTGATCCAGATCGGCAGGCCGAGGGCGGCCACCTTGTCCAGACGCTGCTTGATCACTTCCGGATGGGCGAGGATGTCCTCGGACCAGATGTGGCCCTGGATGCCGATGCCATCGATCGGGGCCCCCTGCTCTCGCAACTTGCGGATGTGGGCGACGTACTCGTCGGTCTGTACCTCCTTGAAGTCCTTGTCCACCGAGAGGATATTGAATTCGTTCGTGAAGAGCTTGGCGTCCGGGTCGAGCTCGCGGGCCCGCTTGTACATCCACACGTGGATGTCTTCGCCGAGCCGATCCTTGAAGAACGAGCCGTGCAGCATCTCGTTGTTCACGTCCCAATGCAGGAAGGTCCCACGGAAATGCTTGACCGCGCTGTCCATGCGGTACTCGACCGCGGCCTTCAACTGCTCGACGTCGAGCTGCAAGACCCACTTGGGCTGCCACTTCTCAGGTTCCCAGAAGATGCAGTGGCCCCGAAGCGAAATGCCGTTCTCCCGGCACCACTGCGCCATCGCGTCGGCGGTGGTGTAGTCCTCCTGTGCGGGCCCTCTGCCGTTTCGGTACCACTTGGATTCGTTCTCGAAGACCGCCCAGTTGAAGTGCGACTTGAAGAAATCGCGGTATTGGGCGTTCCTCAGCAGGGCGCCGCTCATGGCCGACCCGAAGGGAAAGGCCTTGCGGGTCTGGCGGACCTCGATGGCGACGCCGGTCACGGGTTTGCCCTGTTCATCCACCACGCGAATCTGCACTGGCCTTTGACGAATCTCTCTGATCCGAGCCTCGGCCTCCGCTCGCCAGGACGCATTCTGTGCCCAGGAATTAGACATACAAAGACAGATCAGAAGGACTCCCGAAACCCAGCGGAACTTACACATGGCAACGTCTCCCATCATCAATGGTCAATCACCCCTCATCAATCCAACGGCACGATCCAGAGGTTGCGGAAGCTCACGGCGTTGTCGTGGTCCTGGAGCAGGATCGGACGGGGCTGGGGCCCTTCCGGCTGGCCGGCGCCGGTCTTGTTCGGGATCTCGACGTCATTGTGAACCAGCACGCCGTTATGGAATACCGTGATTCGGGCATTCTGCACCTTGACGGGCTTGCCGTCCTTCTCGCCATAACGGGCGGCGCGGAACAGGATGTCATAGCTCTGCCATTCGCCCGGTTTGGCGCAGACGTTTTGATCCGGGGCCTTGAACGTATAGATGCTGGCGCACTCGTTGTTCTTGGGCTCCAGACCGAAGGAATCGAGAATCTGGATCTCATATCGCTGCTGGATATAGATGCCGCTGTTGCCGCGGCCCTGGCCTTTGATGTTTTCGGGAAGTACAGGCGTTTTGAACTCGGCATGGAGCATGAAGTCCTTGAAGTCCCGCTGGGTCATAATACTGCCGGACTTGGGCACGATCTGCATTTCGCCGTCGGCAATCTTCCAGCCGATCTGGCCGCCGCCCTGTCTTTGCCACTGCGAGAAGTCCGTCCCGTCGAAGAGCGTAATCGCGTTGGCAGGCTTTTTGAATTGAACCTTCACCTGCGGCGGCTCGGCGTAGTCCCGCCAGATCCGCTCGATCTGCTCGACGTCGGGTTTGCCCTCATGGACGTACCAGCGATAACGGAAGACGTGGTCCTCGCCCGGCTTCATTTCCCATTCGCCCGCCACCGATGGGCAGAAGTTGAAGAAGATGTGGTTGGTGGGTTCGGGCCACAGACGCATCGGCTCGGGGTGCCGGAAGTTTTTGGGATTGCTGAAGAAGGTCACGCCTTCCCACTGGCCGTCGATCTGGCCATAACTATCGCACCAACGGGCCCGCGTTCCGTTGCCGTCCTTGCGAGTCTTGCCCTCGCTGGTCAGGTAGTCGGCCTCGGGACCTTTCCACTGGCGAGTCGCGCGGAAGCCAAGGCCGCCATAGCGGTACTCCTCCTGGATCAGCGGAAGCTCCGCCACGCATCGCTGCGTCGATTGGAAGTCCACCAGCCAGTAGCCCGTCTCGGGCCCGCCCACGTTGTACACGCGGACATCCCAGACTTCCTTGAGGATCGTCTGCTCGCCCTTGGATGTCCTGAGGGCCACGTGGTCCTGCTCAGCCTGGAATCCGCCGAAAACCGGACCGGTGGTTTTGCCCAGGAACTTCGAAAATCGAACGGTTCCGGTCCCGTCGCCGACATTCCAGAAATCGACCATCCTGCCCTCGTACTTCGTGTGCGTCCAGGGCATCCAGATCCCCATGTGATGCAGATGATCCGGCGGATTGATGTCGGTCAGCACGTTACCCTTGGGCGACCACAGGGGATGGATGAACGCGCTGTGATCGTACAGAGGCAGCTTGGCGTCCGGGATTCTGGCGACCCCCTTGGGGGCAGGCCACATCGCGTGATGGTATTGCAGTACCTGGGCGTCGCCCACGCTGACCACCAGGAACTTGTCGTCCTGGGTGGCCTTGACCACGCGTTCGGCCCTGGCCTCGCCGGCGACCAGCTCATAGGTCCGCGTCTGCCCGGAGGGCAACGTCCCTGTGATGATCCAGTGCAGCTTGGGCGTCCAGCCCTGCTCGATCTGGGCGGGGATCGTCACTCGGTCGGCCCCCCGGACCTCCTGCAACGACAAAGGCAGCCCTTGCACCGCCTGGGGCACCGTCGCCAGCGAGATGGAGACGGGCGTGTCCGTGCGGGTATGAGGCCCCGCCTCGACAGTAATCGTCGCCAGAGGCTCAGCCCCAAACGCCGTGACGGCAAGAATCGCCGACAGAAAGCCGACAGTGAGTGCTGACAAGCGTGACTGCATCGCGATGCTCCTTTCTGAACCACAATCCGGGTCCCGACACGCCGTGCCGGGGCCCCACCCTTACGCACCGATCCCCCGCTACTGAAAGACGGATTCTACCCGCGAATTATTGCCCCCGCAAGAAAAGCACGCTCAGCCTTTCACGCAGGCCAGTGGCTCCAGGCGGGCGACCTTGCGGGCCAGGCCGGCTCTTTCCGTGGATTCCACGACGACGCTGACGTCCTTGTATGCACCTGGGGCTTCCTCCGCGATGCCTCGCATGGACGAGCCTCGGATGACGATGCCTTTCTGTGCAAGGTGCATGACCACGTCCTTGCCGTGCCAGCGTTTGGTGGCGGCGCTTCGGCTCATGGCCCGCCCGGCCCCGTGACAACACGAGCCGAAAGCCAGGTTCATGCCTTCTCTCGTGCCTGTCAGGATGTAAGAGGCGGTGCCCATCGTGCCGCCGATCAGGACGGGCTGGCCAACCGGTTGCAGGTCCTCCGGCAGCGACGGATGCCCCGGTCCGAAGGCTCGCGTTGCGCCTTTGCGATGGACGTAGAGCTTCTTTCGCTTGCCGTCGATCTCGTGCTCCTCCACCTTGCAGGTATTGTGCGAGACGTCGTAGAGCAGCGTCACCTCCGCGCGGGGAAAGAGCTGGGCGAAGGCCTCGCGCGTCAGGTGCGTGAGGACCTGCCGATTGGCCAGGGCGCAGTTGATCGCCGCGCACATCGCGCCGTAGTACTGCCTCCCGACATCGGACTTGATCGGGGCGCAGGCCAACTCCCGATCGGCCAGTTCCAAACCGTTCTCCTTGGCGGCCTTGATCATCTTGGGCGCGAAGTCCGTCGCGATCTGGTGGCCAAGGCCCCGCGAGCCGCAGTGGATCATCACCACGATGTCGTTGAGGGCCAGACCGAAGGCCTTGCCGATGCTCTCATCGTAGACCGCCGTGACGCGCTGCACCTCGAGGTAGTGGTTGCCCGAGCCGAGCGTGCCGACCTCTTTCTCCTGTCGCTGCTTGGCGTGGTCGGAGACGTATCGCGGCTCAGCGCCGGGCATTCGACCGTTCTCCTCGATGTACTTGAGGTCGGTGCGGGTGCCATAGCCCTGCTCGACCGCCCAGAGGGCGCCGCCGGTGAGCATCTCGTCCATTTCGAGCGGGGAGAGTCTCAGCTTGCCTTCGCTGCCAATGCCGGCGGGCACGCGCCGGGCCAGGATGTCGGCCAGTTCCTTTTCTTTGCCCTGGACCTGGTCGTACGTCAGGCCTGTGCGAAGGGCCCGCACGCCGCAGGAGATGTCGAAGCCGACGCCGCCGGCCGAAATGATCCCGCCTGCGTCGGGATCGAAAGCCGCGACGCCGCCGATGGGGAAACCGTAACCCCAGTGCGCGTCCGCCATGGCGTACGAGGCCTTCACGATTCCCGGCAGCGTCGCAACGTTGGCTGCCTGCTGATAGACTTGCTCATCCATCTGGCGGATCAGCTCCTCATCTGCGAAGACGACCACGGGCACGTTCATCCTGTCGAACGGCTCGATCCGCCATTGGGCATCGGCTTGCTTCTGCGGTTTCAGAGAAGACATCAACTGGACTCCTGAAGAGAACAATGGGACCCATAGGACTCATGGGACCTATGCGACAGATCTACACATCGACAATGCACTGGGCCAGCCAGTTGCCCGCGTCGTCTCTGGCGACCTTCAACCCGGCGTAGGTGGCGGCCTTGACCTCGACCGCGGGTTCGTGTCGGTCGAGATCGATCCGCTCACCCCAGGCGAGGGCCCGCAGACCGCCTGCGATCGGCTCGATCTCGAAACGACAGAACAGCATCCCTCGCGTGTCCATCTCGTACAACAAGGAACTGAGCCAGTTCATGAAGAGCAACTCGTCGTCGTCCTCGCGACAGACGATCTCAACGGACTCGCGGGGCTCGACTTTCGCAGGATCGGTGATGACCGCGGTCAATGCGATCGCAGCCTGCGCAAAAGCCGCCTCCTTCGTCGGCCCTACGCCGCGAATCCCGATGTCCGCCGGGTGCGGGAATAGTTCCCAATGCATCGTGGCCACGTGAACGATTCTCCAGATCAATCAAACACCACACATAGTACCGGCGCAGGTGTGTAAAGGGAACCAGCATTCTCCGCCATTCTACGGGGTGGAACAGGAGGTTCGACCGGTGCGGGATGAAATCGACCCGCTACTTGGCCGGCAGTTCGATTGACCAGCCTGTCTCGTTGCGGCTGGGCGACAAATCCCTGGCCTTGACGCGGAACCGATGCCGTTGTCCGGTCCGACCGACCTTGACGCTGTAGTCGCGTGACTTCTGCCACCCGCTGCTGAACCCGGATTCCGTTGTGCATTGGAAGAAATACTCGACGTCTCCGCTGTCGTCGCTCGCCTCGGCGGCGGTCATCTGAGCGTAATAGTCGAAGGTACCGGTCCCGATGCGGACTTCCTTGGGCTCGCTCGCCCATGTCATCGGGTCGGGCGTTGGGGGCAACAGGTCCACCGCCACCGGCACGGACCACTCCGTCATGTTGCGGTTGCGGGACTTGTCCCTGGCGCGAACGCGGAACGTATAGTATCCCTTGGCAAGGCCGACCGCGTCGTAGGCGACGGAATCCTGCCAGTCGCTGCTGTAGGCCGGATGCGAGGTACATTCGAACAGGTACTCGACGCCGCTGTCGTCGCTCGCGGTCGTCGCGACCATCCGGATCGTGCCGGCGGCGATTCTGTGAGGCTCGGTCTGCCAGGTCATGGGACTCGGTGTCGGGGCCGTGCGATCCTCCAGGGGCGTGATCGCGCTGAACCGGTCCGACCATTCGGTCTCCAACTGGTTGCCCTGGTTGCGAGCCTTGACCCGATACCAGTATTGCTTGTGGGGTGTCAGGTTGATATCCTCCCAGCGAGGTTCTTCGTTGGGCCCGAAGGACAGCCATCCGCTGTTGACCGTGGGCATGAGGAAATCTTCGAAGTAGTACTCGACGCCGGACCCGTCGGTCGAGGTGGCCACCGTGGCAATCATGGCGATCGAATAGGGACTCGTCGCATACGGCGGCGTCGCGAAGCTCATCGGACTGGGAATCGGCGATGTCTGACTCGCCGGACCGGACCGCCAGTCCATGGCCAGGATCGCAAAGTCGATGAAGTTCACGTCGCCCGTGCGGTCCAGGTCCGCGGCCACTGGGTTTCGCAGTGTCAGCCAGTCCTGCGAGAACCGCAGCAAATCCCGATCCGCGACCTTCTCGTCGTGATCTAGATCCGCAGGGCGTCCCAGATCGGACAGGGACATACTCGCCTCGGACGTCCCTCCATAGGCGCCGAGATTGATCCGCTTTCCGTGGGGCCAAAGTTCGTTCGTCCAGTTCGAGTTGGGTCTGCCTGCGTCGATGCAATAGCTCGTCTCGGTGTCACAGATCCACCGTCGACTACCGGCATCCCATCGGCCCGCCTGCGACCGCAGATGGTAGTCTCCGAGACACCACAGATCGTCGGCAGTGCTCGCTGTGCCCCGATCGTCCCAGAACCCGTTGGAGACGAATCGCGGATCTGCGACGATCTCGCCCAGTCCGGAAAGGGCGCCGCCTCCGAGGTGGCCGCCGGCGTTGAGCCAGTAGGCGTTGTAGGTGTTCATCGCTTCGCCGTGCAGACCGCCTGCGACGGGCGCTTCGTTGAAGGCGAGAATGTTGTCGTATACCAGAGCCTGGCACTGGCTGATGCCGCCGCCGGCTTCGCCTGCGCGATTACCGACGATCGTGTTGCTGAAGATCGCTTTCGTGCAGCTATGAAGGCCGCCGCCCTGGCGAAGGGCCCGATTGCCTGCAATGAGGTTGTGATGAATGTCCCCGGCGCACTGGTAGAGCCCGCCGCCGTGCGAGGCGGAGTCGTTGCCGGTGATCGTATTGCCGGCGATCTCGCCTTCGCAGGAGTACAGACCGCCCGCGTCCCGGTTGTCGGCGATCACGTTGTCCAGGATCGAGCCGTTGCAGTAGGCCAGTCCGGCGCGGTTGGCGGAGAGGATGTTGCCCTGGATCAGACCGCTGCAGGAGTGGATGCCTTCGAGAGTATTGTCGCGGATCTCGTTGCCTCGGATCGTGGGCCTGGCGCCGTTGTGCCCTTTGATCCCGACCCCGTTGCAGTTGCGGATGACGTTGCCTTGGATTGTGGGCGAGCTGGCAACGCAGAGAATGCCTGCGCCGGTGACGGTGAAGCCCGTCAGCACGGACTGCTCGCCCTCGGAGAAGTCGAACACCACGCCCGCAACAGCGGTCGCGGAAATCACCGTCGCCGCCACCACCGCGGGATCGGAGGGGTCTTCGCTTTGGACGGTGATCTGCCGGCCGTTGAAGGCCACCCGCTCACGATATGTCCCCGGCTTGACGACAACGGTGTCGCCGTGCCAGGAAGCATCGATCGCCGCCTGGATCGTGCGGTAGTCGGCCGGACCGTCATCGTCGACCACAAAGACCTTGGCCGGGCAGGGAAGGGTCAGAGCAATCGCCAGCAAGACAACAATCCGCTTATCCATACAAACCCTCGTCCATCAACCCCTAATTACACCCAGCCTTTCATTATACCCGTTCGGCCCTGCCGACTCAACCCAAATCGAATCTGGCGACCCTACGAAACGTGGCTTTATAGGACGCATCCGATAAAAGCTGGTTCTATCCCGCGTGACGGGCGTTGTGATGTTCAGGAAGGAACGCAGAAAAATCGTTCATGGAACGATGTCTCAGGAGTAGCAGCCTCGTGTGGTCGCGGCCCGGCCCTTTCGCCCGGCGTCTGTGTCGCACCAATCACGGCGCCGGTTGCCGAACCGTCAACAGCCTCCTGGCGGACTCCAGCGCTTCCCGCTCTCCCAGCATGAGCACGACATCCCCCGGCTGGAACTCCGTCCCTCCGTTGGGCACGAGATACTCGCCATGCCTTTGGATCATGGCGACCAGCAGGCCCGACGGCAGTTTGAGTTGAAGAATGGTCTTGCCCGCCGCCACGGAATCCGGCGCGACGATCGCCTCCACCATGGACGTGCGAAGGCTCTGCTCCGTCCGGTCGAACTCCAGAGGCATGCGAGTTCGCGGACCCAGGGGACGGTCCAGCTTCAGCCAGCGAGCCACGCGAGTCAGGGACCTGCCCTGCAGGAGCACGGATGCGATGACCACGAAGAAAACGAGATTGAAGATCGTCTCGGCCTGCGCAACGCCGGCGGTCATCGGAAACGTCGCCAGCACGATCGGCACCGCCCCTCGCAATCCCGCCCACGAGATCAGCAGCTTCTCACGCATACCCAATCCGCTGCCGATCAGAGAGGCCAGAACAGCCAGCGGCCGAGCCCCGACCATCAGGAACCCAGCCAACAAGAGCCCCGATCCGACCACCGGCGTCAGGTGCGACGGGTAGACCTGCAAGCCCAGCATCAAGAACATCCCGATCTGCATCAGCCAAGACAATCCATCATGAAACCGCTCCAGGCTTCGCTTGTGGATGAAATCCGAGTTGCCCAGAACCACCCCGGCCAGATAAACCGCCAGGAATCCGTTGCCGCCCAGCGTCTCAGCGGCTCCGAACACCAGCAGCACCGAAGCCATGGTCAGCACGGGATAGAGCCCCTCATACTCCAAGCGGATGCGGTTGACCGTGTGGATGATGCCCTTGCCCAGCAGCAGGCCTGCCAAGCCGCCGACGAGCATCTGCTTGACCAACGCGGGAAAAGCGGACCACCACGGCGTCGAGGGGTCGCTCAACAAGCTCAACATCGTGACAGTGAGGAAGACCGCCATGGGGTCGTTGCTGGCCGATTCCAGCTCCAAGAGCGGCTTCAGCTCCCCTTTCAGACTGACGCTACGCGACCGCAATACCGCGAAGATGGCCGCCGCATCGGTCGAGGACATGACCGAACCGAGCAGCAATCCCTCCAGCCAGGTGAAACCCAGGACCACAACGGCGAACGCCCCTACGAAAACCGCGGTCAGAAAGACCCCCACGGTGGCGAGGATCATCCCGCTGCCAAACACCGGACGAACGCTCTTCCATTCCGTGTCCAGGCCGCCGGCGAAGAGAATGTAGGCCAATGCGAAGGTGCCCAGCAGACGGACCAGATTCGGATCGTCGAAATGGATCCCGCCGACGCCTTCGGACCCCGCGAGCATGCCGACGAACAGGAACATCAGCAAAGCCGGGACGCCTAAACGCTCGGAGGCCTTGCTCGCCAGAATGCTGGCCAGCAACAGCAGAGATACCCACAGAATCACATAATGCGTCGGCATCGCGTTGACCGCCACCCCAAACCACCGCTATCGTTCTTCCGCGAGACATTGCCACTCGGACCTGGTCCCGCGAGCCCTGAGTGTAGCACGCAATTCCCAAGAAGCCAATCGAAAGATCAATCACGAAGAAAGGCCGCAAGGGCGGTCTTCTGCACTTGCGGCCTTGATGCATCTTGTGACGTCTGCACGTCAATTGAGCTCTTTGTCTTTCCAGTACTTCGTCCCGGCGATCGTCGCCTGGAGGGCCAAGCCGGCCTCGGTCATCGAGAATACCTCGATCCCCGAGCGGATGTCCCCTTCGACGCTGGCTTCCGCGCCTTTGTCTCCCGTCTTGGCGGCCGCGTCGGCGTGGGCGCCCGCGTCCCAGCCCTTCTCGACGAACTTGTCCATCGTCGCCTTATCCTTGAAGACCATCACGACGCGATAGTCCTTGGCGCCCAGGCCCAGGCCGACGCCGCCGAGGGCCATCTTCATGTAGGTCCGCTGCTTGGTCACGTTGTCCACGACGACACCGTAACCACCACCGGCACTGGCGAAAATTAGATTCACGTTCGCGTTGCTGAACACGCCGTAACCCGGAGCATTTTCGACTTTGGCCTTCGCGTCCGGCGCTTCCTTGTAGAGCCGTTGCAGCGTCTCGGCCTCCATGTTCGCCACTGCCTGGCGTCTTTCCTCGATGGTCATGCCCTTCTTGCCCGCACTACAACCCGGCAAAAGCATTGCCGCCACCACCACGACACACATCCCTTTCAGTGTCTTTCTCATGTACTTCTCCTTTGTTCTACCATCCATGATGTATATGACGCAGCCGACAGGTGTACCGACATGCGTCCGAAACAAGAGCTAGGCCTTCGAGCCCGACGAGGCCGGCTCCCCGGCGATGATCGGGTAGACAATCCCGGCCAAGAAACCGCCAACCAGCGGAGCGACCCAGAACAACCACAATTGCGAGAGAGCCCAGCCGCCCACGAACAAGGCCGGTCCCGTGCTGCGGGCCGGATTCACCGACGTGTTCGTCACCGGGATGCTGATCAGGTGGATCAACGTCAGCGCCAGACCGATCGCGATCGGCGCAAAACCCGCCGGGGCCCGCGAATCCGTCGCGCCCAGGATGATCATCAGGAACATGAACGTCAGGACCGCCTCAGCCACCAGGGCGGCCACCATCGTGTATCCGCCAGGCGAATGCTCCGCGTATCCGTTGGAGGCAAATCCGCCGGCGAGGCTGAACCCTTCTTTGCCGCTGGCGATCACGTAGAGCACGGCCGCCGCGATCACGGCCCCGATGACCTGTGCAATCACGTAGGGAACCACCTCGCTCCACGGAAAACGCCTGCCGGAGGCCAGTCCGACCGTCACCGCGGGATTGAGGTGACATCCGGAGACGTGGCCGATCGCGTAGGCCATCGTCAGCACGGTCAACCCGAACGCCAGGGACACTCCGAGCAGACCGATGCCGACGTCGGGAAACGCCGCAGCCAATACCGCGCTGCCGCAGCCGCCGAACACAAGCCAGAACGTGCCGACCGTCTCCGCCAACAACCGCTTGTTCAGAGCCATACACATTCCTTTCAAAACGAATCATTCCGTTGATTCAACTGGCCGCAACAATCCGAACACGGCATCTAGATTGTATGACGGTTCATGCAGAATGCCAGACTTTCTTGAGGATGGATGGCGGGACTGACGCCGAGTCAGGGGTTCTGACAGACCGTTCCCCTCAGGCAGAGATTGCCGTCGGCGTCGATGCGGGCCACGGTGACACCGAGCGAGTCCGTGAGAGA
Source organism: Phycisphaerae bacterium (assembly GCA_018055905.1). Taxonomy (GTDB): domain Bacteria; phylum Planctomycetota; class Phycisphaerae; order Sedimentisphaerales; family Anaerobacaceae; genus PLanc-01. The sequence goes on from JAGPGT010000006.1 coordinate 27,270, forward strand.
GAAACCGCCCCGACCCGCAGCGCAGTGGGATCGCTCCATGAGCAGGCCCTTGATGCTCATGTTGCCCGACAGATCGATGTACGCGACCACGGTTTGATCGGGGCCGCGGACCACGAAAGCACCCGGCGGCGGCGTACACTCGACTTCAGTGGTCAATCGGCCCTGCAGAATGAGGTTGCCGGCCTCGTCGAACTCCGCGACGACGCCGCCCAGCGAGCCCGTCACCGAGAACAGCGGCGCCTCCGACACGACCGAAATCAGCCCTCCCCGACTTGTCAGCAGCGAATACGACTGGTTGTAGTAGGGTACCGTCGCGCCCCAGACGGTGACCTGCCAGGTCCCCGCCGGCGGGTTCTCGACACAAACCTGTTCGACGTTGTTTGTGCGGTCGGCCTGCGTCCGAACCGCAGGCTGCTGGGGCAGGTATGGGTCCAGTGTCCAGGGATAGTACCGTTTGCCGCCGGGACCGATCACCACGAGGTCCAGGTCGTTCACCAAAGCGCGGGCCGCCATCGGCTGCGCGGGGTAGTCGTCCCAGACCAGCGTGATCCGCAATTCCGTCTCGCCGGAGCCGATCTCCAACGTGTGGACGTCCCGCTCGCCCTGCACGAAAATCGAATCCTCTTTGATGATGTCGTCAATTGTATCGATACGGATCAGATCGATGGCCTTTTGGGCATTGATCTGACCATAGCCATAGGCATAATCCGGACCGGGCGTACCCAGATCCGTCGCGGTGTGGATCAGCAGGCCCTTGATCGTCGAAGGAAGTGGATCCGTCTTGTGGATCGCACGCCAGTCGTCCAGGATCAACGCCATCGTCGCGGTGACCGAAGGCGTGGCTAGTGACGTGCCGCATGCGCCGCCGTAGCGGTCGCCCGGCAGCGTGGACCAGATGCTCCCGCCATTGCGGGCCTCGCAGCCCGGCGAAACGACGTCCGGCTTGATCCGGCCGTCCGCGGTCGGGCCCTTGTTGCTCCAGGCCCACAGCGAGTTGTCGTCGGAGTTCGTCGCGCCGACGGTCACGATGTTCTTCGCCGCCCCGGTGCACAGGATCGTGCCCCACTTGCCCTCGTTGCCCGCGGCCCAGACGATCGGGAGCTTCTTGCCCAGCGAACCGCGAACGATGCCGTCCATCGCGGCCGCGTAGTCCTTGTAAACGTGCCACTCGACCTTGCCCCAGGAGTTGTTGGCGATGTCGATCCCGTAGACGTCGATGGCCTGCTTGTACTGCTGTTTCAACTCGGCGACCGTCTCCCACGTGTGGAACCAGACGATCGACGCGCCGGGCGCCACGCCCCGATACCGACGATCCTTCAGCAGCGAGCCGTCGCCGATCATCACGCCCGCCACCTGCGTGGCGTGGTCGCCGATGGGCCATTCATCACCCACGGTCACAACGCGGCCGACCAGATCGACGTGCGAGGCGTCGGGACGCATCGACTCCCACTGGCCGATCACGACGCCGGAGCCGGTCAGATCGTACGGCGCCGCCTGGACCGCGTCGCCCTGGATCGCGGCGCGGACGCCATCGTTCAAATCCACCGATGCGTGATAGCGGTCGATCCACTTGATCCCGTCCCAGGCGGCCAGAGCCTCCAGGGCTCCGGCGGGTAAACGAAGATCCAGATTGTTGCCGTCGGGGTCGTGGGCCAGGACGGCGCCGCCCAGGGCTTCGATCTTAGCCTGACCGGCCGAAAGGGAAACGTCCTCGAAGAGAGTCACCGCAAGTCGGACGTCGCCGGCTGCGTTCGGAGAGCAAGGATCGATGATCCCTTGCTGAACGCAAGATGCGAACTTGTCCTGAGGTCGGATCGCGTGCACCGACCGCACGCCGGGAAGCTGCGAAATCCGAGTCGTCGCATCGGCGGGAATGCTGGCCAGCCATGTGTGCTCGGGCAGATAGGACAGCAGTCTCAGACCCGTCGGGATCATCGCGGCTCGCCACTCGACGGTCGGAGTGCCCTCCAGTTGAATCCGCACATGCACCCGGTCGGAGGCAGCCTGCGATGAGTCGCAGAACGAGGACGCAGAACGCCGCGATGTGACGAACGCTTCGTCGCGAGCGGTCGCCGCACCGCCCGCCAGGACGGCCAGCACCAAGGCAAGAGCCCCCACGTTGTTCATCACCACCCTACTCCCGTCTGGCCTCACATGGACTTCGATTGGCGGGCCCTCCTGGCCGCTGACCAAAGACACAATATAAGACCTTCCTGGCCCTGCACAGGGATAAGTATACCATTTTCGCCCCGGTATTTCCAGCCGGGTGATTGCCGGCAGCCGACACAACCGATTGTTCTTTCCACAACATCGTGTTCCGCAAAAAGACCTCGGTCCTCCGACGCTCTGCGCCGTCTTGGGTTGCAGCAAGCGTCGTCCTTGGACCTCAAGCGGATCTGGATTTCGGTCGATGAATCCTTTGCCGACTGCGAAGGGGAGAATCGCCGTCCGGTCTCTGGGAGGAGGTGTTGGATGAGTGCACATTCGATCCGGAACAAAGTCCGCGTCTGCAGACGGTGCGACTACCTCTGCGTCAAGTGCCCCCACGCTCTACCGTGTGAGATGCTCGGTCAGCGGGTGCGGCCCACCGAATGCTTCATGTGCTGGCACAACGAAGGAACCGCCTTACCGAGAGACTGCCGGGTGCGGAACCGCACGGCGGCCACCCCATCCCGACGTTCTCACGTGAACCGCTTCTGATGCGAACACTTCGCCGGCCGGGCCAGTATCGAACGACAAAACCAAGGAAATGAATGTTGGAGGTACGACCCTCAATACATTGGATCTGGAGCGTGCCCTCATCGAGCATCGATACTTCGAGGTCTTCTCCAACGGCGATCCGCAGATCCACCGGACCCTGCAACTGCTGCAACAGAACACGCAGACCCACCTGCGGAAAGTCCAGGACCTCTGGGAAGCCTGCAAGCAACCGGCAACCCGATGACTCGCAGGCCTCCTGTGACGTGGAACTTCATTCAACAATCGCTTGGTGAGCGAGGGCTTCGAACTGGTCGTTGAGCGTGGCCTTGCCGCTGGGGCTGATCTGGGCCATGCACACGCCGATCATCTTCTCCGAAGGGTCGATGAAGAACGTCGTGTACCAATATCCGCCCCAGCGGTAGGCGCCGACGCTGGTCAGCTCGCTCTCGCGGAGATTGCGTGTGACACCGAACCCCAGACCGAAACCCATGTCGCGATTCAGGTCGCCGATCTGGTCCGTGCTCATCATCTCGACGGTCTTCGGGCTCAGCAGGCGGACGCCGTCCAGTTCGCCCTTGTTGAGCATCATCTGGATGAATCGGGCGTAGTCGGGGACCGTCGAGCAGAGCCCGCCGCCGCCGGAGCGGTAATTGTGCGTGCCCGCGTAAGGATAGTCTACCGAGGCCTTCATGTTCCCCTCGCCGAGAACACCGTCGGGCAGACGCTGGAGACCGCCGTCGGCGCCGGGGCTGTAGACCGCAGCCAGACGCGACACCTTGCTCTCGGGCAGGCGAAAACCCGTGTCGTTCATTTTCAGCGGCGCGAAGATCCGCTTCTGCAGAAACTCGTCGAACGGCATACCGGAGGCGACCTCGACCACCCGACCCAGCACGTCGGTTGAGAGGCTGTACGTGAACGCCTCGCCCGGCTGATGCACCAGCGGAATGCGGGCGAGCTTCTTCATGTCCTCCGCGAGCGAGTCCTCGTCCTGGATCAGACCATGCGTGATCCCCGCCTCGGCGTAGAGCTTGCCGACCCGGTCGTCCCATTGGTAGGTCAGGCCGGAGGTATGCGTCAGGAGGTGGCGGATCGTGATCGGGCGCCTGGCGGCGACAACGCCGTCCTGGGCCGACGGATCGCCCGGCGCGAGCACCTTGACGTCCGCGAATTCGGGAATGAACTTCGAGACCGGGTCGCTGAGCCGGAATTTGCCCTCTTCATAAAGCATCATCACCGCGACGCTCGTGATCGCCTTGGACATCGACGCGATGCGAAAGATCGTCGTAGGAGTCATCGGGATCTGCTTCTCGCGGTCCTGCATGCCGACACACTGGAAGTAAGCGACCTTACCCTCGCGGGCGACCATCGCGACCGCCCCTGCCAGCAGGCCCTCATCGACGTGCCTTTGCATCACCGCGGTGATCCGGTCCAGGCGGTCCTGCGACAGCCCGACCGACTTGGGCGACGCCTTGGGCAACCCCTGCCCCAGCGACAAAGACGACAAAGCGACCAGAACCGCCAAGGCACACAGAAACCCATGTTTCGATCTTGCCATGATCTCAGACCTCCAAGACAACAAGCCCATCTCCACGAATCCTATGCCGCAGACAACACCACTGTCGGGGACTCTATCCCCGGACCCCTGGCATTTTGCGCTTTGGGCCGATGGCATGCCAAGAGATCCCCATGCCCCAATCCCATTCGCGTCGTCACTCAGGCGACCGCAACAGACTCAAACTACCCGCAAGACCCCTCGACATCAAGTGTCTTCACCAAACCGACAGGGTATGGGTGTGCCCAGATCCTCCGGCGACCCAACAAACGACGCCCGCTCGCCTGCGGAATCCCCCTGCGATGGAACTGAAACCACAAGACAACATCGGCTCGTTCTGTTATCATGTTGCTGGCCCAAGGCAGAAAATGCCAAGGGTTTGGGGACCGCGTCCCCAAGAGCCCGAATGGGCGGAAATCGGATCCCTGTATTCACGGGAGGCAAATCATGTCGAACGCAACCATGCCCACAGGCAAGATCGATAATCTCACGATCAGCCGGCTCATCCTCGGCGGCAACCAGTTCAGCGGCTGGTCGCACAGCCGGGACCTCAAGTACCTGCGGGACCTGTTCAAGGCCTACGCCACGCCGGAGAACGTCATGCGGACGCTCGAACTGGCGGAAGAAAGCGGCGTCAACGCCATCCTCTCGGGCGAAGCGGACTACCTCACGCGATACTGGAAGGAACGCGGCGGCAAGATCCAGTGGATCGCTCAGATCCATCCCAACACCAAGGACGTCACGAGCAACGCCAAGCGGGCGATCGACCTGGGCGCGGCGGCCGCGTACGTTCAAGGCGGCGTGGGCGACAGCTTCGTCAAAGGCGGCCGGGTCGATCTGCTGGCCCAGGCGTTGGACTTCATCAAGAGCAACGGCATCCCCGCCGGCATCGGTGGTCACTCGATCCAGGTGCCGATCGCGGTGGAGAAGGCCGGCATCAAGCCCGATTTCTACATGAAAACCCTGCACCACGGGAACTACTGGTCCGCGACCCCGCCCGAGAAGCGGGTCGAGTTCAATGTCGACAGCAACAGCAGCGACGACCACGACAACATCTGGGAAATCGCCCCCGAAAAAACGATCGAGTTCATGAAAGGCGTGACGACTCCCTGGATCGCGTTCAAAGTCCTCGCCGCCGGCGCCATTCACCCCAGCAGCGGCTTCCAATACGCCTTCGAAAACGGCGCGGACTTCATTTGCGTAGGCATGTTCGATTTCCAGATCCGCGAAAACGCGATCATCGCCAGAAACGCAGTCGCCGCGTGCCAGAACCGCCCGCGCCCCTGGCGTGCGTGAGAAGCGGTGACTCGGGACTCATGGCCTGTGACTTGGGATCGGGTAGCACGTGTAAGATGTGCCGTGCACATCACTGGTACGCCCCCCCACGCTGGCTGACGGCGACCCACCCGTCAAATCACGGGATCGGAGGAATCCACCCACGTTACGTTCAATCCTGAGCCGCAATAAGGGAGATGTTCCGGGAATCCCCCCCCAACACGCCGGAAAAAGTGCCGGACACCGTCCCGTTCACGCACATCATCCTTCATCAATCGACAATTCCAAGAAACATTCTGCCCGGAATTCGTCGAATTGTCAAGGACAAGCAACCGGCCGGGAGGGGTCGTACGAAAGACCGCCTCCGGCCGCAGGGGCGGCAGTCAAAGACCGCGTCATGTCACCCTCGCTACGGCCTATTTCAATGCTTGACCCCGCTCTTCGGTATCTCCTCCGCCGTGCCTGTGTGTGAAATGTGTAGGTCTGACACTACTCTTCCGGCGGACTTCGTGCGCCTGGTACGGAGTCCCTTCAGCCGACAGGAATGTAGCCCAGCCGCCCCCGGCTGGGAGCGCTGGGATCACCCCCGAGGGCGGGGGTGCCACACACGGTTCGATTGCCGATCTTGCTTGTCAAAGCTCATTAGGGTGTGCCATGCACACCTTTCCGCCGAAATCCGGATCCGTCCGCTGCTTCCTTTGGGCGGACGGCCCTTGCCAACACGCGAATGACCCGTTGACGGTATGACTTCAGACGCCAGAAAGACGGTGTGCACGGCACACCCTACCGCTATCGGCTTCTCGTATGATCGATGAGCGTCACGCCTGAGCGGACCCAGACGTGACGCTCGCGATGCGAAGCCAATCGTCAATAGTAAATAGTAGATCGTCAATCCGCCGCCTCGGCGGTGACTTGCACGTCGTCGAGGTTCCAGCCGGGGGCGGTCACCCAATCGTCCGTCGGGCCCATGCCCCAGCGGAAGTAGACCGTCGATTTGCCGTCGGCGATGCCCGCCGGGACCGCGTACTCCACGTATTGCCAACTCGCGTCCGAGACGTGCGACAGGCCGGTTGTCCAGAGGTCCGTCCACGTCGCGCCGTCGCCCGACACCTGGACACAAGCGAAATCGTACGGCGCCTCGACGTTGAGCCACCGCCAGAAGCTCAGGCGGATATTCTTGTAGCCTGTACAGTCGATGGGACCGGTCGTCGCGTACCGCGTCTCGCCCAGGTTGTCGGCGTAGTCGCCCTCGAGGGCGTAGCCGACGACGTTGGCGCCGGTCCGGCCGGAGACGGGGTCCTTGTCCCAGGAGCCACCGCCTTGCGGCTTGCCCCAGGCCCAGCCTTCATCGAGCGTCCAGCCCGGATCGCTGTCCATGTTCGCATGGTAGATCGCGTTGGAGACCACGGTCACCGACGCGCTGCGGGTGGATTGCCGGACGCCGTCGGTCACCAGGAACGAGAGCGTATACGTCTCGAACGCCTGATCGGCCGCGGGCTTCCAGTGCAGGGTGAGCGTCTCGGGATCGTACCAGGCGCCCTTGGGCAGGTTGCCCACAGACCACCGCAGGGGCAGATCCCCTGGGTTCGAGGCGGTCAGTTGAAGATCGAGCCGCTCGCCCGGCCGGATCTCGGACGGGGCCGTGATGAAGTCCAAGCGAGGCGCCGGCGCGGTCCATCCGGAGTTCTGCACGTCGTGGCGCGACATGCCCCAGTCGATCAGTCCCGCGTCATACGGGACCGGAAGGTCCAGCACGTGGAAACGGTAATCGTCGCCGGCGACGATGATCTCCAGATCGCCGTCGAGGTCCAGGTCGCTGAGGGTTGGAGTGACTTCATAATCCGCAGACAGATTCATCATCGGAAATCCCGGCGTGATCGAGCCATCGGCCTCCCAGGCCATCAGGGGCTCGCCGCCGGAACCGACGATCAATTCCTTCTCGCCGTCGCCGTCGATGTCGGCCACCAGCGGCGTGCACCGGCTCGGGTCGCCCATGATCGTCTTGGGGTACCCTTTCGCGGTCTGCAGTTTGCCTTTGTGGTCGAACGCGTACACGCGAGTGAACAGGAAACCGTCGCCTTCGACGTACGTGGCGACGTACACCTCGCTCAGGCCGTCGCCGTCGATGTCGCCGATGCACAGGCCGCCGCCGGTGTCAAGCGGATCGTCGGCCCGCGTCTTCCAGACGGTGCTGCCGTCGGCGCGAACCGCGGTCACTTCGGTTTCCGTGCAGAAGATCATCTCGGTCTTGCCGTCGCCGTCGAGATCGGCGAAGGCGGTCCCCTTGGGACTGCCCCCGCGCCAGCGCGCGACCTGCTGACCGTTGTGGTCCAGAATGAACGTGTACAGTCGGTTCAGGCCCGGCCCCAGGCCACACAGGGCGATCTCCACGTCGCCATCGCGGTCGAGGTCGGCCACGCTGATCGGCCCGGCGGCGGTGTAGCGTCGGCGCCACAGGTCGCTGCCGTCGTGCTGCAGGGCGATCAGGCCGTCGGTGCTGCCCGACTCCAGATCCAGCGCGACGAGGATTTCGCTGTCGCCGTCGCCGTCGAGATCGGCCAGCACCGGCCCGGCGGCGATGTACCCGTACCAGCCGCCGACCGCGGCAGGCCAGTTGCCGTCCACGGGCTGACCGCTGTCGACGTGGAAGGCGTAGACTTCGCCGTCCACTTCCGATGCAGCGACCACTTCGTAGTCGCCGTCGCCGTCGATGTCGCCCACCGCCAGAGACGAAGGCCAGCCGTAATAGCCGACCAGCACCGGCCAGTTCGGCAGCGAATTGCCGTCGGCGTCCCAGAGGTGCACCATGCCGCCGGCCCAGTAGGAGTCGAGGTCCACCGCTCCCTGGAGGATCTCGTTGCGACCGTCGCCGTCGACGTCCATGCACAAGGGGCTGCCCATGAAGTAATAGTAGGAGTACTCTTCGGAATCCGGGTCCTCCGGGAACGGCCAGGGGGCCTGTTCCTTCGCGTCGGTGACGCCGAAAATCCGACGGTCCGTATGAACCCGGTCGCCCCGGTTCACACGAATGCGGAGTTCATACGTCCCGGCGCCCGGATTCGGGACAGTCACGCAGAGGATCCCGTTCGGATCGGTCGGCGCAGCGCCTTCGCCGACGAGCGTCCACTGCTCGCTCCCATACGCGCGGCAATCGAGCTGATATGAATCGCCGTGGACGAATAGGCACAGAGACAACTCGTTCCCGTCGGCCGGGAAGACCTGGTTGGGCATTGGGGCGAAGATCTCGCTGAGAGGATAGGCTTCGTCCGCCCCTTTCAGGGCCTTGTAGGCGTTGACCCGCCCGGTTCCGATGTAACCGAGATCGGAATCCAGGTCGCCGTAGTAGATCGGGTCTGTCGTGTTTTCCAGGATGGCCCGGACCTGCACGTGGGTCAGTTCGGGTCGATGCGCGAGCAGCAGTGCCCCGACGGCCGCCACATAGGGCGAGGAGAACGACGTCCCGGCCGTCGAGATGTACTGACCGTTGACGTCCGTCGTCACGATGTCGGTCCCAGGCGCCGCGATGTCCACCCAGGACCCGAAGGTACTGTGTCCGGTCTTGGTGTCCTCGCCGTTGGTGGAGGCGACCGCCAGGACGTTGGGATAGGCCGCGGGGTAGTGCGGCCGGCTGGAATCCGAGTTGCCCGCGCTGGCGACCAGGAGCACGCCTTTCTCATAGACGTTGTCGATGGCTGCTTTGACGACCGGATCGCCCTCGGGCCCGAAGACGTCGCCACCGAAACTCATGTTGACGACGCGGGCGCCGTTGGCCGCGGCGTAGTCCAACGCGTCGGCGATCTCATTCGATTTATACTGTACTTCGAGCACCATGATACTGCACTGCCAGTTCACCCCGCAGACGCCCTTGCCGTTGTTGCCGACGGCCCCGATCACGCCGGCGACCTCGGTCTCGTGCTCATGCACCGGCGTCATGTCGTGGCTGCCGGCGGCGAAATCCCATCCGTGGAGATCGTCCACGTATCCGTTGCCGTCGTCGTCGATCTTGTTGCCGGCGATCTCACCGGGGTTGATCCAGATGTTGTCTTTGAGGTCGGGATGGTTCACGTCGACGCCGGTCCCGAGAACGGCCACCACGATGTCCTGGCTCCCGGTCGAGATGTCCCAGGCGTCTTCCATCTGGATCAGTTGATGGGCGTATTGATCGGGAAACTCCGGATCGTTGGGCGTCTTACACGGACGATAAAGATAATTGGGTTGGGCAACCTCCACCGCGGGATCGCGCTGGAGTTCGGCGCATACCGTCGGCACGTCGCGGTCGGTCTTGAGCACGTAGAATCCCAGCAACGCCTCGGAGCGGGCGAACGTTTCGTCGGCCGACGCGATGCCCAAGGGGCCTTGCGAGCCCTTCTGCCTCGCCTGCTCGTGAACGCGTTTGAACACAGGTCCCTGGCTCTGCACGCCGTACGTCGAGTGCAGTCGCGAGAGATTCGCCCGGTCGCGTTGGAGAATCGCATCTTCCGACAAGGCGCCAATTGCACCGCCCTGCGAGCCTCTGAGCTTGACGATCACCTCACCGACGACGAAATGGGGGCGCGATACGAATGGCCCAGCCACTTTGTCCGGCGCATCCGTCTGCGAATCGCCAATCGCTTCCGCACCGACCGCAGCGTTGGCCAACGCCACCACGCCCACCAGGACTCGTACCCTCATACTCCACGCGCTTGCGCTGAAGATGCCCATGCTGTTTCTCCCAAGCTCCATTATGTCGCCTCGCCTCAGAGCCACGACTCCGCGTCCACGAGGTTTAGTTCTATTGTACTCCCGGGCTTCACAGAATCAAAACACATCCGCTTCCAAAGAGCAGCGAGTCCTGCACCCCCGGATGCAAACCCAAGGTTTTGACGCGAGGATGTCATCGATGTAGATCCGCCCGCTGCCGCCTTGCGCGGGATTCTTGCGGTCGCCCACGCCGAGGCAGAGCGTTCTGATTCGGGACAGGTTCACGCCGATAAAGCGGATCAGCGGGATCTTCCACTCGGTCCAGGCGATGGCGTTGACCGCTGCGGGATCGGGAATCCCCCACGATCTTCCCTGTCGCGTTTCACGAGGACCGATACCTATTCCTACGGGTTTTGCGGATCCCAAGTCAAGGACTTGAGGTCATAGTTCTTGAACCGCCGGAACTCCGCGGGTAGCATGGGCCGGTCGTGATGTCGTAAACTCGGTCATCGGCCTTTGTGGAGGACACAAGATGAAGTGCATCGCCGGTTTGGGGGTGGTTTGTATGCTGGTTCTGGGGGCGTCGGGGTGTGCTCGGAGCGTCGAGATCATCGCCCATCGCGGGGCGTCGGACCTGGCGCCCGAGAACACGCTGGCCTCGGTCAAGCTCGGCTGGGAGAAGCAGGCTGACGTCGAAGTGGATGTGTATCTGACCAGCGACCAGCGGATCGTCTGCATCCACGACAAAACGACCAAGCGAACCACCGGCGTGGACCTCAAGGTCAGCGAGACCGACTCGGCCCAGTTGCGCCGGCTCGACGCCGGGAGCTTCAAGGACCCGAAATTCGCAGGCGAACAAATCCCCTTCTTGGAAGACGTGATTGCGACGATCCCGCCGAAACGCAAGCTCTACGTCGAGATCAAGTGCGGCCCGGAGATCCTGCCCCTGCTCCAGCAGGTTATCGACGCCAGCGGCAAGAAAGAGCACATCGTCATCATCGGCTTCGACCTCGAGACCGTCACCGCGGCCAAGAAGCTGATGGGTCTACCGACGTATTGGCTTAAAGGCACCGAGAAGGTCAAGGACACCGAGCAGTGGATTCCGCACGACGCCTCGCTTGCCCAAACGACAAGAGACCGCGGTCTCGACGGACTGGACGTGCACTATGCCGGCGTAAACGAAGAGTTCGTCCGCGGCGTGCGGGCCCACGGACAGAAGCTCTACGTCTGGACCGTGAACGACCCCGACGAAGCCGCCCGACTGGTCGCCCTCGGTGTGGACGGCATCACAACCGACCGACCCGACTGGCTGCGGGAGCAATTGCGCAACCGCTCCCGACCGGGAAAATGACCGGCCGGATCAACAGGCAACGCCGCAGAGATGGCGGCCGTATCGCTTGTCCTCCTGCTGAATATGATGGACAAGCCAGTCCCGCAGGAAGTTGCCGACGCCGACGGAGGTGACCATCTTGCCGGCTTGGATCTTTTCCTGCATTTCGACGACCTTGGCAGTGAAGTGCTCGTGCAGTTGCTTGTGCGCAGCCAAAGCAGGGTACTGACGCGAGGCCAACAGACGCTCCTCGGATGCAAAGTGCACTTTCGTGTAGGTCACCAATTCGTTGACGATCGTCTTGAGGACCACAGCCCCCTCGCCTTTGGCCATCGCTTCGTGCAGACGATTGATCATCTCGACCAGCCTCTTGTGTTGGGTGTCCATTTCCAGCACACCGACCGATAACTGTTCATTCCACTCGACCAACGCCATGGTTCGTACTCCTCCAGGGGATGTGGAGAAAATCCGGCCCCCAATCCCGTCCCTATGGTTCGTTCGCGTGTCACAGCGCCACGCGTCTTACGGATATCGACCTGCTCCCGTCCGGCCTTGAGCGGGAAAAGGGGCTGTTTTCGTCTTCCGGGGCGATTTGCGCGCAGGCGGGAACCCTGGAACCATGGGTTGGGGAGGGTGTTCCGTTGGGGATGGGTTCCCCGCCTTCATAAGTGACCGTATGATCCCGGCGTCTTCGAGAGACGCAGGAATCGAACACGATCACCAGTGAATCAGTTGCGGTCAAGGCAGATCACGAGGTTTTGCGGCCGGCCGACATAGGGATCGAACGGCCTGACGTTCACCTTTTTCGAGATGCCCTGGCGCCCCCCGGCTTGCACGTTCAGAACGTGCGAACCCGGCACCGTGAGAAAACCCCGACCGATAGTATCTATATACACAGGCTCGACTGCGCCGAAGGGGCCATCGAGCCGGATTTGCGCGTCGTCACGAACCCAGCCGCGTTCATCGACCACCTGCACGAGCAGAAAGCCCGTCTGTCCGGCCGACGCATTGGACAAGTCCAGATCGAACGGCGTGTCCCCTTCCTCGTGCAACTGCACCTCCGCAATCGGGGGCACATCATAGAACGCGCACGAGATCTCTCCGATGAAATACCGACCCGCCGGCAACCGTTGGACGCGATAGCTGCCGTCCGAGGCGGGCTGCACCACCGCAAGGACATCCTTCTGCCGGCGCCACAGAACGAGCGTGCGGGCACCGACGCCGCGAACGAAGCCGGCGACACCCGCCTTCCAGACCGGCAGATCGACCGTCAGTTCCCATCGGGCCCTGCCGGCGTCCAGCGTCACGGTCTTCTGCCAGAGCGTCTGGTCCCGGCGTCTGACGTTCAGCACGTAATCGCCGGGCTCGACGCCCTTGACCACGTAGGGCTCGCCCGCCGCCGACGGAGCCTCGGCGATCCCCGTCGGCGTGGACCCAAGCCTCTGCCCTTTCGTCAGAAAGACGCTGTCGATCCCCCAGCCGTCGGCGGCGTCTGCGCCGTTCAACGTCACGTACAGATTCGACGCGTTGGGAGGCAGAACGCCCACATCCGTGTCGGCGTCTGCCACGGTCACCGTCCCAACGACAAGCCACGAGTTGCGTTCGGCGGACTGCCGGCGGTAAATGCTGTACACGCCGGGCAGGGCGCCGCCGAAAGTGAATCCCCCCTGTGCATCGGTTGTCGCATAGCAGGTGAACGCGCCCGAATGCGGCGAGCGGGCCGGCCCGATCAGCAGCCGGGCCCCGGCCAGCGGGACGCCGTCGATGACCACCCGACCTCGAACCACAGGAACGCCGCCCAGATCCACACGAACGACCTGCCCATCGCGCGGCGCCGCCATCCGGCACACGACGCCCTGTCCCTGCCACTTGTTGATCCTCTGGACGTAACACAACTCCGCAGGAAGATGTTCGATGCGATAGAAACCGTCGGCGTCCGTGACGGCCTGGCCCAAACGACCGGCCGCCTCGTCGCCCAATCCCAGGTAGTCCACAGCGTCCTGGACATAGATCACCTGTCCGGCCTCGGGCCTGCCCTGGAGGTCATAGACGGTTCCCTCGATCGTGCCGCCTGCGGCGAGGACCACCTCGACGTTCGCGCCGGCTCGGCCCGCCACGACGGGAATTCCCTCGACGATGCGAGGCGCATAATCGGGATGGACCACTCGGATCGTCTCGGTTCCTGCGGGCATGTGGGCGAATGTGAAGGCGCCATTCACAGTCTCGACTGCCCCGCTCTGGTCCATGAACACGTCCTCGATCTCCGTCATGTTCCCGCCGGCCACGGACAGCGGAACGACAGTTGCGCCGTTGATGGGCTCGCCCTTTTGGTTCACTACCCGACCCGAGATCGAGCCCCCGGTCGAGAGAGCCACGACGACGTTCCTGAGCGCATCGGTGCTGATCGGCTCGCTCCACGCCGTGGCGTATCCCTGGGCAGTCACCTGCACCTGGTAGACCCCTGGGCCTACGAGGTCGGCGATGAAGTCCCCCCGTTCGTTCTCGAAATCCACCCACCGATTCGGCTGAACATACAGCGGGCCGCGCAGAGAGCGAAGCTTCTTGACGCGAATTCGAAAGTGCTTGATGGGTTGGCCGTTCTGGGCGTCCACGACGTTGCCCGCCAGTTCCAGCCGGGTGATGTAGTTCAGATCGACCCGCAGATCGGAGCACGGCGCCACCACATTGTCGATCGTCGTCTCCTCGATGTTCTCGCCGGAGAAGGTCAAGCTGTAGACGCCCGGCTCCAATCGCTCGATCGCGAAGGCGTCTTCCAGTCGTCCGTCGGGCTTGCGTGTGACATCCAGGAAAATGTAGGCGCCGCTCGGGGACATCATCGTGATCCGCACGGAATCAGGCATCTTCTCGCCGTGAAAGACCAGAAACCCGCGAATCGAAGCCAGCGACTGTGGCGACTTGCCGGGCAGCCGCACAACGAGCGGCTCGTCACCGGGCCAGGGGAGCTGGGCCCGCATGACCTTCTGGCTCATGAATCCTGTGTCGCTCGTGGGCGTCCGCACCGAGAGGTCGTACCAATCTTCGACGATGTGGTTGAACGTGAGTGTCCCGTCGTCCGAGGTTCTGTACCCCGGCAATCCGTAAGTGCAATGCCACCAGGTGGGCGCGATCTCAATCTCGGTGTTGGCCGCAGGCGCGCCGTCGGAGTATTCCACGCGAGCCTGCACCGGTGCGCCTCGCTCCAGCACGATCCGGACCTGGCGAACGATGTTGGGGTCCGTCAGTCGAACGGTCGTCCGCGCCGGCGCATAGTCGCACTCGCTGCGGGTGTACAGCCGTCCCTCGCGTTCCTCGACACCCACCGGGATGGTCCGCCACGCGGTGATCAGATAGTCCGTATCGGCCGGCGGGAACCCGCCCAGCAGGAGATAGCCGTTGGGGTCTGTGGTGCGGGTGTACACCGACCGATTCACCTCTCTCATCCGGTCGTCGGCCAGCAGCGTCCCCACCACCGTGGCGCCGGGGATCCCCGCGCCGTCGGCATCGACCACCCACACATCGACCATGCAGGCCTTGTGTAAGCGGAAGTGCCTGACGATCTGCGCATCAGGGCTCAGGTTCACGCTCAAGGCGCCGTCGTCCTGCGAGCCCCCCAGATACGCCTCGCAGGAGACGGCAATGTTGTAGACACCTGCTTCTTCGATCCGGTCGAGGGCATAGAAGCCGTTGGCGTCGGTGATCGTCGTGTAGACGTTTCGCAGGGAGACGGTCAGACGCGCCCCCTGCACCGGTTCGCCGGTCTCGATGTCGGTGACCCGACCGCTGAGCACGCCGCGGGGTTCAAACTCACTCCCGTCGGTCGCAATCGCGATTCGCGATCGGCGGTCTCTGACGACGGTCGTCGTCCGAACGGACGCGGCGGCGCCGGAAGTCTCTGAATCGCCGGCAAGTTTGCCCGCCGGCGTCGTGTCAGGTTCCGTCGCCACGACAGACAGAGCAGCGTCCGACGGCGCCTCTCCGACAGACTCGACCACCACGGACCGGCCGGCCGGTTCTTTCGTGTCGTTCATCTGCTTGTAGGCGACGATTCCCCCCGCCAGGATCACAGCCCCGACCGCCACCGCGGTTACCTTGGCCGTCAGGCCGGAGAGGACCGATGCGGCGCCGTACGACCCACCCACCGCTGCAGCAGCGGTCCCGGTGCCCTTCAGGCCCAGCGAGACAATCGAAGCGATGACGGCCGCAGTGAAGGCCTTTCCCGGTCGGGTCCCGGCGATGGTGTTCTCGATCATGTCGGCCATCTGCTCCCGCAGCAGGCTGCGTCCACGGTAGATCCTCTGTCGGGCGGCCTCCTCGGTCAAACCCAACTGGGCAGCCACTTCCCGCGTCGACTTGCCCTCGCGGTAGAAAAGGACCAGGGGCTCTCGGACCCCTTCCGGCATCTGAGCGAGCGCTTGCCTGATCAGCGCCTGCTGTTCCTCGAACATCACCACCTCCTCGGGTCCGGACTCGCGAGAGATCGTCTCGCTCGCGGCCTCCAGCGAGGCTGCCCGGCCCACCACGTCCCGTCCCTGGCTGCGAAACCAGTTCTGCACTGTGTTCCGGGCGATGCTGCACAGCCAGGCCCGGAACTTGCCCAGATCCTGAAGTTGACCGAGGCCCTTCCAGGCCCGGACGAAGGCGTCCTGCGCCAGCTCCTCGCTCCGCCCGGAATCCCCAGTAGCCGCATAGGTGATCGCACAAACGAGCGACTGATACCGTCCCACGACGACGCCAAACGCCTGGGCGTTGCCCTCGCGGCTGGCTTTTAGCAGGTCGATATCACTTTTCCACCGGTCAAACATCGTGCGAGTCCTGTCAAGGAAGGCTCCCAAT
>JAGPGT010000131.1 GCA_018055905.1 Phycisphaerae bacterium
TGGATCGCCGGGGCGCATCCGTGGGTCGAGCCGACATCGTATACGACCTTGGCCCTGCGAGCGTGCGGATACGCAACGCACTCTCGCATGCAGGACGCGATCCGCATGCTCCTGGACCGCCAATTGCCCTCCGGCGGGTGGAACTCCGGCAACACGATCACGTTCGGCCTGGAAATGCGTCCTGCGCCCGAGAGCACCGGCATCGCCCTGCAAGCACTGGCGGGCCTGACGCCGAAAGAAACCGTCGCGCACAGCATCGCGTACATGCAGAGGGAACTGCCGTTCGTACACACGCCCATGTCGGTTGCCTGGGCGATCCTCGGGCTCCACGCATGGGGCGAGAGCGTGGACCAACCCCGGGAACAGATCCGCCAGGTGCTTGCCAGGCAGGAGAAGCTCGGGCCCTACGACACAATCTCGCTGAGCCTGCTGTTGCTCGCTTGGCATTGCGGGCGGGGCTTGATTCCGTTTTTGTGCCCAGATTTCGCGCAGGACAAAGCATGAACCATTCGCATCCCGACAACCGGTTCTCAGGCAAGATCACGCGGCGGGCGCTGCTGGTCGATACCGCCGCCGCGGTCGGCATCGCTGCAGCGGGCACGCTGGTCCGCAACGAGATCCGCGAACGACGCAAGAGAACCGCGGTCTTCATCGCCAAGGCCCCTTCTTACAGCGTGGATCTGTCCTCGATCATCGAAGCGGGACTTCGCCACTTGGGCATCGGTCCCTCACAAGTCCGTGGCAAGCGAATCCTCCTGAAGCCCAATTTCGTCGAGACCGTGCGAGGCGCGATCCACATCTGCACACAGCCCGAGGTGATCTTCGGCGCCGCCGACGCGTTCCGCAAGCTGGGGGCCGCGAGCATTCTCATCGGCGAAGGCTCCGGCCACTGCCTGGACACGGCCAGGGTCCTCGACGAAGTCCGCATCTCTGAGGCGCTCATCGAGCAGAAGACACCGTTCGTCGATCTGAACAATGATGCTCTGATCGTTCGTCCCAACGCAGGCCTTCGCAACGGCCTGGCGACTCTCACGTTGCCGGCGGTGGTGGAACAGGTCGACTGGATCGTCTCGATGCCCAAGATGAAAACACACCACTGGGTCGGGGTGACGCTGTCGATGAAGAACCTGTTCGGCATGATGCCCGGCGCGGTGTACGGCTGGCCGAAGAACGTCCTGCATTGGGCAGGGATCGTGCCTTCGGTTCTGGACATCAACCAGACGGTTGCCCCGCACCTGGCGATCATCGACGGCATCGTCGGCATGGAAGGCGACGGCCCGATCATGGGTACCCCCAAACCCACCGGCGTAATCGTCATGGGGACCAACTTACCTGCGGTGGACGCCACCGCTGCGAGGATCATGGGGATCGACCCGTGGAAAGTGCCTTACCTCAAAGGCGCGCACGAGCGGCTCGGAACCATCGCGGCAGAACAGATCATCCAGCGAGGCGAATCCGTCGCATCGGTTCGCACCGACTACGAACTCGTCGACTTCATCCCGGCCCAGCAAGGCCTTCGCTTGGCGCGGACGTAGACGATTCCGCCGTGGCGGCCCCACGCCTCCGCACATAGGGCCGCCGACAAGGCAGAAACCACTCCACGGCTGTGACGGAAGGAATCTGGGCCTCGACGAGAGTTCCCTCCCGATCTCAGCCCAGATCCTTCGTTTCGCTCAGAATACCGCCATCCGTGTACGTTCTCTACTCACCCACACAGGCCCTCATCTCCCGCCGAAAGTGTCCGGGTCATGCAGGAGCACGGAGTCCTTGCGGTTGGCCGGCTGATAGCGGGTCGCAGGCGTCCCCGGCGAGGGAACCGTGCCGACAGGCGAGCCGCCGCCGGTGGTGGAGTTCGAGATCAGATAGATGTTGTCGTCTTCGATCGAGCAGTAAGACCTCTTCTCGAAGTCCACGTGCGCGTCGAGGAACAGCACGTTCTGACCTTCAAGCTGGTGCGCCAGAGCATTTCCCGCCTTGGCCGTCTCGGTGGTGCCGCCCGAATAACCGGTCAGGTCAGGAATGAAGCTGGAACGATTGCCCGCCGCCGCTGCAGGGCTGACGATCCACGGATTTCTGTCGGCCGCGACGGCAAAGCCCGGTTCGCTCGACGTCGTCAACGCATAGGCTCCGAACGGGCAATGGTACGCATAGCTGCAGCTCTTGTAGGCGGTTCCGTTCGCACCCGGGGTACCGAAGTCCCACAGGTCGATCAGCTCGGTGGCGCCGGTGATGCCGGCGTCGGCCAGCTTGAACTCGGTCGTACCCGAGTCGCCCTTGCAGACGAACGATTTCGGCGTCACCTCCGCGTACTTGACCAGCAGGTAGAAGCACGAGCTGATCGTCGCCTTGCCGCCGGAGCCGTCGAGGTTCGTGCCATAGGCGGCCTGGCGGGTGGTGGCGATGTAGCCGTTGGCAGGGAGCGGCCCCCAAGTGGCGTTGCGGCCGCCGGCGCGGGGCAGCTCGTCCTCGTAGTCATTGGCATAAATCAGCATGGCCTTGCCAATGCCCGAGAGGTTGGTGCCGCAGGTCAACCGAAAGGCCAACTGGCGGACCCTCGACAGTGCGGGCATCAAGATGCCCATCAACAGAGCGATGATCGCAATTACGACCAACAGCTCGACCAAGGTGAACCCTTTCCTTCTCATAGTAATCTCCTTTCCTTCATTCGGGACCGGCGGGACCAATCTTTCCGGCTTGCGAAGACGGAGGAGTAGATGAATGAATCCGGATCCGGAGAATCGCTTCGCAGTCACGATCGGTCACGGGCGGTACCCCCGCCCACGAAATTCAGGCTCGATGCCAACATAGGTTTCCGTCGCCACGCGCGACTATGGAAACCAATTACCCACCGATCCCATGGTTTTTCTGGTGAATTCAAACGGCCGGTCCATGCGCAGAACACGACCCCTTGCTTTCAAGATCGAGTCAGACACACATCATCGGCAAAGCGGTCGGCGCGCACCGAAGGCGCACTGATCATGAGCTTTGCTTGCGCGGATGCACGAACGGCCAAGCGAGGGCGACCTTGTCTCCAAGGTAGAAGAAAACCGGGGGAAAAGGCAGCAGATCGGACAGAAGATCAAAAGATCAAAAAAGGAAAGATATGATAGCTTACGAATGATAGGACCGAAGTCTGCCGCTTTCGTCGCGTGCTCTCTGCTGACCGTGGCTCAATGTCACCTTCGCTTCTGTGTCCGACGGGAATTGTCAAAGAACACGTTTCAAGGAGAAGGACGGCCCCGAGGATGGCCCCCGGGGCCGCCTTTGAACATCATACAACGTACGACTTAGCTTCTCGTTGCGGTCGTGGTGCCGCCGAAGGTATCCGGGTCATGCAGGAGCACGGAATCCTTTCGGTTGGCAGGCTGATACGAAGTCGTGCTGGCCGGCGAGGGAACCGTGCCGACAGGCGAGCCGCCGCCGGTGGTGGAGTTCGAGATCAGATAGATGTTGTCGTCTTCGATCGAGCAGTAAGACCTCTTCTCGAAGTCCACATGCGCGTCGAGGAACAGCACGTTCTGACCTTCAAGCTGGTGCGCCAGAGCATTTCCCGCCTTGGCCGTCTCGGTGGTGCCGCCCGAATAACCGGTCAGGTCAGGCACAAAATTGGCCCGAGGAACCGCAGTGGCAGCGGGGCTGTTCAGGAACGGGTTCCTGTCGGCCGCGATCGCAAAGCCCGGTTCGCTCGACGTCGTCAACGCATAGGCTCCGAACGGGCAATGGTACGCATAGCTGCAGCTCTTGTAGGCGGTTCCGTTCGCACCCGGGGTGCCGAAGTCCCACAGGTCGATCAGCTCGGTGGCGCCGGTGATGCCGGCGTCGGCCAGCTTGAACTCGACGGTGCCCGAATCACCCTTGCAGACGAAGGACTTCGGGGTCACCTCCGCGTACTTGACCAGCAGGTAGAAGCACGAGCTGATCGAGGCCTTTCCGCCGGAACCGTCGGCAGCGGTGCCATAGGCGGCCTGGCGGGTGGTGGCGATGTAGCCGTTGGCAGGGAGCGGACCCCAAGTGGCGTTGCGGCCGCCGGCGCGGGGCAGTTCGTCCTCGTAGTCATTGGCATAGATCAGCATGGCCTTGCCAATGCCCGAGAGGTTGGTGCCGCAGGTCATTCTGAAGGCCAACTGGCGTACGCGAGCCAGCGCCGGCATCAGAATGCCCATCAGCAGAGCGATGATCGCGATCACGACCAGCAGCTCGACCAGGGTGAAGCCTTTTCGTTTCATTTTCGATTCTCCTTTCACTTCTTTGAGATTCGCAGACCGACCGTTCTCCAACTACGCCACAGTGGCCAAATTAACAGATAACTGCTTGCTGCCGCTGAGTAGGCTAATGCTCAATTTGTGCGAATCTCCAGAACAAGTAATCTGCCTGAATGCGAGAACGGACCGGCATAATTCAAACAAAGCAACGCGGTTCGCAGAAGTTTTGCTCAAATTGGCCGAGGCCTTTTGGACTCCTCACGTATCGTAGGTCTTGGGGTTCCTACAACTCCGAGGCAGGCAGATCTGGATATGAAGTGCAAAATATTTATGATGACGAACAGAATATAATAAGAACAACTTCTGCAGGTCCACCTGTCCTACATGGTAATCTTAGCCCATAAGGGAAAGCCTGTCAAACTTTTCTTCGCCCGATTCACGCATTTCCTTGAATATTTTTCACTTTGACGTATGATCCGAAACTTTGGAGCTCTGGAGAATACTATGCTCGAAGAACGTGACGGGTTCAACATCCGGGAATTGCTGACCGCGCACCACCAGGAACATCTGTTGACGTTTTGGCCGCAACTAGGTGCCAAAGAAAGAGCCGGCCTGATTGAACAGGTCCGCGAACTCGATCTGGACGCGATCGACGAATGGATCGGGACCTTGGTCAAAGACAAGCCACAACCTGCCTTTCAGCAGGATTTCGAGCCGGCCAAGTCCTACAGTGTGACGCCCCCAACAAGTGATCTTGAACGTAAGTACAAGAAAGCAAATGAGTTAGGAGAAAAAATCATCTCGCAAGGCAAGGTGGCGGCATTGACCGTCGCCGGGGGGCAAGGTACCCGCTTGGGTTTCGACGGACCCAAGGGGAATTTCCCCATCAGCCCCATTCGAAACAAAACTCTCTTTCGGATCTTCGCCGAAACGATCGAAGCGGTTTCAAAGCGATACAAGACGGTTTGCCCTTGGTACATCATGACCAGCCCTCTCAATCACCAGCAAACCGTTGACATTTTCAGGACCGATAACCACTACGGCTTGGACCCACAGAATATCTTCATTTTCCAGCAGGGAACGCTGCCCAATTTTGATTTCGAGGGACGGATCCTCCTGGCGGACAAGGATCAGATCGCCCGTTCGCCCGATGGTCATGGGGGCTGCATCCGGGCCCTGGCCCGCAGCGGGGCACTGGCGGACATGAAACGCCGGGGCGTCGAGTACCTCAGCTATTGGCAGGTGGACAATCCCCTGGTCCGACTCTTCGACCCCCTGTTCATCGGCCTGCACGTCCTGGACGGGGCCCAGATGTCATCCAAGGCAGTCATCAAAACCGGTCCCAAGGAAAAGGTCGGCAACTTCTGCCTCGTGAACGGCAAGGTCACCGTTATTGAATACAGCGACCTGCCGGACGAACTGGCCGAAAAGCGCCTTGCCGATGGTTCGCTGGCCTTCCAGCTCGGCAGCATCGCCATCCATATCATCAACACGACCTTCGTCGAGTATCTCAACACCAAAGGGCATACCCTGCCCCTGCACAAAGCGATCAAGAAGATCCCGCATATCGACGCCCAGGGCAGGCGAATCGAGCCCAAGGAGCCCAACGGCGTCAAGCTGGAGTCCTTTATCTTCGACGCCATTCCGCTGGCGGATCGTTCGATCATCCTAGAGATCGACCGCAACGAGCAGTTCGCCCCGGTCAAGAACGCCTTCGGTGAGGACAGCGCCGAGGTGACCCGACGGATGATGGTCCAGCGTGCGGCTCTCTGGCTGGAGTCGGCCGGGATCAAGGTCCCCCGCAAGGCCGACGGTTCACCCGACTGCGTCCTGGAGATCTCGCCGAGCTTCGCCCTGGACCGCTCGGACATCCCGGCCAAGAAAGAAAAAGTCCCACCGATCAGGCCGGGAGACAAAGTATACTTGGAGTAGGGAGTCTGAAGTTTGAAGTGTCAAGTCAGAGAAGAACGGAATCCCGCCGCGCATTCTTGCGTGAAACTTCAAACTTGCTCGTTCAAACTTCTTTACTCCGGTCCCGTCCTTGCGTAAGATTGTCAACGCCATGCCGGTCGGAGCCGGCTTGTTGAATGCGGCAGAACAATCTCACGAGGCACGAGAATTAGGAGTAGCAGCAATGGCCAAGAAATCCCTGCACAGCATATGTCGGTGGACGTTCAACGCCGGTAAGGGTGGTTTCGTCCCCGGCGACATCCGTCCCGACTGGGCCGGTGGCAAGTTCGGCACACCAGAGATGATCGAACTGGTCGCCAAAAAGATCCGTCCCCGGATGCCCCGTAACGTCCAGCTCGGCATCGAGCTGCACTACGATGCGGAGGTCGACGACAACAACGCCCAGGCGGTGGCCGACGCGATGGTCAGCAACAAGCTGGCGCTGGCGATGATCACGCCCGGCGCGCACTCGCACTTCGCCTACGGCGGCATCTGCTCGATGGACCGTGCGGAACGCAAGGCCGCGGAAGAGCTGGGCTCGCGTACAGTCGATCTGGCCTACGGCACGATGCGTAAGACTTGGAACGACGACAAGCCGCCGGCCTTCGTGATCTGGAACGGCTCCTTCGGTTACGACATCGCGACCATCGCGGTCAAGCAGATGTACCAGAACCTCAAGGAGAGCGTCGCCGGCCTGTGCAAATACGAAGCCAAGAAAGGCGGCCAGCTCCGCATCGCGTTCGAGCCCAAGCCCAACGAGGGACACCCGGCCATGCTGATCCCGACCGTCGCCAGCGCGATCGTCTTCTGGCGCAAGGTCGCGGATGAGTTCGGCGTCGACATCGCCAACAAAGGCGTGAACAAGGAATTCGGGCATTCCGAGATGATCGGCCTGGATCACATTTACGACACGGTCGAAGAGATCGACAACGGCATGCTCGTGCACATGCACCTCAACAGCCAGGGCTACAACGACGGCATCATCCTCGGCGGCCCCGGTAAGTTCGATATCGACCACGGCGCGCGAGTCAACGGTATGAACATCGCGCTGGCCGGCCTGATCCAGAACGCCGGATACGACCGCTGGAAGGGCCACGACATGCAGCCCCGCGCGTACGACAACACCGAGCAGGCGATCGACCGCGTGATCCGCAGCGTCCTGAGCTGGGAGGCCTGCGAACAGGCGGCCCGGGAGCTTAAGACCCGCGATCTGCTCAAGGCCCTAGGCGAGCGCAAGACCGCGGTGGCCGAGGACATGATGCGACACGCAGTCGTCGCGGCCCAGAAGTATTTCGACGAGATGTACCAAGGCTGAAAACAGGACACAGGACCTGTGGGACCGAGGGGACTCATAGGTCTTGATTGAGTGAGTGCCCCATGAGTGGACGGCATTCCACTCGCAGAAAAATCTTGAAACTGCTCGGCGCAGGGGTCCTTCTCGGGCCCCTGCGCGGCTGTTTTGGCACCGCTCGCGTTCAAGCCAAACCCCGCCCCGCCGATTCCAGCCGAACGCGTCACACGATCAGCATGGCGTCGCCGTATGAGTAGAATCGGTATCGCTCTTGGACTGCGTGGCGATAGGCGTCGAGCATCCGCTCCAAACCCGCAAACGCGCCGACCAGCGCCAGGAGCGTCGAGCGTGGCAGGTGGAAGTTCGTGATCATCGCGTCGACCGCCTTGAACCGATAGCCCGGCGTAACGAAAAGATTCGTCTCGCCTTGCTGTGCCTGGAGCGGGTATCCGACCGTCTCCAGTACCCGCGTGGCGGTCGTCCCCACCGCGACGATCCGCCCGCCGGCGGCGCGGGCATTGTTGATAACCTCGGCATTGGCGGCATCGATGCGATACCACTCGTGATGGATCTCGTGGTCCTCCACGTTCTCGACGCGGATCGGTTTGAAGGTTCCCGCCCCAACGTGTAACGTGACGCGGGCCGTACGAACGCCCGACTCGTGCAACCGGCACAACAGTTCCTCGGTGAAGTGCAAACCGGCAGTCGGCGCCGCCACCGCACCGCTTTGGCTGGCGTAAACCGTCTGATACC
Organism: Phycisphaerae bacterium; assembly: GCA_018055905.1. Taxonomy (GTDB): domain Bacteria; phylum Planctomycetota; class Phycisphaerae; order Sedimentisphaerales; family Anaerobacaceae; genus PLanc-01. Next base: position 8,197 of record JAGPGT010000131.1, read on the forward strand.
GATGTCGATCACTCTGGGCCTTCGACCAGTCGCGACCCCGGCGAATGTACGGCGGCAGCGGGGGGAAGCCGATCTCGTTGAGCACGGATTCCGCTGGCGCTTTTGCGTCGAGTTCCAGTAGACAAACGCCGCCTTGTTCCTTTTCGACCACCCGAGCGAGGCAATAATCGTGCCGGCGGCCGTCCACAAGGTGGATTTTCTCATCGGGTTTAAGTTTTCGAGCCCCTTTGAGCAGAATTCGCCACAGACCGGGAATGGAGGTCTCCGAAAGGAACAGAGCTTCGAGCTCCCCCCCGGTGGCGCGCCGGGCGAAGAACCTCGCGGGTAAAACCTTCGTATCATTCAAGACAAGACAATCGCCGGATCGAAGATAATCTCCGACGCGATCGAACCGGCTGTCTGTAAGAGACCCCGAAATGCGGTCCAGAACCAGCAGTCGAGATTCGCTGCGGACCTCCGTCGGGTCTTGGGCGATCAACTCAGACGGTAAGATGTAATCAAGCTCATTTGTCTTCATGACAACAGATTATCAGACCTCAAGAGCCCTCAAAAAAGATTTTCAGCCCAATAATAGCCCATTTATATCGATTATGAAGATCGCAAAGAATTTTCCCGAAAGCCCCCCCTTTGCGGCGGCGATAACCCCCTTGCAGCCTGGATGTTTCCGATGATCACCACGTGTTTCGCAAGGGCAAGACCGTGAGCTCGCAAGGACAGTTCGAACAACTCGTAACATCGATTGCCGCCTTGGGCAGGGAAGACCTCAAAAAACGGATCAGAGACTTCCGCGGCCGATTCAAACTCGACTTCTCCGACGACTACCTCGACAGCATCAGCCTCGACCAGCTCCGACACATCCTCTTGGCTGCTCTGATCAACGCCAAAACCCGTTGATCGTCAAAGAACGCCCTTTTTCAAGATAACGTTGGCGTAGAGGGCTTTTTCACTGGTCGCGACAACCGCGTAGGCCTTCTTGGCTCGCTCGTAGAAGGCGAACCGCTCGATGAACTCAAAGTCGGAGAACCGCTCGCCGCTGTTTCGCACGATGGTGCGATACGTTTCCCAGATCGTAGGCTGGGTCTTGTCGCCTGGCACGACGGCCATCAGACCCACCGGCTTCTCGACGTAAATATCGAGGGGGAAGAACTTTAGCACTGCTTCGAGCAACTCGGGCACGCCGTGGCCGTCGCAGCGGAGGAGTCTCTGGGCGACCGACGCGGCCGGGAAGTTCCCATCGGCCAGCACGATCTCATCGCCGTGGCCCATCTCCATCAGGACCTTCAGCAGCTCCGGCGACAGGATCGGCGGAATGTTCTTGAGCATAGGCATCACCTTTCACAAATGGACGCTTCTCCAAGTAGCCCCGCCCGCGCGGGGTGCTCGCTCTACTGGGCCGGGGCTTCTTCCTGGATGTGGTCCTTGGGTTTGTACCGCATCGCGACCGGGATGAAAAGAACGGAGGTCGCGAACATGACGATGGCGAAAAACCAGTAGTAGCTCGCGCCGGGCAATTTGCTGCTGCCGTCGGGATTCTCGATCGCCTTGTTCACGACCGCAACGATGATGTTCCCCAGCGACATCGACAGCAGACTCATCGCCTGGATTAGGGACTTCATCTTGTTGGGGGCCTGGGTGTAAGCAAATTCCAGGGAGGTGATCGAGACCATGATCTCGGCGGCCGTCAAAAAGACGTAGGCAACGAATTGCCAGCCGATGGAGGGCTTGCCGCCGTGCTGGATCTGCGTCTCGATCCAGATGGGGACCAGGAAGGTAGCCGCCGTGACGAACATGCCGATCTCCATCTTGCGCAGGAGCGTCAAAGGCCAGACCCGGTTAATGGCCGGGTACACGACGTACGCGAACAACGGGACCATCACGAGAATGAATATGGAATTGGCCACCTGGGGTTGAGCCGGCAGCCAGTCGATGCCGAGCCAGTGCAAATTCATCTTCTCCGCCTGGAGCACCCATACCGACTGGGATTGGTAGTAGAGGGCGAAGAACACAGAGATCAACAGGAAGATGACGGAGATCTTGATCAGGGCGCCTCGCTGCTCCCTGTCGAAGATCTCGGCCCAGGCCTTGGGTCCCGCGGGAGGAACGTCCACCAGTTTGCGGCGGCCCAGCCAATAGGCGAGCGTCGCGACAACCATGAAGCCCGCCGGCACGCCGAAGCCAGCCCTTGGGCCGTACCTGTCCAGCAGGATCGGGCAGTACCACATTGAGGCCGCCGCGCCCACGTTGATCGAGAAATAGAACCAGCTATAAACCTTCTCGATCAGGTGCTTGTTGGAAGCCCCGAACTGGTCGCCGACGTTGGCGGAAACGCAGGGTTTGATGACGCCGGCGCCGGTGGCGACCAGAACCATGGAGATCGCCAGGCCGACCTGCGTGTGGTTCAGCGTCAGAACGAGGAGCCCGATGCAGTACACCAGGCAGAACCAGATGATGGTCTTGAACTTGCCCAGCCACAGGTCCGAGACGACCGCGCCGACGATGGCCATGAAGTAGGTGCCGGCGGTGAACCAGTGAAACCAAGCCGTGGCTTTCTCGCCAGCCATGGGCTTGAGGGCGCCGTCGGGACCGAGCAGGTTCTTGGTCATGAAGACCACGAGGATGGAACTCATGCCGTAGAA
>JAGPGT010000132.1 GCA_018055905.1 Phycisphaerae bacterium
GGCCTCCTTGAGCGATTCCCAGGCGAGCGCCCACACCTGTTCGGCATCCTGCTCGGCCCAGTTCGCCCGCGGCGTCAGGATCGAATACTCCCGCGACGCCTGCGAGAGGATACGCCCCGCCGGATCGAAGATGATCGCCTTGCAGCCGGTGGTTCCTACATCCAGGCCGATCAATGACATGAATACTTCTCCTTCACACGAACGGAACACTCCACATGATTCGCGGATATCACCCTTACAGAGAGGTCTCGTGATGATACACGTCGAACCCGAAATACGTCTCGAATGCCTCGGCGAGAATCGCAGCCGTGTTGCCCTTGTTGATCGCGACGTGGTGCTCGAAACCGCTCTTGCAGACGTACTGCATCAGTGTTTGAAGATTGGGGATCTCCACGACCGCCCGGCTGCCGAATGTCTTGAGGGGATCGTTCGTGAAGCGGCCTTCGCCCACGTAGGCGATGATCTCGCCGTTGAGGTCGTCCGTGGAGACCCGGGCGAACGTGAAAGGCCCCGCGGGCACCCGGCCGGTGATCGCGCCGCAGGTGTTCTCCTGGCCGAGCGTCGTGCCGAGAATCTCGGCCGCGGTCATCGTGAAATCGCCCTCGGGGAAGAAGCTCTTCGCCCAGTTGCCGCAGTGAAAGAGCACGCATTTGTCGGGATCGTCGCCGTAGTTGTTGTTCCAGTCCACCAGGGCGCTGGGCGTTCCGGAGGCCAGTTGCAGGGCGTACATCGAAACCACGCCGGTGATGTCCACCTCGCAGGCGCTGGGCATGAGCTTCTCGCTCATCATGCTCATCAGGGTACAGGCGTTGAGGCCGTAGTTCTTCTGGATCGAGGTCCAGCACTGGATCGCGGTGGCGTCGAGATCGTTGGCGACCATCCAGTCGTCGATGGCGATGCCGAGCTTGGCCATCTTGACCAGCGTCTCCTGCGGAACACCGCCGGTTTTGATATAGCCCTTGATGGAGTCCACCCATTGCCTGACCCGGGCGTCGCCGTCGCCCATGGCGTTGGCGGTTCCGAACAGTTCCGACAGGTCGATCGTGTTGACGCTAATGCCGCAGGCCTGGAGCAGTTTTTCGCTGTAGCGGACCGTGTTGAACGCGCCGGGCCGAGCGCCAATAGCCCCGAGGCGAGCATTCCGCAGGCCGCGCACCACCCGACAGATCCCGACAAATCGCTCCAGATCGGCCTTGAACGATTCGGAGTCCGGACGAACCGTATGGTCGGTCGTGAGCGAAAACGGATAACCGAACTGTCGTAAATTGTTGCAGACGGAGATTTTGCCGCACCAAGCGTCGCGGCGTCGCTCGACCGTGAAGCTGTCCGGATCGTCGGGATAGGCCTGCACGAGGATCGGCACCTCCAGGCCGGAGAGCTTGATCGTCTCGGCCACGCCTCGCTCATCGCCGAAGTTGGGCAGCAGGACGAGGATGCCATCGATTCGGTCGCGATTGGCCTTGAACAAATCCGCGCATTTCTTAGCGTCCTGCCACGTTTCGACGCCGCCCAGATTCGTATCCTTTTCGGACAGGATCACAGGCTCGATCTTCATCTGCTTGAACAACGTCAGAATATCCTGCCGGCCCTCGGTCACGAGCCGATCCGGAAAGAAGTCGCGATTTCCAACAATCACCGCCAGCACGGTTTGTGACATGATGCACCTCCTTGAGTGAACGCGTGTCCAGGCACGCGTGATTAGTCAACGGCAATCTGGTCCAGTGTCGAGGCCAGCACATCTTCGTTCATGCGACCGGCCATCCAGTCGTCCTGTAGCTTCCGCAAATCCAGGAGCGTGGACGGCTCACGGAGCTTCACGTCGTCCAACGTGATCGGCTGATCCTGGGGTACCGCCCGGACCAGGGTGGCACCCTTGGCCAGTCCGACCGGGAGCAACTTCTCCTGTCGCGATGCGTCGTATGTATCGATCAGGCTGTAGAAAGTCCCGCCGCCGATGCTGTCGAGAGTATCGCCGGGCTTGAGGGGCTGCTTGGCCACCGCGAAGACCTCGGACACCAACCGGCTCAGAGGCGCCATATTTGATCTCTTGCGAATGGCGAGCATCGCGCACGTCAGCGGCACTTCAATGCTGCACAGATGATAGGGGCGAAACAGCGTGTAGTAAGGTCCGTTGCCCATGTCGCGATAGACCAAGGCCTGACGCAGCCGAGGGTGGTCCGTCGTGACGACCAGGAAGACGCCGGGATGAATGCCGCCGATGCCGTAATCGACGACACCCTGGCGACTCAGCACGCCCCCGTGCTTCTTGAGAGCAAAGACCTCGTTAAGCTTGTCGCGTGTCGTTTTGGGCCCGTGCATGCCGCGAACATCGGGGATTAGACCGGTCGCATTCGAGACTGCGGCCATCTCGATCATCGTCTTGCTGCCGTCGACGAACTCGATCAGCATGTTGGGGTTCAGGCCTCGCCGTTGGGCCTCGGTGGCCCACTTCTCGTCGGTGGGCTTGGCGTGCCGGTCGAGCGGATTGTTCTTGCCCTTGCCGGCGGCAACAATTGTGAAACCCAGTGCGTCGGCGAAATCGTAGAGTTCCTTGCAGGCCGCAGGCTCGTCGCCGGCCGCCAGCGCGTACAGCGAGCCCTTGCGCCGGGCATACCAGCATAATAGAGGTCCTACCGTGACGTCGGTTTCGACGTTCATCATCGCCAATTGCTGGCCCGTCCGCGCCGAACGAAGGGCCGCCTTAGCTCCGACCTCCGGCACGCCGGTCGACTCGAGCATCACGTCCACCTCTTTCATGTCCGTGATGACGCGATAGTCGCTCGTGAAAACCCGCTTGCCCGCGGCCACCGCTTCGTCGGCCTTCTTGGCGGAGCCCGCCTCGACGACTTCGCCTTCGAGCATTCCGATCCGAAAGGCCTCTTTGGCCCGCTGGGTGTCGATATCCGCCACGGCAACCACGTCGATGCCCTTCATCATCCCCACCTGGGCGACGACGTCCACGCCCATCTGTCCCGCCCCGATCATGCCGATCCGGACGGGCCTGCCCGCCGCCGCTCGGGCGGCCAGTTCTTCATTCAAACCAATCACAGTGTCTTCTCCGTACCTCGTGAAACGTGAAGCAAAAAAGGACAAGATACGCTTCGCTTTCCACGTTTCACGTGTTATGTCGTGACCACCACTTTGAGCGCTTCGCCCACTGCGGCGGCCTCGAATGCCTTGCCCACTTCATTTAAACCAAACGTATGCGTCACCAGCAGATCCACCGGTATGATTTTTCGATGGATCAGGTCCAGAGCCGTCTCGTGCACCGTGGGATGATACGAGAAGGACCCGCAGACCTCGATCTCGCCGTAATGTATCCGATTGCTGTCCAAGGTCACCATCGGGTTGGCCTTGGGCAGACCGCCGAACAGGACCACCTTACCACGTTTTCGCACGATCTCGACCGCGTCGGTTTGCGTCTGGGCGATCGGGTTGGCGCAAATCACGATATCGGCGCCGACGCCCTTCGTCAGGTCGCGAACCTGGGACTTGAGGTCACCGCGCGTCAGATCGATCACGGCCAGAGGTCCGAACTTCTCTGCCATCGCCCTTCGCGTGGCGTTGGGCTCGGAAACGATCACCGAAGCCCCACGAGCCTTGGCGATCACGATATGCAAACAGCCGATGGGTCCCGCGCCCATCACCACCACTGTGTCGCCTAACCCGGTTCCCGCTCTGTCGTGACAGGTGATCACGGAGCAACTCGGCTCGGCCAGGCTCCCCTCGGCGAACGACATACCCTCCGGCATCCGATGCACGATCCCGTTGACCAGGACCTCCTCGGGAAGTACAAGCTTCTCAGCGAGGCCGCCGGGGAACTCGGGATTGATGCCCACGAATCGCAGATCGTCGCACAGATTGTAGAGCCCGCGCCGGCAGTAGTAGCATCGGCCGCAATGAACATCCGGCGCGATCGCCAGACGATCGCCGACGGCAAACCGCGCCAGCCCGGCACCGGCCTCAATCACGATTCCACCAACCTCGTGGCCGGGAATTGTCCCGTCAACGCCCTTGGGCGGTCCTTCCTTCCACCGCCGCAAGTCCGACCCGCAGATGCCGCAGGCCTTGACCTCCAGCACCAGCCCGCCCGCCGGCGCCGCCGGTTCGGGGACATCCCGCAACTCGACCGTCCGGGGCCCTGTCAAATATGCTGCCTTCATTCCCAACCTCGTTTCACTTTCCTTCGGCGATCTTCTTGCCGACCGCCCCTTCCGGGTGCGTGACGCTGAATTGCTCCTTCGTGTAGCCGCGCATCTCCAGCAGCAGCACGCACAGTACGTCGCACGCGGCCCCATTGACCAGCGAGCTGCCCGTGGCGATCATGCCATAGGGGTCCACGTTCTCGGGAGCCTTGACCCTGTAAACCGCGTCGCTCATCTTCGCCAGCGGGGAGTCCGGATTCTCCGTGTGGGCGATGATCTTGGCGCCCTTGCCTTTGGCGATCTCGACGAGACAATTGATCTCCCGGCTGTGGCCGCCCTTGGAGATGACGTACAGGACGTCGGCCGCCGTAATGGCTCCGGCCCCACCGTGGAGGCAATCGGCCGCATTAAGCACCAAAGCGGGCGTCCCGCAGCAGCTCAGCAAATGAGCGAACCGCTGGGCGATCGCCCGCGAAGTCCCGGCTCCTGTGACCAGAATATGCCCCTTGCAGTCGAACATCGTACGTGCCACGTCGGCCGAGGATTCATCGATCTGCGCCGTCAGCGCCCGGATCGCCTCACTCTCACACGCGATCACCTCGCGTGCCCTTTCCACCAGTTTCTTTGCCGATTGTCCTGCCATGACGTATATCCGCCTCCCAAATCAAGAACCGTTACTCTGTCTCCTCAATCCGAATGTGCCTCCGGCTCAGCCATGACAGCCGTCTTGTGCGAAGGCTGTCCAGAAGCACGGCCAGGAAGATGATCCCGGCCTGCACCAACGGCTGCAAGTACAGATCCACCTGGACCGAAACCAGGCCGATGGTCACCATCTGAATCAGCACGGCCCCCAGCAGCGTACCCGGAAAGACGCTGCCGATACCGCCGAAGAGACTCGTGCCACCGAGCACCGCCGCAGCGATCGCGTCAAACTCCCGCCCCTCGCCGAAGCCCGCGTTGACGATCCCCAACTGTGCGACTGAGATGAAACCTCCCAGGGCGGCCAGAACACCGCAGATGACGAAAGCCGCGCCCCGCACCCCAACGGTGTCGATACCGGCCTTCTTCGCAGCTTCGATGTCGTTACCGACCGCGTAGAACTGCCGGCCCAGTGTCGTGCATCGAAGCAGAACCGTGGCGCACACCACCACCGCCAAAAACACCGCCACCGGCAACGGGACAACACCCAATAGCCGCTGGGAACCGATTCGCGTCACGCTCTGGGGGTATTCGACCAGGGCGGACTGGGTCAGCCATAGGCCAAGCCCGCGACCGATCCAGAGCGTCCCCAACGTCGCCACGAAAGGAAGAATTCGCAGCTTCGTGACAGCCAGGGCGTTCACCAGCCCGAAGAGCACGCCGACCGCCAGACAAACGACCAGAGCCAGCGTGACAGGTAGGCCGTGATGCTTGATCAGAAGTCCCGCGACGACGGCCGACAGATACATGTTCGAGCCAACCGACAAGTCGATGCCCGCGGTCAGCAGGACAAACGTCATTCCCACTGCCACGATGCCGATGTACGACGCCTGTTTGACGATGTTCTCGAAACTCTGATAGCTGAGAAACCGCGGCGACAGCAAACCGAAACTCAGAAAGATCCCCGCAAAAAGGATCAGCGGCGTGTATCTAAGCACCGTTATCAACATCATATCGTGGCGCTTGCCCATCACTACATCCTTCGCGGATAGATCTGGCGGCCCTGGAACGCCGCGTGGAGGATCTGCTCGCGGTCGAACTCCTCACGATTGAAGGCGCCTTGGATCTGTCCCTTGCTCATCACGAGAATGCGGTCGCACATACCCATCAGTTCCTCAATCTCCGAAGAGATCAGCAAGATACCGGCCCCTCTGGCCGCCAGGTCGTTGACGATGGCGTAGACCTCACACTTGGCCCCGACGTCGATACCCCGGGTTGGCTCGTCCAAGATAAAGACCTTGGGCTTGGACAACAGCCACTTGCCGATGACGACCTTCTGCTGATTGCCGCCGCTGAGGTTCCTGGCCAAGGTACGGTGCGCAGGTCCGCCTTTGATCCGCAGGGACTCGGCCACCCGCGTGGCGGCCTCCCGAAGCCCCCGGCCTCGGATCAGGCGAGGCGGTCGGGGCCGGGCAAACGCAGGCAACGAGACCAAGCCGATGTTGTCGACGATCGTCGCTTCCATGAGCAGACCCTCCTCGCGACGATTCTCCGTCACAAACGCCATCCCCCGGCGGATGCTGTCGTTCGCTGAAGTGCGTTCGCAGAGAACACCATCCATGATGATCCGGCCTTGTTCGCAGGAATCCAGACCGAAGAGAATGCGGGCCAGTTCGGTACGACCTGAACCCATCAACCCGAAGAGCCCGAGCACTTCGCCCTTGTGCAGCGTCAGATCGACGTCTTTGACGATCCCCGGCATAGACACCCCGCGAACCTCCAGGACAATCTCATCCATCGGTCCCGATTGGCGAAGCGGAAAGACCTGACTGATGTCCCGCCCCACCATACGGGAGATCATCCGGTCAACGGTGTAACCGTCCTTGGGCCCCTGATCCACAACCCGGCCGTCGCGAAGGACGACGATCTCATCCGCAAGCTCCAGGACATTGCCCAGGTTGTGCGAGATGTAGATCATCGACTTGCCCTGCCGACGCAGGTCGTGAATAATGCGAAAGAGCCGCTCGGTCTCGCCGGCAGTCAGTGACGTGGTGGGCTCGTCGAAAATGATAATCTCGGCCCCCGTGCTCAGGGCCTTGGCGATCTCGACCAGTTGCCGCTCTCCCGGCGTGAGACGATCCACGAGCGTGTCCGGAGAGAGAGCCAGATTCAAGGATTCCAACAACTGCCGGGCCTTGGCCTTCGCGGCGCGCTTGTGGATGAAAGGCGATCTGCCAAACCGGGGAAAACGGTCGATAAACAGATTGTCCGCGATACTCAGATTCCTGAAGAGATTCAGTTCCTGATGGATGAAGGCGACGCCGGCTTCGGTCGCCTCGGACGGATTGCGAGGGGAGTAGTCCTGTCCACGCAGGGTCATGCCACCGGAATCGGGCCGGACAACGCCTCCGAGGATGTTCATCAGGGTGCTCTTGCCCGCGCCGTTTTCTCCGATCAGGCCGAGCAGATGGCCCTTGGGCAGCGAGAACGTCACATCGTGCAACGCGTGTACGCCAAAGAAGCTCTTCGATACGCCGTCGAATTGGAGGATTGTCTCGGCCATCAGGCGACGACCTCCCTGGCCAGCAGGCGGGTTCGCGTGACATCCAACAGGGCCGCCAGCAGAATCACGGTCCCTTTGACCACGGGTTCCGCGTAGAACGGCAGCGCGAGCATGCTCAGGGCGTTCGAGAGCAGGACGAAAAACAGCACGCCGAAAAAGGCCCAGAGTACCTTGCCCTTGCCACCGAAGAGACTTATGCCCCCAATGACCGCGGCCCCGATCACATCGAGCAGCAGGTTCTGTCCGAGCGTGGGCCGGCCACAGGCCAGGCGGGCCGAGTATAGAATCGAGGCGACCGCCGCACAGAATCCGCTGAAAACGTAACCCAGGACGATGACCCGCTCGGTGGGCACGCCGGAGACCACCGAGGTCCGGAGGTTCTTGCCGACCGCGAAGAACCACCGCCCCAGTACGGTGTGTTTGAGCACCACCTGCGCGACGACCGCAAGCGTCAGAACGACGAAGAATGAATATGGCACGGAACCGATCTCGCCCGCCCCGAGCATCGTGAACCCGCCCGGCAGATACATGATGTTCTCCGATTTCGTCAGAAAGATCGCAAGGCCGCTGAAAAACATCATCGAGACCAGCGTCACCATGAAGGCGGGCATGTGCCCTTTCGCCACAGCCAGGCCGTTGAGCAGGCCCACGAGCGTCCCGACTGCGAGCATCGCCAGGATCCCCAGAGGAACCGCCAGCGTCGTGCCGCTGATCGGACTACCCTGGGGCGAGAGCAGGATGCCCCACAGGGGGCTCTTCTCGAAGAGCGTCGGCTCGAGTTGTGTGGTCATGAGCATACCGCCGACGACGCTGGTCAGGGCCATGGTGGAGGTCTGCGACAGGTCGATGACGCCCAAAATCAGAACGAACATCTGCCCCAGCACCAAGGCCAGCAGCGGCCAAAGATTGGACGAGAGGTTCGCCAGATTGCGCCCGCTGGCAATGTAGGGCATGAAGAGATACAGAATCGCGAAAAAAACGATGCTCAGGTACAGCACGAAATTCTCAGAGAGCATCCCCCCGCGGACGAACCGCCGCAGCATGTCCTGTGCCCTTGCCTGTCTGCCTGAGTGGTCCACTTGTTCCTCGAAGATGAAACGACCTGTCGTGCGTCCTCTACCTGGCCGCCGCCGGGTCCTGCTCGGCGAACAGTTTGTAACCCCACATGTCCATCGCCTTCTCGGCCATGTTCGCCTGAGTCAGAGCGAAACCCGGGTCTTCGATCCACTTGTTGGGGGTCTTCTCGCCGGCTTCGATTGCCTTGAGAAGTTCGGTCAGGAGTGCATCGGCCTCGTAGAACAGGTCTTGCACACCGGTGGCGTCCACATAGCCTTCCTTCATCCACCGTGCGGCCCGGGCGTCGCCGTCGACCCCACCGAGGATGACGTGTCCAGGATCGCCGATCTTCTTCCACTTGCCCAGCGGCTCCAGGACCGCCCGGATCTGCGGATACATTTGATCGGAAGACGTGAAGATGAAGTCCACGCCGGGATTGCTCTGCATGGCGGCTTCCAGATTTGCCTGTGCCGTCACGGCATCCCACTTCGTCGGTACTTCGATCACCGCGTTGAACAGATCCGGGTTCTTCTCGATGACGTTCATGAAACCCCTCCGCCGGGCCACTGCGTTGTTGTCGCCCAAGTCCCCCACCAGAATCAAAGGGGTCGCCTTGCGGCCCAGCTTCCTAGCCTGCTCAGCCATGTACGACACCGCCAGCTCGGAAATGCGTTCGTTGTCGGCCACAACGACAATGGCGGAATTGCTTTTATTGGCGGGCGGCCTATTGAAAACCCCGATGGGAACGCCCGCCTTGTTGGCCTCGCCCACGATCGTCACCGCACTTTCGCCATCCTGCGGGATGATGATGATCCCGTTCACGCCGCGAGCGATGGCCGCCCGGACCTGTTCGAGCTGCCGGTTGGCGTCTTGGTTGGCGTTTCGTTCAAGGACCTCAATGCCCTTGCTTCTGAGCGTCTGGGTGATTGCTTTGTGCCCGGCGACCCAGAACTCCGTCTCCAGATCCTGGAACGCGAAGCAGATTGACGCCTTCGATGGGGTACTGCCCCGTCGAGAACAGGAAATCCCCCCCGCGACCAAAACGGCAACCGCCACCGATACACAGATCCATCGCGAAACACGCATAAGAACCCTTTCCAGAGGGCGGAGAAGAAAATAATACACTTGTTCAATAGTGAACGCATGTACATAATGACCTGCGATAGACCTTTTTGTCAACCCTCAATCGCGGTTGACACAGGGACTGGTTGCGTGGACAATCCGAAAACACAGTCAAAGATGAACAAATGTGCAAACTATGATGAGTGAACTGGAACATAAGCGCATCCTGTACAAGATCGCCAAGGCATATTATGACGACAACCTGACCCAGCAGCAGATCGGAGATCGATTTGGTCTGTCGCGAGTGAAGGTCTCCCGGTTGCTCCGTCAGGCGCGAGAGGACAAGGTCGTCCAAATCACAATCGCCTCTCCGCAGGGTTCGAACGCGGACCTCGAACGCCATCTAGAAGAGAAATATGAGCTCAAGGAGGCGCTGGTCGTCACATGCCCGACCCGCGGCAGCGGGGCAGTCATTACCGAACTGGGCCGAGTCGCGGCGGCTTGTCTGACCCGATGCCTTCAGGGCCATGAGGTTCTGGCGCTGAGCTGGGGCACCGCGGTTCTGTCGACCGTCAACGCCCTGCCGCCGATGGACTTGCCGGACGTTCGCGTGGTCCAGTTTCTCGGCGGCCTCGGCGAACTGGAGGCCGAGACGCACGGGGCCGAGTTGGCCCGCCGCATGGCCCAAACACTCGGAGCCAAACCCCGCCTGATTCACGCACCGGGAATCGTCAAAGACAGGATCATCCGCGATGCGCTGGTGACGGACCCCCAGGTCGCGGATACGTTGGAACTGGCTGCCCGCGCGGATGTGGCCATCGTGGGCATCGGCGCTCTCGAACCGGGTTCGACCCTGCTGTCAAACGGCAACACGCTGACTGCTGAAGAGATCGCGGATCTCAAGGCGCACGGCGTGACGGGCGATATCGCCCTGCAGTTCTTCGACGCCGACGGCCACAAGGTGAATCATCCGATCAACGACCGTATTGTCGGAACCCCTCTCGACAAGATCAAACGAATCGAGCGGGTCATCGCCGTCGCCGGGGGGGTGGAAAAGCGATTTGCAATTCGTGCGGCCCTGCGAGGTAGGTTGATCAGCGTCCTGGTGACAGACGACCATACCGCCAAATGGCTCCTCGAATAGAAAAAACAGGGGAAGACCTGAACGTCGATTTCCGGGCGATTGGGGTT
>JAGPGT010000133.1 GCA_018055905.1 Phycisphaerae bacterium
TGCTGTTTCCGAGCGATCCGCCTGTGACGCTGGCGCCGGGTCAGCACCTGGTCCTGGCCAAGGACCTGAGCCTGTTCAACAGCAGGTACTCCGTGCCTGCGGGCGTGCTGGTCCTGGCGTGGAACATCGGCAGACTGACCAATGGCAACGAGAAGGTCCAGTTGAGCCGGCCCTTCGCGGTCGAAGACGAAGGCAAGATCGAGTGGATTCGTGTGGATCGGATTTCATACAGCGACGGATCGCATCCGCAGGATTTCGCAACCGGCGTAGACCCCTGGCCCATCGAAGCGGATGGCCGGGGCAAGTCGCTCCATCGAATCGATCCCCAGGCCTACGGCAACGACCCGGAGAACTGGCGGGCGGCAGTCCCCTCGCCGGGAAGAGCCAATCCATAGTGGCATTACGTGAGGTGAGGGTGTGAATTGAAACGAGTCGTCTCAGCATCACTCTTGGCAATCTTGATGCTCGGATCGTCGGGCCTCGGACAGACCTCGGACCGGGTCGCGGTCCCCCGGTTCAGTCGGGAACGAGGCTTCTACGATACCTCGTTCGATGTCGCGATTACCTGCGGGACGCCGGAGGCGACGATCCATTACACCCTCGACGGCAGCGAACCTTACGGCGCCTCGGGAGTGTCCTCCTCCAGCAGTGTCTATACCTCGCCTCTGCGAATCACAGGCACAACCTGCCTTCGAGCGCAAGCCACCAAGGAAGGTCAACCTCCCAGCGAAGTCGTCACGCACACATATATCTTTCCCCACGACGTGATCGCCCGTACCCAGAGACAAGTTCTCGCCCAGGGTTATCCCGACACTTGGTACGGCGGCCTCCCGGCCGACTACGAGATGGACCCCGAGATCTGCTTCCGTCCGGCCTATGCGAACCTGATGCAGGACGCTCTCCTGTCGATCCCGACGGTTTCGCTCGTCACGAGCAGGGACGCGTTCTTTGGCCACAGTCGGGACCCCGAAGCCGGAGGCATCTACATCTACACAGGCCACCCAAGCACAGGCGGCATGGGCTGGGAGCGTTCTATTTCCTTCGAATTGTTCACAGCCGACGGCACAAAGGGGCTCCAAGTCAACTGCGGGCTTCAAATCCAGGGGCAAGAGAGCCGCGATCCGCTCAAATGCCCCAAGCACAGCTTCGAGCTGCGATTCGACAGCGGGTACGGACCGGGTCGACTGGACTATCCCCTCTTCGACGGCAGTCCCGTCGAGAGCTTCGATTCGCTCCGACTGCAGGGCTTCTATCAGAACAGTTGGCTCCACTGGGCGGTCGACCAACGACGGCGTGCTCTGTACATGCGCGATCAGTGGATGCGAGATTCCTTGCTGGAAATGGGACAAGCGGACGCTGGCAGAGGCCTCTATGTCCACCTGTACCTCAACGGAATCTACTGGGGCCTGTACAACCTGGGGGAACAGGTGAACGCAAACCATTACACCCGCTACCAGGACGGCCACAGCACGGGGCTCGACGTAGTGGAGGGCGATCCGACCTACGGAGGTCGCGAGGCGGGACGACTGATCGAAGGCACGACAGAGGCCTGGCTCCAGTTGCAGGACACCGTCGCAAGTCGCGACTGGGACAGGATTTGCGACATCCTAGACGTGGATAATTTCATCGACTGGTCGATCCTGAATGGATTCGCGGGCACACAGGATCTGCGACCGAGCGGTCCTTGGCGCGCCGTCGGAGGCGGGCCGGACCAGAAGCTTTGGCGATTCTACAGCCCGAACGTCGAGCGAACGCTCGAGAGCAATAACCACAACACCATCAATCCCGATCCGGACCCTACCGGCCTGTTCGACTACCTGGACGACATCCAGGAGTTCCGCGTCCGCTTTGGCGACCGCGTCCAGAGGCATCTGTCCCAGGGGGGCGTCCTCACCCCCGAGCGCAACGCCGAACGATGGGTTCGTTTGGCCGACGAGATCGAACTGGCGATCGTCGCCGAGTCCGCCCGCTGGGGCGACTACCGCCGGGATGTACACCCCTACGAATGGGGCCCCTACTCCCTGTACACGCGCGACGACCACTGGATCCCTGCGAAGAACCGCATTCTCGAAGAGTACTTCCCCCGTCGGACGGAAACCGCCCTCGAACAGTTCAGGTCGCGAGGGCTGTATCCGAGTCTCGACGCTCCCGTATTCCTGGTCGACGGAACGCCCCAGCACGGCGGTCCGGTGACTGTCGGCGGCAAGCTCACACTGCAGGCCCCCGCTGGTGTCATTTGGTACACGCTCGACGGCACCGACCCGCGTCAACCGGCACAGGGACTCCAAACCGTCGTGCATACACTGGTTGGCGAGGAGGCCCCCAAACGTGTTCTCGTCCCCACATACCCCATCAGCGACGCCTGGAAAGGAGATTCACCCTTCAGCGACTCTTCGTGGCTGCTCACGGAAGGCCTTCCGGGGGGCGTTGGGTATGAACGCAGTGGAGGATACGAACCGCTGATCGGGCTCGATGTCCACGACCTGATGTACGCGAAGAACCGAACCTGCTACGTTCGTATCCCCTTCCATTTGGCGATCGATCCCGCCAAGTTCGATCACATGACGCTCAGGATTCGCTATGACGATGCGTTCGTGGCCTATCTCAACGGCGTGGAGATCCGACGGGTCTTGTTCCAGGGGGCTCCCACGTGGAATTCAGGGTCCTTTGGAACCCACGAAGGCGATGACGCGGAAGTGTTCACCGTCTCTGGTGGCCTGCCTCTGCTCCGACAAGGCCAGAACATCCTGGCGATCCACGGCATGAACTCGGCCACCGACAGCAGCGACTTCCTGATCTCGGCAATTCTGGAGGCTGTGGAGAGCACGGCCGCCCGGACGAGTGGCCCGTCCGCCACCGCGATTCCCTACTCAGGCCCGATAAGAATCGATCGAGCCATACGGATCAACGCACGCACTGTCATCGACGGGAATTGGAGCGCCCTGACGGAAGCGGTCTTCACCGTCGGAAAGGACTGAGACTACCGCGAGGGCTTATAGCCCAGTTTTCCCCAGCACCCCTTCTGCATGTCGTAGAGATCCAGATACCCATCGTTGGTTTCCGGCGTCCAATTGCTGGTATGGATATCCGCTTGACTCCTGGCCCGCTTGATCGTGTCGACCCCTTTCCACTTCCAGTACTCGGCGTGCCCATCCGCAAACGACAAGGTCGCACCGTCCCCATGGCGAACCGGCGGGTCATCCCACCACTGCTCCTGGTTGTAGTAGACCGCGTAGGCATCGGAAGTCATGAAACCTTCGTCGATGAAGACAAGCCTCTGAGCCAAGTTAGGACGAATCTCCGTCCTTTTCTTGACGTGGGCCCCCTTGACCCCCTGAGTCTGCGGATGGTTAACCGCATTCATGGAGAACATGATCGAATACGTGAGAGCATAGCCGCGTCGCCCGGTAGGGCACTTGTAGAGAGCTACATTCTTGGTATAGGGGAACAGAGCGCCCCGCCGGATATCCTCGATTTGGAGCTCGGTTTGCGTCGGCTCCGGATGGAAACCATCGATCCAGGAGAGCTCGTTGCGGTGGTCGCCCCAAGCCATGTTCTGGTTGCTGAAACCCGTGGCGCCGTTGACGATCCTGTCGCCATTTTCATCGGCGTACAAATTCCATGCCAGAGACAACTGCTTGAGGTTGTTCAGACACGTCACCCGTTTTCCCCCTTCGCGGGCGCGGTGCAGAGAGGGCATCAGAACCGCCATCAGAACCGCGATGATCGCGATGACAACGAGCAATTCAATAAGCGTGAATCCCAAAAACTTACGCATCGCCGAGATCCTCCTTCTCTCACATATTCTCGGGCTCTTGCAACCAAGATGCATCCACCGGGCCTACTGTTCCCCGATTGCACTACATATTATACAACTGTAAGGGGCCCAAAATCCAGTTGCAATCTAGGCGGCAGAAAAATCATTCGCAAGGCAGACAAAGCCACCTGTGCGAAGATTATCCTGAGCAGAGACGGTCGTAACATAAACCGTCGCAGGGAAGACCGACATCTCGGTCGGCACATTTTTTTTTGAACCGTAGATTCAGCAATCCCAAGGGTTAAGAAGAAAGCCCACCGACTCAATGCGAAAATTCTACGCATTGGATCTTTACACCTGATCGTGGGGTTATTAATCTGCCCTTACGGTTTCGGAAGAATAATCAACCATATCTGGGTTGAGCCCAGCTATTCATTACTATATATAGTGGTTTTGTATTGTCAGCACGGAGGCGCACAATGTCCTATAAGTTCGACCCTGAGAACCCGTTTAAGAGTGAGCGTGTGCGAACAAAAAAGGCTCCCCAATCCGAAAACGGCAAAGGGTTGACGATCGAACCGTTCTTTTCCACGCCGGGTGTACACCCCTTCGATCAGATCGAGTGGGAAATCCGGTCCGCGAAGATCTCCAGCGACACCGGCGAAGCGGTTTTTGAACAGGACAATATCGAGGTGCCAGTCAATTGGAGCCAACTGGCCACCAAGGTCGTCGCCAGCAAATATTTCTATGGCGATACCGAGGGCGGTCAACGTGAACATTCGGTCAAGCAGCTCGTCCACCGAGTCTGCAAAGCCATCGCCGACCGCGGCCTCAAGGACGGTTACTTCGCCACCCAGGAACAGGCGGAAATCTACTACAACGAATTGACTTGGCTGTGTGTCAACCAGTACGGGGCATTCAACAGCCCCGTGTGGTTCAATGTGGGGCTCTATGACGTCTACGGTATCGCCGGCGGCAAGCATAACTATCGCTGGGACCCACAAGAAAAAACCGCAGTGCCCTGCCAGAACAGTTACGAGTACCCCCAGGCCTCCGCCTGCTTCATCCAGTCCGTCAAGGACTCGATGGAGGACATCATGCGTCTAGCGACCTCCGAAGCGATGTTGTTCAAGCATGGTTCGGGCACCGGCACCGATCTGTCAACCCTGCGAAGCAGTCGCGAGAAACTCGCCGGCGGCGGCAAACCCTCCGGCCCCCTGAGCTTCATGCGGGTTTACGACCAGATTGCGGCGGTCATCAAGTCCGGCGGAAAAACCCGTCGGGCCGCCAAGATGCAATCACTCAAGATCGACCACCCCGACATCAAGGAATTCATCACCTGCAAAACCATTGAGGAAAAGAAGGCTTGGGCACTGATCGAAGCCGGCTACACCGGCGAGCACAACAGTGAAGCCTACGACAGCGTAATGTTCCAGAACTCCAACCTCTCGGTCCGAGTCACCGACGAATTTTTGCAGGCGGTCGAGAGAGACGACTCCTGGAACACTTACGCCGTCACAACCGGCAAGAAGGTCGATACGTACTCGGCTCGCGAACTGATGCAATTGATCTCCGAGGGCACCAGGATCTGCGGTGACCCGGGCATTCAGTACCACAGTACAATCAACCGTTGGCACACCTGCCCCAACTCCGGGCCGATCAACGCCTCCAATCCCTGCAGCGAGTACATGTTCATAGACGATTCCGCCTGCAACCTGGCCTCACTGAACCTGATGAAATTCCGCCGGGAGGATGGGTCGTTCGACGTTGTGGCCTTCAAGAAGGCGGTTCGCCTGTTCATCATCGCCCAGGAAATCCTGGTCGACAACGGCAGTTACCCCGACAAGCCGATCACAATCAACAGCCACCGCTTCCGGCCGCTGGGACTGGGCTTCGCCAACCTGGGCTCCCTGATCATGAGCTTGGCCCTTCCCTACGACTCGGACCAAGCCAGGTCGCTGGCCTCGGCCGTCAGTGCGATCATGACCGGCGCCGCCTATGCAGCCAGCGCGGAACTGGCACAACTCAAAGGCCCCTTCGAGGAATTCGAGAAGAACAAAGAGCCCATGCTCAAGGTCATCAACATGCACCGCCAGCATGCCCATGACCTGCCGGAAACGCATTGCCCGGATTACCTGCGAAACGCCGCCAAAGATGCCTGGGATGAAGCTCTCGACGCCGGGACAAAAATGGGTTTTCGAAACGCCCAAGTCACCGTTCTGGCGCCCACGGGCACGATCGGTTTTATGATGGACTGTGACACCACCGGCATCGAGCCGGACATTGCCCTGATTAAGTACAAACTCCTGGCCGGCGGCGGCATGCTCAAACTCGTCAACAAAACACTCCCGATGGCTCTCGAACGCCTGGGTTATTCCCCCGACGATATCAAGGCCATCTGCGACCATGTGGACAAGCAGGAGACCATCGAAGGAGCGCCGAGGCTCTCCGCGGAACACTTGCCGATCTTCGACTGCGCTTTCAAACCCAAGAACGGCAAGCGGTTCATCCCCTACACCGCGCACCTGAAAATGATGGCGGCGGTGCAGCCCTTCATTTCCGGGGCGATCAGCAAGACGATCAACATGCCCAAAGAGAGCACGACCGAGGAGATCCAGGCCGCCTATATGGAGGGCTGGAAGCTGGGCCTCAAGGCCGTGGCGATTTATCGGGACGGGTCCAAGCGTCTCCAGCCCGTCCAAACCGACAAGCACAAGGACGAGAAGGCCAGAAAAGCCGCCGAGGTTCCGGTGGGCCGGCCGTTCCGCAGAAGGCTGCCCGACACGCGGCACAGCCTGACACACAAATTTTCGGTAGCAGGCCATGAAGGCTACCTGACGGTGGGGCTATACGAGGATGGTCAGCCTGGTGAGTTGTTCATCACTATGGCCAAGGAGGGCAGCACCGTCGGGGGCCTTATGGACGTCATCGGAACGTGCACGTCGATGGCCCTGCAGTATGGCGTTCCGTTGATCACGCTGGTGGACAAGTTCCGTCACGCGCGTTTCGAGCCTTCCGGCATGACCAGCAACCGGGACATCCCGTTCGCCAAGAGCCTGATCGACTACATCTTCTGCTGGCTGGGCCTGCAGTTCATCCCCGGCTACGCGGACAAGAACCTGCCCAACCGGACCCCGCCGGCCACCGCAGGGAACAAGACGGTCAACACCACTGCCCGCGAGCTGGTCGAAAAAACCAAGGACCTAGCGCACAAGATCGCCGAGGCCAAGGCCGTCGGCGGAAACAGTGGCAACAACAAAAAGGTCAAGACCACGGAGGCCAGGCCCGAGACCGTTCCGGTCAAGGCGACCGGCACGTTGCCTATGGACCGCATCGGCGGCAAGCCCCCTCGGATCGGCCCGATGGTCAGTGTCCCGATCGTAACCACCGTCGGCGCCGAAGACGGAATCTTGGCGGAAGCTACACTGATGCAGCAGTTCAATTCGCAGTTCGAGCACTTCGGCGACGACGCCCCGGCCTGCGATATCTGCGGCTCGATCACCGTCCGCAACGGCACCTGCTACAAATGCTTCAACTGCGGGAACTCCATGGGATGTTCTTAGGGTTGACGGCTTTCGTCGCGTGTCGTTAGGTAGTGGATCAGTTTGAAAAGTGAAGACAAGAAGGATGGAGGCGACGCACCTCCCTCCTTTTCATCTTCACGTTTCGACTGACCTGTTGCCCCTGGCAGACTGACTTCTCAGGAGGCTGATTTGAGCAACGTACTGAGAAAATTCAAGAGACAATCGCAAAAGTACGACGCAATTCCTCTGTGGGTCAAACAGGCTCTTCCCGTCGAAAACAAGTTGTCCGATGCGATTGAGCGTTTAGCTCAGCCTCTGCTTGATTCCGCACGGGACGATGCCGATCGTCGCTTGTCACTTGTGATCGCGACGGTTTGCTGGAACCTCTCTTTGATGCCAAAGGACGAACGCCCCGCTCTCATCAAGGACTTGTTGGACAAGTCGATCAAATCCGGACAGCCGGCTCGTGAGGTGGAACAAGCGTTCGAGTCTCTTGTCTCACGCAAAGAAGCGATGTTCCCAGACGACAAACGGGTCGTCCTCGACTACAGCTTCGTCGGCGAAGCAGAGGAAATGCAGTTCTTCGTGAAGTACGCGACCGATCATCCGCCTGGCATTCCGAATCGCAGAAGTTGACTATCGGATCGACTCATCCGGGCTGTGGCAATGTCCAGCCTCACCTCGGCGCCGTCTGTTGATTCATACGTGCGCTTCGCCCCGGGCTCCAATCCGATATCTCGAAGCGGATTCAATTCCCGATGCAGGCGGACCGTTCGTACCAGGGGCTCTGCCCCCGGGATTTAGCGCTTTGTGCATCAAAGCAGAAGTGAAACGACGAAAGCCGAACCCTATGCACAAGCGGTCCGGCTTCTGCCCCGACGGCCGGCCAGCGCTCAGGTTGCGTCCCCGCAGAGCCCTACCCTCCGACCGGCTCGCTCAGGGTAGTCGAAGCAGGACTGAATGCAAGAGGTTTTCAAAAGATAACAGTTGAAGTCGGGAATCCTAACAATTAGACTGGCACTAAGGAAGGGGTACAGACGCCCCGGGTTGCGGCCGAAGGTCGGGTTGTGCAGATCCTGAGGCCACAAAGACACGGATGCTCGCGAGAGACAACTCTCAGTTTGGCAAAGAGTTACAGGAACTAGCCGCTTCTTCGGCCGGCCGGGCTTCAGCCGCAAGGCGGCCGGAATCACCGAATTCATGTGAAAAAATTGTTTGACACGACCGTCCAGTCTGCTAGAATCCGAGGTTTCTAACTAATGGAAAACTGATGAGAGTACGCATATGAAATGTTTTATGGCCAAGAATGATCAGGTAGAGCACAAGTGGCTGCTGGTGGATGCCGACGGAGCCGTTCTCGGTCGCATCGCCACCAAGTTGGCCATGATCCTCATGGGCAAGAACAAACCGACGTACACGCCCCACGTGGACATGGGCGATTTCGTCGTCGTGGTCAACGCCGACAAGATCCGGCTCACCGGCAACAAGGCCACGGTGAAGACCTATGAGTCGTACTCGGGTTATCCGGGCGGGCACAAGTACATTCCTTACGCCAAGATGCTGGAGCGAAAGCCCGAGAAGATCCTCGAATTGGCTGTTCGCAGAATGTTACCCAAGACCCAGATGGGTCGCAAAGCCCTCTCCAAGCTCAAGATCTACCGCGGCCCAGAACATCAGAATCAGGCCCAGCAACCCCAGAAAGTGCAACTGTTCTAAGTGGAATTGAAAAGCCATGTCAGAGATCAGACCTGAGAATACGACCGTCGAACAGAAGCAGGACGCTGCCGAGACCAAGGTGGTCATCGGTCCCGGCAATGCCAGCAAGGCAAGATTCGGTTACTGGTGGGGAACAGGCCGACGCAAGACCTCCGTTGCCCGCGTGCGAATCCGACCGGGCACCGGCAAGCTAGTGATCAACAAGAGGGATTTTGAGACCTACTTCACGAAGGATCAGGATCGTAAGGCGGTGTTGGCTCCCCTGAAGGCGGTGAACGGCGAGAAAGCCTTCGACGTGTTCGTCAACGTCAAAGGCGGCGGCACGACCGGTCAGGCCGGTGCTACTCTGTTGGGCGTCGCCAGAGCCCTCAAGACCTATGATGAGAACTACCTGCCGGCATTGAGGGACAACGGTCTGCTCACTCGCGACCCCAGAATGGTCGAGAGGAAGAAACCGGGTCAGGCGGGCGCCAGGCGGAGATTCCAGTTCTCCAAGCGTTGATGCGACACAAGACCAACGGGTTTGCCACAGCCGCCGCGAGACACTCGTTGCGGCTTTTTTTTTATCTGTCGTGTCCCCTCCGCTTGCCCCGCTGCGGGAAGCGGCCAACGTCCCTGTGTGGACAGGCGACGCGGCACGACTGGTTTGGACGGCGAATGGGACGTTCGCCCTGCGTGAGGAACAGCTATGGTACGAGTTGCGATCATTGGCGCCAGCGGATACACCGGCGCCGAGTCTATCCGAATCCTTTTGCGGCACAGCGAAGCGAAGCTGACCTACCTGACGGCCCTGCCGGAAGAGTGCGGTCCAGCCGAAGAGATCTTCCCCGAGTTTCGCGGGCGGTGTACCCTGCCGATCGAGCCGCTGAACCTGGAAA
Organism: Phycisphaerae bacterium; assembly: GCA_018055905.1. Lineage (GTDB taxonomy): Bacteria > Planctomycetota > Phycisphaerae > Sedimentisphaerales > Anaerobacaceae > PLanc-01. Next base: position 9,876 of record JAGPGT010000133.1, read on the forward strand.
AACTCTCGGAGATGGCGGACGTCGCCCTGTGCTGCCTGCCGCACAAAGTCTCGATGCAATTCGTGCCTGAGCTGCTCGGCGCCGGAGTCAAGGTGGTCGATTTCAGCGCCGACTACCGGATCAAGGACGTCACGGTCTATGAGAAGTACTACAGTGTGGTCCATACCGACGTCGTGCACCTGGACGAAGCGGTATACGGCCTGCCTGAACTTTTCCGCGACAAGATCAAGACGGCCCGCCTGATCGCCAACCCAGGCTGCTTCCCCACGGGTGCGACGCTGGCCCTGGCCCCCCTGCTCAAGGCCGGACTGATCGACCCCAGCTCCGTCATCGTCAACTCCGTCACCGGCGCTTCCGGGGCAGGCAAGACCCCCTCGGTCAAGTTCCACTTCCCCAATATGAATGAGAACATCTTCGCCTACGGGATCGGCGTCCACCGGCACATGCCTGAGATGGAGCAGATCGCAGGCGAGTTGGCAGGCGAGCCGGTACAGATCCTGTTCCAGCCCCACGTCGGACCATTCGACCGGGGCATCCTCTCGACGGTTTACAGCCAGCCCAAGCCCGGCGTGAAGGCCGAGCAGCTTCTGCCGCTCTTCAACGACTTCTACAAAAACGAGCCCTTCGTCCAGGTCCGCAAGACCGCCCCCGCGGTCAAGGACGTCTACGGGACGAACTACTGCCACAT
>JAGPGT010000134.1 GCA_018055905.1 Phycisphaerae bacterium
TAGAAGACCCGGCCTTTGCCGTGGCTCTTGACCCAGGCCAGGGCAAAGTCGCCGTCCTTGCGGTGAATCCAGGGCACGGTCATATTCGATTTCGCGGTGTCCAGCGACATCAGGACGCGAACCCTCTGACGCGAATACGGGTCGTTGAACTGAAAGATCTCGTCCGCCAGGCGGAAGTCTTTGCCGCCGAACGTCGCCATTAGCGGATGATTGGGTTCGTCGAGCTTGATGCCCACCTCCTCGTTCCAGGGATGTCCCCAGTAGCCGGCTCCGATCAGCTCCTGGAACTCGGGCCAGTGGGTGTTGCCGCCGATGGCGTGATGCCAGGCGACGAGGCCCCCGCCGTTGGAGACGTAGTCGAGCAGGCTCTTTCGCAGCAGCCTCTCGACCTCGTCGGCATCCGAACCATGCTCTGCGAACCGGGCCATATCCATCTCGGTCGGGCGGATCCAGTTCCCGCTGCTGTTGTTCAAGAGGATCGCGTCAAAGCGTTTGATGTTCTCAGGCAGGTACATCGCGATGTCGTCGCTGACGACGGGCTCGAAGGCCCCGGTCTTCTCGCCCAGCATCCGCATCGCGTACTCGCCCTGGGGAATCGAGTAGCCCTTGTGCGGCGACTGTTCCATGAACGGCGTGTTCCAGATCAGCACGCATCGAGGTTTCTTGGGGACAACGCGTGCCTTCTGCGGCACAGCAGCCTCGATCCGTTTAGCCTGCCGCTCTGTCAGTTGCCCCCGCGATACGGTGACCGACAGAGAGACAATCAGTATCAGCACAACACACAATCTTGCGTTCATCGTAACGCAGCCTCCTCACAACGACCAGCCGACACGGTACTCGCGTTTGAGCGCCTCGTTTGCCTCGGCGGAATTCGTCACCTCCATCGCCACGGGATCGTACTCGATGCTCTTGCCGAACAGGGTGGCGACGTTCCCGAGGAGCACGAACTCGGTCAGCGGCCCGCTGTAATCGAAGTTGGACATGGCCGCCGGACCACCCCGACAGGCGTCCAGCCACTCCACTTCGTGGCCCCGCGAGCGAGGCAGCGACTTCGCGGGCTTCTCGGCGTCTGTGAGTCGGCCCTCTGGCAGCACGGTCATCGAGGCGTTGTGTCCGGTTGAGTGGATCATCCCCCTGTCACCCACGAGCACGCATCCCGCGTGGTCCGCCCATTTCTTCTCGCCGGCGTCGCCCCAGTCCAGCTTGCGTCCGATCATCTCTTCGATCTTCTCGCGGGGGCCGGGAGCCCGGCCGCCGCCGTTGTACCAGTTCACCGTGACAGGGGGCATCTCGCCGCGGGCGGGAATCGCGTATCGGATGATCTCCCACTTGGGAAACGTCGCCTCATGCACGCCGGAAACCTCCACGTCGAGCCGGATCGTGCGACCGGAAGACTCATTCCACAGCGAATCGATCCGTAGCCCTTTGAAGAGGATGTTCATCGTGTGACAACCCCAGTTGCCGAGTTCTCCCGTGGCGAAGTCCCGCCAGGAGTGCCATTCGGCCCAGCGGGAATTATACGGGCGAAACTTCGCGGGCCCCAACCACAAATCCCACTGAAGGAAGTCCGGCACAGGGTGTTCCTCGGTGGGAATCGGTCGTTCGCCCGCCCCGCCGCCGGTGTTCCAAGCGTGGACCTCGCGAATCTGGCCAAGAGTCCCAGCCTGAATCAGTTCCACGCCGCGGCGAAATGCCTCGCTGGCCGTGCCCTGGTTGCCCATCTGCGTCGCGACCTTGTATTCGCGTGCCAACGCACGCAGCATCCGGGCCTCGAACACGTCGTGCGTCAGCGGCTTCTCACACAACACGTGCTTGCCCCTGCGTATCGCGGCGGCTGTGATCGCCGCGTGCGTATGGTCCGGCGTAGCGACAGTGACCGCATCGATCTGTCCACCCATCTCCTCGAGCATTCTGCGAAAATCGTGGAACGTCCTGGCCTGGGGAATCGCCTTATAATAGGGGGCCGCCCGTCGATCGTTCACGTCGCACATCGCCACGACGTTCGCCAGCTTGGGCATCGTTTCGGAGAACCATCCTCCCCGTCCGGACACCCCGACGATCGCCAGATTGACCCGCTCGTTTGCTGCATAAGTCCGAGCGGACCGGCTGTCGTTGAGAAGAAGAAAACCCATGCCCCCCAGGGCGGCGTTTCTGAGAAACGTGCGTCGAGTGCCTCGTCCAACCATCTTCGACCTCCTGAAAAAGAGCCTGGATTTCATGGTAGCCTGTTCCGAAGACGGCTGCAACCCGAACATCGTGCGTGCAAAATGCAGCAAGATTTGGTAGACTAGTCCTCGGGTGGATTATCGTGTTCCACCCGGGATTTCGGCCGAGATCGGGTCGGAAGGCGCGCCGATCGATGTTCCGACCGGCAGTTGGGCAAAGGTGTCGAATCGTCATGAGAGGCAGGGCGTTTTTCGCGAGGGTCTACGCTGGGTGGCTGGTCGCCTGCAATCGGATCATTCCCCGACGATGGAGACAGAGGTACGCGTCCAGTCCTTTTGAGGTAATCGCTCATCGCGGGGCGTCACACCTGGCGCCGGAGAACACCCTGGCCTCGGTGAAACTTGCGTGGGAACTGGGCGCCGACGTTGTCGAGGTGGACGTGCACCTGACGAAGGACAATCGCATCGTGGCCAGTCATGACCCGACGACCCTGCGGACCTCCGGCACGGACCTGAAGATTGCAGACACACATTCCGCGGATCTTCGCGAACTGGATGTCGGCAGCCACAAGCACGCGGATTTCGCGGGCGAGTCCGTCCCCTTCCTGGAGGAGGTCCTCGAAACCATCCCCGCCGGTCGGCGTCTGTTCATCGAGGTCAAGACCGGTCCCGAGATCCTGTCGGTCCTGAACGAGACGATCACTCGCAGCGGAAAAAGATCGCAGGTCGCTGTCATCGGCTTCGATCTGCCGACGATGAAGGCGGCCAAAGAAATCATGCCCGATGTCCCCGCCCACTGGTTGTGCGACAAGAACCTCTGGGCCTCGTCGGGCGACTCGCTCGCCAGAACCGCCAAGGCCCACGGACTCGATGGTCTAAACGTCCACTGGTCGGGCATCACCTGGCGATTTGCCCGGGCCGTACGCAGGGCAGGTCTGCGGCTCTACGCTTGGACTGTGGACCATGGTGCAAACGCCGACCGTCTCCGCGACCTCGGCGTCGATGGCATCGCGACCAATCGTCCCGGCTGGCTTAAGAAGCGAATCCTCTCTCGACACAACTCGCAGGAAAATTCCAACGCCCCACAAAAACCCGACTCCGCTCAAGATTCCTAGACTCCAGGCGTTGTAGGGCTGCATGGAAAGGCCCCGCTTGGAGAACAGAACGGGCTAGGCAGCGCTCCGACGGCCCCTGCCCAAGAACAGCGAGAGCATCTCGATGTGAAGAGCCCGGGCAACTGCTCCGTAAACGAGCGTTCCCGCGAAAACCGCAAGCCCCAGAGAGAGAACGCGGGCTGACCGCCCCAGAAGATATTGTATCCCCACTACCGCCCCGACCATGACGATCGTAGCGACCGCGGTGTCGCGCAAGGCCCGTCCGGTCCCAGCCAGAACGCCAGGACCGAGACGCCGGCGGAGAGCTGTAAGGAGCATCGCCACCTGGATGTAGGAACAAAGGGCCGTCGCGGCGGCAAGGCCACCGCTGCCCAGAGGCCATATTAGGACAAGATTCAGAATCAGACTGATGCCCACCGCCAGCAAAGCGGTACGCGCCGGCGTTTTCGACTCCTGGAGGGAATAGAAGGCCCGCGTCAGGATCTGCTGAGCGAAGTAGCCCGCCAGGCCCAACGCGTAGAAGCAAAGAGTCGCAGCGGTCGCGACACTGTCGGCCCGCGTGAATTCCCCTCGCTCCAGGATGACAGCAACCACCGGTCGGCTGATCAACAGCAATCCCACAGTGGCAGGCGCCGCAACGAAGATCGTGCAACGCATGCCCCAGGCGATGGTCCGGCGGAGCGAACCAAAGTCCCGCCTGGCGGCATCGACGCTCATGTCGGGAAAGATGGCGGTCGCCAGGGACACGCCGAACAGGCCCAGCGGAAGCTGATAGAGCCTCTGAGCGTAGAACAGGTGCGACACCGCCCCCTCCCAGAGGGGGTAGCGGATCGCGTGGCCCAGCAGGGAGAAGGACTCGCCCTTCTCGGCCGATCCAGAAAGCCACAGGGCGGTGAAATCGTTGATGAGCGTGCTGATCTGCGTGGCGGTCAGGCCCAGGATCATGGGTCCCATTAGGAACAACACCCGTCGAAACGGCTCGGACCGCACATCCCAGGCCGGTCTCAGGGAGACGCCATGTTTCCAGAGCGGCGGCGCCTGCATCGCCAGTTGCACCAAGCCTGCGAGCACGACGCCAATCGACACGACAAAAACGATTGTGCGTTGCGGAAGGTGGAGGACCCATGCGCCCAGGCAAAGCCCTCCTATGAGAAACAGGTTCAGCACCAAAGGCGTCGCGGCGGGCGTCGCGAAGTGTCGGTGGGTGTTCAGGATACCGCCCAGAATGGCCACGACGCAGATGAGCACCATGTACGGCAGCATCAAACCGGTCAACGCCGCCTTGAGCCGGGCGCCCTCGTGGGAAGCAAAGAAATGATAGTACCCCCAAAGAGCCCCCTCGCCCAGCACAGTGACCGCCGCCAGCAGGACGAAGACCGCGGTTGCGACCGACATGACCAGACGGTTGGCGTTGCGAGGGTCGTGCTGCAACTGCTCGCTGTAAACCGGGATCAAAGATGAGGCCGCGGCCCCTTCGCCGAAGAGCCGACGGGCCAGATTGGGAATCTTGAACGCGATGGCCCAGGCGTCCATCAAGGCGCCGGCGCCGAGGAAATACGCGAACGCCATGTCGCGCAGCATGCCCAAGACCCGGCTCAGGGCGGTCAAGACCACGATCTGTCGAAATCCCTTGATCAACCTACTTCCTCGGCGCGACGCTGAACGGGCGGCACCGGCCGATGTTGTTGAGCAGGCCGACAGCCATCATGTTGACCAGGAGACTCGATCCGCCGTAGCTGACGAACGGCAGCGTCAGCCCGGTGATCGGCATGATGCCCAGGGTCATCCCCACGTTGACGAGCACCTGAACGGAGAACATGGCAGTGATCCCCACAGCCACCAGTCGGGCGAAGGGGTCGATGTTGTGGGCTGCGATCTCCAGCCCGCACAGGGCCAGCACGACGTACAGGCCCAGGAACAGAAGACTACCCAGGAAGCCGAACTGATGCGCAATCACCGGGAAGATAAAATCGTTGTGTCGTTCCGCCAGAAAATCGTACTTGATGAAGGGTCCGCGTCCGAATCCCCTGCCGGTCAATCCGCCGGAAGCGATGGCGAACTTGGATCGAATCAAATGATACCCCAGCTTGATCTGCCAGTGACGCTCGGTGAACTTGCCGCCGACCAGAACGTTGGCGACGGTCGGATTCGTCTCGGCCTTTTCCCGGAGCCACTGGCTCTGCAGGAGAACGCCGCTGATCCGCTCCCGTTGATAGGCGTGCATCTTGAGCCACATCAGGGGACTGACCAGCAACGCCAGAAGTACCACCAGCAGCAGGTGTTTGGGCCTGGCCCCGGCGATGAACAGCATCGTGAAAAACACCGGCATCATCAGCATCGCGGTCCCCAGGTTGGGCTCGATCAGGATCAGCCCCACAGGCAACAACGTCAAGGCGAAAGGACCGATCAAGGCACGGAAACTGCGGTAGTTGCTGCGATAACGGAGGTACCATGCCAGTGCTAAGACGTAGGCCAGCTTGCAGAACTCCGACGGCTGGACCTGTGGCAACGCAGGGTGAAACACCAGCCAGCGGTGCACATCGTTGCGGTTGGATCCCGCAAAGGGAAGTGGGACATATCGGCTGACCGCCAGGTAGACCAGAAGCCCCAGGACAATCCCGAAGATCCAGTAGCTAAGGTCTCCTAGTCGACGATAATTGACAAGATTCGCTGCAATGAAGCCCACCAAGCCAAAGCCAATGAAGACAAGCTGCTTACGCCAAAGGCCGGCCTTCTGGGCGATGTCCTTCACGTCGGCGGGACTGGGCTCGACCGGGTTGCCGATTGCATAGATCGTCAGAACCCCCACCGCCAGCAACAGCAACACACTGGCCAGCAGGGAGATCCTAACGAACAGCAACCGTCCCGTGAGAAAATTACGCATGGTACGAGCATACCATAATCCGCCGTCGTCGTACATGAAGGAGCGACCGAAATCGAACCGATGCCAGCCACGGCGACGGAAAGAAATTCCGTTTTCCGAGTGGGCTTTGGGGATTTCGGCCCTTCGAGCCATCCCCCCTGTCTTTCGCCTCGTCAGAATGCGCCCCTCCCTTGGGCGTCGGTCGCAATGCAACGCGGGATTCGGTCGTGAAACCGCGGTAGGACAAGGGATCGTCCGAGAAAGCAAGAGGTATCAAGGGTCCAAAGTCCTGAGCCTTTTGCGTTGTCGGGTGAATCTGGCGGATCAGAGCTGGCTTACAATTCGGGGCCGAGGGGAAAAGGGTCGTTCTGGTCCGTGGCAGGGGCCGCAAAGCGATATACGCAAATGCGGATGCCCAATGCCACGCTCGGCTGCAAGACAGGCCCGGTGATGTCGAGACTACTTGGCCACAATGAAGCACAGATCGTAAGGTTCGCCTCGGCCGACGTCTTCCCGGTCTTTGCCGCCGTTGTCCTGGCCGTCTTCCATGACGCTCCAAAGAACATAGCCGGGCTCGGTCCGGCGGTAGCGGATCGGTTGGCCGTCGAACGGATCGATCGGAATTTGCTCCATGTACGCCGGGACGAGGTCGGCCAATTGGTCGGGCAGTTTGCCCTTGGCGAGGCGGTGTCGCTCGACGGCCACGGCGGTCCTGCCCAAATCGAGGTGCGCATGCACCCGCGAATCGAGCTGGGAAGTCCTTGCCAGAGGCGGCGCCATGATCTTGGCTGCGATGTGCAGGTGCGAGAGACCGGACAGGCGCGCCTCGATCTCCTTGAATCTCGTCTCCCGCTTCGGCCCCTGGAGCCCCGCGGCCTGGATGCAGTCCCCCAGGTGATCCAACATGTCGATGAGACCCTGCGACTGAACGCCCGGGAGTTTGAAGATCACAATCCCGATCTTCGACGGCTCCACCAGCGAGGGATCGCGAATGCAGTCGATCACTGCGCACCGCTCCAGGGCCAGCGCACGAGCCAAATCGATCCTGCCGGCCGTCACGGCCAGCGCATCGTCAAGCTCTCTCAACTGGGAATCAGTGAAGGTGGTCAGGCTCAGCGCCCGCTCCAAGCTCCTGATCGCCAGCCCGGCGTAGGCGCTCTGCACAAAGTAGGATATCAGCCTGGGCTCATCTCGCAGCGAATCGCTCAACCGCAATAGATCCTTGATGCAGCTTACGGCCGCAGCGACGTCCCCTTTCTGCGCGTGGTTGACCACCGCCAGTTTGAGCAGTTGGGCACAGCCCCGCAGCTCGGTGAATGGCGGCATCTCCTTCTGATAGTCATAGTCGTAGCGGCAGTTCTCGATGCCTGCGGCCTCGTGCAGCAAGGCCAGGCATTTCTCATTCGCTGCCAGGAACTCCGCGACCGCTTCCGCCATCGACTCGGGGATTCCCGAACCCCGCGCAAGCGTCACCGTCTTCTTGCCTGCGAAGGGGATGTTCGCATCCGCCGGCGGGGGCACAAACATACCGATCGCGCTCTGATAGAAAGAGGCCGCGTTCTCCATTCCCATGGGCAGCTTGTTTCGCACGGCCAGTTCAGCCAGGCTTGTCGGCTGTCCCGCGGCGCGGAGGGCCTCGACCCGCCGGTTTGCGCCGCTGCTAAGAACCGCCACGTGGAGAATGCCTGCGACCAGCAGCGCCGCGAATACCCCGAGAATGACGTGTCGGATTTTCAGATGAAACCGCTTGCGGTGTCTGCCATGGTCGGTTTCGTGGCTCATGCCTGATTCCTCCCGATCTGATCCGTCGCGGTCTCGTGGCTCCGACCGGCATCGATCCGGCGGGAACACCCCCCAGATCATACCATAGGACGTCGCCGACGGAAAAACGTTAATCGCAAACCCGCGAAAGCGGTATCCGAAGGCCACCTGAGGGGGGCTGCCGCCCCTGTCGTCGGAAGCGTCAAAGCCCGCTCGTCAATAATCACTCATCAATTCTACAACCCCCTATCCGCCGGACAGGTTTTGGGGTAGGATACTGCCCTCGTCGGACTGTGAACGAACAGCCGCAAGTGAGTGTGGATTTGGGCAAGGAGCAAGTCATCATGGCACAAGCAGATATCGGCCTGATCGGCCTGGCGGTCATGGGGGAAAACCTGATTCTGAACATGGAAAGCAAGGGCTTCACTGTCGCCTGCTACAACCGCACCGTCTCGAAGGTGGACGATTTTCTCAACGGACGGGCCAAGGGCAAGAACATCATCGGCTGTCACTCCATCGAGGAGCTGATCGCCGCCCTGAAAACGCCCCGCAAAATCATGATCATGGTCAAGGCGGGCAAGCCGGTGGACGAATTCATCGATCAACTGCTGCCGCACCTGTCGAACGGCGATATCCTCATCGACGGCGGCAACAGCAACTACCAGGACACGATCCGTCGGACCGCTCACGTCGAGAGCCAGGGCAAGCTTTACATCGGCACCGGCGTCTCCGGCGGCGAGGAAGGTGCCCTGCTGGGTCCCGCCATCATGCCCGGCGGCTCGTACCCCGCCTGGGAGCACGTCAAACCAATTTTCCAGAAGATCGCAGCCAAGGCCCCCGACGGGACGCCTTGCTGCGAGTGGATGGGCGTCAACGGCGCCGGCCACTTCGTCAAGATGGTCCACAACGGTATCGAATACGGCGACATGCAGATGATCTGCGAGACCTACCAGATCATGAAGGAAGGCCTGGGCATGACCAACGAAGAGATGCACCAGGTCTTCTCCGAGTGGAACCAAGAAGAACTGGGTTCGTATCTGATCGAGATCACTGCGGACATCCTGGCCTTCAAGGATGCGGGGGGCCAGGCGGTGATCGACCTGATCCTGGACACCGCGGGTCAGAAGGGCACCGGCAAGTGGACGGTAATCGAAGCCCTGGATCTGGGCCAACCGCTGACGCTGATCGCGGAGGCGGTCTTCGCCCGCTGCCTGTCGGCTCTCAAGAGCGAACGAGTCGAAGCATCGAAGGTCCTGACAGGCCCCAAGGGTGCTTTCCGCGGCAAGAAGGCCAACATGGTCAACGACCTGCGCCAGGCCTTGTACGCATCCAAGATTGCCAGTTACGCGCAGGGCTTCATGCTGATGCGAGAGGCCGCGAAAGAACACAAGTGGGACCTCAACTACGGGGACATCGCCTCGATCTGGCGCGGCGGCTGCATCATCCGGTCGGTCTTCCTGGGAAAAATCAAGGAGGCCTTCGACGCCAAGCCCGATTTAGCGAACCTACTGCTGGACCCATTCTTCAAGAGCGCGGTCACCAAGGCCAGCGGCGCCTGGCGCCGCGTGGTGACCACGGCAGTCAAGCTGGGTATCCCGGTCCCGACGATCGGCGCGGCGTTGTCCTTCTTCGACGGTTACCGTCATGACCGACTGCCGGCCAACCTGCTCCAGGCTCAGCGCGACTACTTCGGCGCACACACCTATGAGCGGGTGGACAAGCCGCGAGGGGAGTTCTTCCACACGAACTGGACCGGACGGGGCGGCACAACCTCCGCGTCCACGTACGTTGTCTGACGACAATGCCACAGGGGACACAGAGGTCACAGAGAAGAAGTGGATGAGATGAGCGGTTTCTTCTGTTTTGACTGCTATTCTTCGCCTGTGTGTGTCTCTGTGTCCCTCTGTGGCTGACCTTCTTCTAACCCTGCCCCGGAGACAAACGGGTGTACGACAGCCTGCGAATGCGATCCGTGCAGACACCGATCATTCCCGTGGTCGGTGAGTTGATTCGCGACAATCCCGGCACGATCTCGCTCGGCCAGGGCATCGCGTACTACGGCCCACCGCCGGAAGCGGCCGCGTATATCGAGCGGTTCTTCGTAGATCCGCAGAACCACAAGTACAAGCTCGTGCAGGGAATCCCCGAACTGCTGGAGGCCATCGAGGACAAGCTCGCCAGAGAAAACGGTGTCCGAATCGGCCCCGACCGGCGGATCGTTGTCACCGCAGGCGCGAACATGGGTTTTGTCAACTCAGTCCTGGCCATCACCGACCCAGGCGACGAGATCATCCTGAACTTGCCCTACTACTTCAATCATGAGATGGCCATCGCGATAGCCACCTGCAAAGCCGTCTGCGTGCCGACGGACGAGAGCTACCAGTTACAACCGGACCTGATCGAGAAGGCGATCACGAGCCGCACGCGGGCGGTGGTCACGATCTCGCCGAACAATCCGACCGGCGCCGTCTATCCCGAGCAGGCTCTCCGGCAGGTGAACGACCTGTGCCGCAAGCACGGAATCTATCACATCTCCGACGAGGCCTACGAATACTTCGTCTACGACGACGCCAAGCATGTCTCGCCGGCCTCGTTCGCCGACAGCGAACG
>JAGPGT010000135.1:0-5051 GCA_018055905.1 Phycisphaerae bacterium
AATACCCTCGCGTGGCCATGTTGAGAAAGAAATAAATCACTCCGATCAGTACGAGCACGCCGATTGAGGACAGTCCCATCCGCGCCCAGCTCATCCGAGTCTGGCGGGACTGGTGCATCTTGACGTCAGCCAATCGGGCCAGCTTCGGGCCGGAGACGTCGATCAGCATCGCCTGCCGCCAGACCTTGCCGGTCGTGGTGTCGAAGCTCTGCACGAAACGGTCCACAACGAAGCCGCCGTTCAGTACGTCCGTGGTCGAGATCGGAGGCCGACCCAGCTCTGCGAGACTGCGGCCCGTCTGCCTGCCCAGGGCTTCCGTCAAACGCGACCTGACGTCGTCGAGGGCCTGCTGGTTCGCTTCGCTCTCGCTCGTACAGGTCCCGCTCGATCGGGCGATGATGAGCGATTCGTTCGGCCTGGCGCTGGCATAAGCGCCGAAGCCATCGACCCAGGGCTTGTCCACGTAGTCTGCTTCCGCGGTGGTGCGTCTGGCTTCCGTGAAGGCCGTCGCGAGGACTCGGATCTTATCCCTCGGCAAGACGAAATCCAACGGTCCTTCCTGCACCCGAATGGCTCCGTCGAAACGAAGGGTCAGGCCCACTTCGCCGGACTGGACATTCCGCAGGTCGGCCTCAATCGAGCATCGCACGCCAGGCAGCTCCTGCTCCAGCGAACGTCCGAACGCCGCGATGAGACTCCGCTCGTTATTCTCCTGGAAGAGAATCACCTTGACCGCCGCGTTTGGATCGCCTGCGACCGTGCGAATCGGGTTCGCCATGCGTCTTCCCAGCGCCTTGGCGGCCGCCAGACTGGAGGGATAGACATCGGCCTCGAACTGCTGCTCGACGCCTTCCGACCAGATGGGCGACAGGGGCTCGCGTGGAGCCGTGGGGACAGGAGGCACGACCGGGATCGGGCTCCCCTGAGGCATCCGGGTAACGTCCGATCCGACCGATCTTTCCGGCCACACCTGGATTCTCTCGACGCCATGCTCCGTGACGACTTCCGTCCATTGGCTGTGGCTCACATCAGCGGTCGGTGCATAACTCGTCCGGTGCGACACGAGCCCTGTGAAGAACAAGCCCATCACGACCATGACGACGATGGCAATAACCAGCACACCTCCCGTTTTCGGCGCCTTGGCCAGCAGGACGATCAGCAGAACGAACAGGAACGCCGCCGGCACGACGAACAGCGCAATCGCCTCCTCGTATCGGAATGCGCCCGCCGACGCGAATCGCAAGAAGGCCACAGGGGCCAGAAGGAGTAGTCCTCCGATCACCCACGCTCCAGCCTTGGGCGACTTGGCGATCAGAATGATCAGCAGGACGAAAAGAAATGTGACCATCGGTAGAATCGAAACGTTCATAGGACAACTCCCTGCGGAGGCACCGGCGTAAAGATCGGCGTCCGCCTTCGCGGCGGCCAAGACATCACGAACACGGAAACCAGCATGATGACTCCGGCAACCACAGCCTCTTCCTGGCTGAGCGCGCCGAACAATCTCTCAAGGGCCGGGCTCACCTGGTTGGACTGGAACAGACCGACGATGTTTTGAATCTCGCCCTGCGACATGACCCCGCCGCGGAACAAGTCGATCGCCCAGAAGAATCCGATCAGGCCGAGCAGGGCCCGAAGCAGATGGGCGCCGCCGTTCTTGCGCCGGCCGATCATGATGAGAATCGCGGCCATGAACAGCAGAGCCCCGAACAGGATAGTCCCGACCTGCTCGACGATCCCAGGCCAGGTCTCTCCCAAGCCGCTGCGAAGCTCACCCACAATCCACAGATTTGGCCAGCCCGCTTCCACAATGCTGGGCACATGCATCGCGACCGCCAGCCCGATCACGATCGCCAGGAAGGCGATGATATGCCCGAAGGCCGCGAACAGGCCGCCGATGGGATCGAACGGCTCATAGAGGATCGTGCCGCTCGCATAAGACGGCCACGAGGGCATCTGGGCAACCACCGGCTGGGCCTGGGGAATCTCGACGGCAGGCTGGACCGCTTGGGCGGGCATCGCGGGAAATTCCGGCGTCGCCGCCCCGACCGCCTGAGGCAAAGGCTGCACAGGCATCGAGGCGATCTGGCTGGGATCGCTCCACATCAGCAAGGGGCGACCATTCTTGTCCGTGAACTGCCCGACCGCGATCAGGATGATGTCGATGAGCTGGCCGATGCCGAGCAGACCTCCCGTGAAGAGCCAGAGAATGCCGGTCCCGATCTTGCCGACGTAGAAACGCTGGAGGCCGCACAGAAGTCCGATCGGGCCGAGCAAGGCCAACAGCAGCGCCGTCAGACGTTTGGCCGGGGAAATCGCACCCGTGGGCGTCGCCTGAGGCAAGTCCGGCTGAGGCTGCGTCTTGGACGCATCTGCGACCCCGAACGCCCGCGGCGGGATGAACAACATCACGAAGAACAGGATGGCTGGGAAAATGATGAAGAACAGGGCGGTCGCGGCATCTGCATTGCGAAGACGCAGCGTGCCCATCAGGATCGCAGCGGTCAGAATGCTCAATATGCACAGCAAGAGCAGCCCCGGGCGAATCAGGTAGCGATACCAACCGGCGAACGTCCGGCGAAACATCATAATGAAGCAGAACAGCGAAAGAACCAGGGAATCGATGCCGAAGGCCACCGCGATTCCGAAATCGTCACCGCGAAGCCCTGTGCCTGCCAGAATCACGAGGAACAGACCCAACCCCAGGCTCAGCAACCAGGCGACCAGCCATATCGTCGGCGTGCTCGGTTTGACGGAACGAACCGCCAGACCGGACCGGACCGAGCCCGAGCGGGAACCGGACGGGGCCGCGCCCCACGGATTTGCAGGAACCGCGGAATGGACGCCTTGCGAAGGCATGGCGGCCGCATGGGCATTGTTTCTTTCGGGGGTCGGCGACGCAGGGGGAACCGTCACGACCTGGCCCCAGAGGCTTTGCGTCTGAACTACCAGCACGATGCCGGCCAGAGTGCAGGCGATGACCACGGGATTCAGACCGAAAATGCCGCCAGACGCCAGACCGAGGAATCCCACCAGCATCGGCCATCCCAAGACGACCCGTTTGGGCCGTCGGGGATCGGTGACCTTCGCCCAGTCCACGAGCAGCATCGGCAGCCCCAGGGCCAAGGCCCGGTTGAACCACCAGCCCAAGAACAAGGGCATTCCTCGCCCAAAACCCCACCGGCTTCCAAGGGACGGAACGTCCAGGACCCCGGCCATGATGCTTCCGACGATCGCTGCGGCAATGGATGCGGTGGCGATGGCGCCGAACTTGCCCATTCCCTGTCGCTCGACATCGAGCGCAGCCCACCATTTCTGGAGGAACTTCGAGATGATGTTCGACGCGATGCCGATCATGACGAAGGCGATCGCCGCAATCTTGAGCATGCCCTCCCCATCTTCGCCGCCGCCTCCGCTGAGGAAACCCGCGCCGAAGGCCGCCGTTGCCATGGTGATCAGGGCCAACTTCTTCCGCTGATGCGAACTGAGCGGGTCGGCCACGGCGATCCGCGTCCGGCCGATCTGCTGGGCCCGTTCTCTGACGGATTTGAACTTCTCCGCCATCTGCTTGCCGATGACCTCGGCCTTCTTGGCGAACTGCTCGGCCTTCTTGCCGATCTCCTTGCTGAAGTCGCTGTCGATCGCGGCTTTGGCGGCTGCTTTGGGGTGGACGGCGCCTGGGGCCTGCGCTTCTCGCATCTTCCGAGCGATGTGCTCGGCGACGACGGAGAGTTCCTCCGGTGCGAACTGCGAAACGCTATTGCGGATGTGCTCGGCGCCGAAGACGTCCTCGACCATCGCCTGGACGCTCTGGTAGCGCTCGGCCGGGTCCTTGGCCAGGGCCTTCCGGATCACTCGGGCGAACGGCTCCTCGATGTTCGTCATGTCCGGCGCAGCGGTCATGTGCTTCATCAGGATCTCGGCGGGACTGGCCCCCAGAAACGGGACCTGGCCTGTCAACATTTCGTACAACAGCACGCCAAGGGCGTAAATGTCGATGCTTCGGTCGTACCGGCCTGCGCCGATCTCGGGCGCCATGTAGTGGACCGTTCCGACCGTGATGGTGTGGCTGCAATGATGGCTGGTGCTGATCGCTTTGGTCAAACCGTAATCGCCGATTTTGACGTAGCCGTTCTCATAGAAGATGTTGCCGGGCTTGAGGTCGCGGTGCACAATGCCACACTCGTGCAGGAACGAGAGCCCCTTGCCGATCTCGCGGAGGAAGAAGGCCGCCTTCTGCGTGCCCAGTCCACCGGGGGATTCCTTCAAGAGATCCGCCAGCGACGGTCCCGAGACGTATTCCATGATCACAAAAGGCTTTCCTTGGTCGTTGTGTTTGACGTCAAACACGGTGACCAAGTGCGGGCTCTTGAGATTCATGCACTGGCTGATGCCTCTCAACTCGATCTGCTCGTAACTCTGGATCGCCTTCAGTGCGACCTGGCGGCCGCTGTCACTGACGGCGTAGTAGACCTCGCCGAAACCGCCCCGCCCCGCCGCTCGCTGGATCGTATAACCTTCAAGCGGCCGATCTCCATATTTGTATTGGTACGTGTCCATGGTTCTTCGCCGGATAAGAGTCACACGCCGGGTTTATGCTTCGAGTCTGGCCACCACCATCGAGAGCTTGCCAATCTCGATGGGCTTGCCTACGGCCAGCCCCACACTCGGATCAAAACTGCGCCCATCCACCAGTATACTGTCCTTGGCTCGGCAAAGCAGCCGGCCGTTTTGTGCAAAAAGCGCGACCGGGTCTTTCACCAGGTCGGTACGGATGTGGTTGTTCGTGTACGGCCCGACCAGAATGTCGCGGTCCATCAGGACCACCTGGCGGATGTCGGGCCGGTTTAGCCTCGCGCCGGAGACCGTCAACAGAGCGGTCGTACTGGCGGGATTGGGCAGATGGAAACACAGAACGCATCGCGGCGACAGCGTGATTCGGTCCCCGTCGCGGAGCATCGTCTCGCCCACCGACTTGCCGTTGACGTCGATCGGCGTCTGGCACCGCACGAAGTAGTCCTCGTCCACCCGCTCGATTATCGCCACCGGTG
>JAGPGT010000135.1:5151-10475 GCA_018055905.1 Phycisphaerae bacterium
GGCGACAGCGTGATTCGGTCCCCGTCGCGGAGCATCGTCTCGCCCACCGACTTGCCGTTGACGTCGATCGGCGTCTGGCACCGCACGAAGTAGTCCTCGTCCACCCGCTCGATTATCGCCACCGGTGAGTTCGGATCGGCCATCAAACCCAGCGTCGGACAGGCCGAAGAACTGATCGGGCCGATCGTGATCCGTTGCTCCCGAAAGACCAGGAAGCTGCCCACGCCGTCGATCTGCATGACGAATTTCCAGGGCAAAGACTCGCCCGCCTGGTTCGACATCGCCCGGTCCTGCTTCGGTGGTTGCGGTGCATCACGATTCGCGGACGCCACCACGGCATCCGCCTCTGAATCGTCCGACCCCATGATCGGGGCCGCATCTGCCAGCGTCAAGCCCAAAGGGCCCGCATCCAATTCTTCATATGCTTCCGCAGCTCGCTTGATCTCCAAGATCGCCGTATCAAGCCACGCCGCCGACGGGCAAATCAGCTTGACCTTACGGAGCAAAGGCAACGCATCGGCCGGTTTGCCCGCTGCGAGGTACAGAGCCGCCTGCCGGCATCGGGCCAGCGCTTCGACCCACTCCGCCAACTCCGCTTTATCTTTGCCGAGGGGAGCGAGCCGCTGTACGAAAGCCTGGGCCCGGTCGATTCGCCCTTGCTGCAGGTCGGACCGGACCCGCTCTATGGTCTGCGACTTGATACGGCCCAGCAGCTCGCCGACCCGACCGTTCCTGCTCTGGCCCAGACCGGTGGTTCGTACGATATCTATCGCTTCTTCGAGATCCCCCCGACTCAGAGCCAACTCTACCTTGGCGACCGTATCGTCGGTCTTGATCCGAACCGCCTCCAGCTCCTGCCGGACCATCCTGGCTCGGTCGTTGTCGGCGGACACCTTCTCAAGGATACGGCCGCCGACCGAGAGCCAACCGTCTTCGATGTGCCGTTTCGCTTCTGCGACCTTCCTCGCTTGCTGTTGAAACTCCTGTTGATTCTTCGTCATGGCCTCGCAGATCGCGGTGCGAAGCTGGGCGACATCGGACATCGTACCGACTAGTTTTTCCGCCTTGTTGCAATCCAGCAAAGCCGCTTGAAACCGATTGGCCGCCAGATGCTCTTGCCCACGCCGAACGATCTCGCGGGCCAGTCGACCGATAAGCCGCTGGCCGTGCCGATGGGATCGAACGTCATCCGCTTGGGCGATCTCGAAGGCCTCATCCAGCCGGCCGTCGGCTAACGCACACTCAGCTTGTCGGATTCGCAGGATTAACACGGCCAGACCCTCGACATTGATTCTTGATGATCGACTATTGATTATTGACGCGAATCATCCAACTTCCTTCATCAATCATCGGTTCGACATCGCCGGAGGCGCGACCGTCGTCGCCACGGCGGATTCGTTGATCCGGGTCTTGAAATAATCGTCGACCTGGGCGACCAAGTCCGTCTCTGCGACCGCATCGATCTGCTTTACTGGAATGGTCTCGACGAACTTGCTCTCGTGAGCTAGGACTCGTTCGGCCACATCCAGACGTTTCTGAATGTCGCTGATGAGCTTCTGCGTCTGAGCCAGTTTGCTGCTTTCGAGTTGGAACTGCGACCCCGTCGCGGCTGCCTGAAGGGTCCGGTACTGGCCGGCCAAGGCCTCGATGCGATCCTCGAGGATACGCTTTTGGTTCTTGGTCTTCTCGAGCATCTGCATGGCCGCCGCCAAGGATTTCTCGCGGGTGTCCAGCAGCTTGATCCGGCTGGCCAAAACGACTTCGCTCTCCTTGAAACGCTCGAACCGGGCCGCCAAGTCTTCCTTCACCTCGTTGCGTCCGTACGTCCGGCCGGCGAAAGAATACTCAACCCTCGGTTGTTCCAGCGCCACCCGCAGGGTCTTGATCTTGTCTTCTTCCTCCTTGAGAGCCGCTTGACTCCTGGAGATCTCCCCCCTGAGGGCCGCCACTTCGACTTCTTCCTGGGCGATCAGACGGATGTTGGCATGCATCTCGGGAATGATCTCCTCGATCATATCCCTGGCCCGTCGCAGTTCGAACTCGATCGGAACCGAGTCCTTCACCGCCGTCCGCACGCCCCGTGCCGAGCTTTTCACGTAACTGACAGCATCTTTTCCAAACAACATCCCACCCACGAGGCCAAGCCCCACTACACCCATCACGCCCCACTTTGCCCATCTGAGAATCATAGTTGTGCTCCTTTAATCCAAGCAATCTGACATTGGTTTGGTTCAGCCGTGATACCGGCCACATCAGGTTGGTCGCAGGCTCGGGGGATTTATTGCAGAGAGCAACTAGCAAAATTAAGGTAAAAAACGGCATTCTCGGACTGACCCGCGTGGTGGTTTCGACTTTTCCGCGCTGCCAACCACATTTTGCACAGATTTCACGATCGGTCGGTGAAACATCCGCGTGGCAAACGACTTTCCTAAATGAGAACGCCGCACCGGCACACGCGGGGATTCGAGCCTTGGGGTGGCCTGCCGGCGGCGAGATGTCTGCGATCTGCAGGCCAAGATGCGCTAGAAGCCACTAATTCAAGGAGGCGTACCATGAAACCGGTCACCGTGAACGACAGAGAACAGATCAAACAACTGCTGTATTGCGACGGTGTCCTCGGCGTGAAGGACAACACCTGCCCAGCCTTCAACGGATTTGAACTATGGTGGTATGATAAACAGCACGATGTCTGCAGGCGATGTCGATCCCGCTGGACGGATCTGAAAAAGCAGGTGGAAAGGCACAGCCTCGACCACGCCGCCGCGATCCTATGGCAGAGCCGAAATACCTTGTTCCTCCGCGACCGTCACCTGTCCGAAGACCAGAAGCTCCTTCGGCTCAATCACTTATGCAACTGACGGAAAAGAAATAAACGCAAAACGAAGTCCTCTGGAGTACGTACTCCAAACCGCTCGATCGGGTGGATCCGACGCCAACCATGGAAACTCGCCTTTTCACCGAACGAGTGTCCTGGCGTGTCCGAAAAGGCCGGACCGGGACGTAGGCCCACGAAACATCCCTATCTCTTTCTTTTGCCGAACACTTCGAGTACGATTCTTCCTGTCCGAGTGAAATTCCAAGGTTACACGAAGGGGAGCACCCTATGAGAGTCGTCGCATTCAACGGCAGCGCCCGCAAGGACGGCAACACCGCTGTCCTGGTCCGACGTGTTTTCGCCGAACTTGAGAAGGAAGGCATCGAAACAGAACTCGTCCAGCTCGCAGGCCAGACTATCCGTGGTTGCACCGCCTGCCGCGGGTGCTTCAAGAACCAGAACCAGCGATGCGTGGTCGAAACCGACATCGTCAACGACTGCATCGCCAAAATGCGGGCCGCCGACGGGATCATCCTGGCATCGCCAACCTACTTCGCGGACGTCAGCACCGAGATGAAAGCCTTGATCGACCGGGCGGGTTACGTCGCTAAGGCCAATCGGGATATGTTTCGACGAAAAGTCGGCGCCGCGATCGTGGCGGTCCGACGAGGCGGCGAGATCCACGCCTTCGACTCGATGAATCACTTCTTTCTCATCAGCCAGATGGTTGTTCCCGGCTCCTGCTATTGGAACATGGGATTCGGCCTGAACCCAGGAGAAGTCGAACAAGACGAGGAAGGTTGCAGGACAATGCAGTTGCTCGGCCAGAACATAGCCTGGTTGCTCAAGAAGATCCACGATTGATTCTTGTCGACTTGGGGTTCTTCTCCCGGGCCAGACGCTCACGCCGCTGTTTAGAGATTCATCGGCAGGCCGCGGTCGCGGAGGTACTCTTTCATCTGGGTGATCGTATAGTTGCCGAAGTGGGTAATCGAGGCCATCAGGACTGCGTCGGCGCCGCCTTCAACGACCGCGTCGTAGAGATGGTCGAGAGTACCCGCGCCGCCGGAGGCGATCACCGGAATGTTCACCGCGTCGGAGACGGCTCTGTTCAACGCATTGTCGTAGCCGGCCTTGGTGCCGTCGGCGTCCATGCTGGTCAGGAGGATCTCGCCTGCACCCAGTTCTTCGCCTCGTTTGGCCCATTCGACGACATCGATGTCCGTGGGCTCGGAGCCCGCCTTCACGCAGACCTGCCAGTGTCCGGGCCTTGTTTTGGAGCGCCTTGCGTCGATGGCCAGAACCACACACTGATTGCCGAACCGCTTGGCGGCCTCGGAGATCAGGTCGGGGTTCTGCACCGCGGCGGTGTTGACCGAAGCTTTTTCCGCGCCGCTTCGCAGCAATTCGTCGATCTGCTCAACGCTTCGGATGCCGCCGCCGACGGTAAAGGGGATGAAGACGTTCTCCGCCACCCGCTTGACCATGTCCACGATCGTCTTGCGTGAGCGGATCGTCGCGGTGATGTCCAGAAAGACCAGTTCGTCCGCGCCGTTGTCGCTGTAGAAAGCACCCAATTCGACCGGATCGCCCGCGTCGCGCAGGTTCAGGAAGTTCACGCCTTTGACAACGCGGTTGTCTTTGACATCCAGGCATGGGATAATTCGTTTTGTCAGCATACCGGGAAGTTGGAAGTGTGAAGTTGGAAGTACGAAGTCAGAAAGAACCGACTTGGGACACGAGATTGGACGCTTCAAACTTGAGACTTCACACTTGAAACTATCTCCTACAGATCTCGTGAAAATTCTTTAGTACCTGCAGGCCTTGTCGGCTGCTCTTTTCCGGGTGGAACTGCACGCCGTAGATGTTGCCCTTCTGGACTGACGCCGTCAGGAGCGAGCCATACTCCACCAGCGCGATCCTGGCCTGCGGATCGCTCACCTTCGCGTGGTATGAATGAGCGAAGTAAAAATGCTTGGCGGACCCCAGTCCGGCGAACAGATCCATGTCCTCCGGCAATTCAACCCGGTTCCAGCCCATGTGCGGAACCGTTTGCCCCGGCGGTACCGGCACGACACACCCTTCGATCAAACCCAGCCCCTTATGCGGACCATACTCGGTGCTCTCGTCGAACAACAGTTGATGTCCGACACAGATACCCAAGATCGGTTTTCCGCCGGCAACCGCCTCTTTGACCGGTTCTGCGGCGTCGCCCAAGGCCTCCATGGCATACCCGAAGGCCGCCACGCCGGGGAGAACCAGACCATTGGCCTTGGCGATCCTGGTCGGATCGCGACTCAATTCGGTTTTGCAACCAATGTGTCGAAACGCGTTGCAGACGCTTTCGACGTTGCCCACGCTGTAATCAATTACCACGATCATCTTAATGATTCTTATCGCATTGCCCGTAGAGAGTCAAATCAGAATGCGTAATACGAGGGTTCAGCGAAAATGGATTGCCCCGGGGTTGACCGTGGACCTATAATCAACCTTGCTCCGGTGGTTTGAG
>JAGPGT010000136.1 GCA_018055905.1 Phycisphaerae bacterium
CTGAGTTTCTGCAGTTGCGAGAGCGTCTGTGAAATATACGACTCGACGTTGTAGACCGTGTCATGCACGTTTCGATGGGCGCCGCCCACAGGCTCAGGAATGATCGCGTCGACAAGACCCAACTGGTAAAGGTCCTTGCTGGTCAGCCTCAGCGCCTGCGCAGCGTTCGGGGCCTGCGAACCGTCACGCCACAGAATCGCCGCACAACCTTCCGGCGAAATCACGGAATAGTACGCAAATTCGAGCATCGCGAGCCGGTCGCCGACCGCGATGCCCAGCGCGCCGCCGGACCCGCCCTCGCCGATGCAAACGCTGACCACCGGAACTTTCAGACGCGACATCTCGGCGAGATTGACCGCGATGGCTTGGGCCTGCCCCCGCTCTTCGGCGCCGATTCCCGGATACGCTCCCGGGGTGTCGATCAACGTCACGATGGGCAGACCGAACTTCTCCGCAAACCTCATCTTCGCCAAGGCCTTGCGGTACCCCTCCGGATTGGGACATCCGAAATTGCAGGCGATCTTCTCCTTGGTTGTCTTACCTTTGTTCTGGCCTACGATCAGCACCTTGTTCCGGGCGATCTGGCCGATTCCGGTAATGATCGCGCGATCGTCCCCGAAACACCGGTCTCCGTGCAACTCGCGAAAATCCTTGACCATCAGATTCAAATAGTCCGTCAGCAACGGCCGCTGCGGATGCCGGGCCACCTGAACTGTCTGCCAAGCAGTCAGATTGGAGTAGATGCGTTTGAGCTCCGCGATCCGATCCTTTTCCAAGCGACGGATTTCAACGGAGTAGTCGATCCCTTTCTTCATGCCGAGCTTGCGCAACTCATCGACTTGCTGCTCCAGCTCTGCTATCTTTTGTTCAAAATCCAAGTAGCCGCCGCCTGTTTTGTTGCCTTCGGGCGCCATACCTTATCGTACTCACTCCACGGAGCGTGGGCTCCCCTTGATGACTTGAAACCGCCTTTGCTACACAAAAAACCGGCCGCTTCTCGGCGGCTCTGAGATTCTTATCGCCAGATCCTTCGGCATTGATTCAGACCTAGAATGTAGCATCTCGACCCGGCAAATGAAAGAAAAAATTTGACAGCCGAGAGGGACCGCTATAGGCTTGGGTGTCGCCTGTGCTGCACATTTCTCTTGTAAGGCCTTATTTGTGAAGAGTTTACGGCAAGTTTGCGTCGTAGGTTTGGGACTCTTGGGTGGCTCGGTCTCGTTGGCCGTGCGTCAGCGCATGCCCGGCGTCCGCGTGGTCGGTTACAGCCACCGCGCCGCGACGCGCCGCAAAGCCAAAGCCTTGGAAATCGCGACCCAGGTCGCCGAGGATCTGGCCGCTGCGACCGCCGACGCCGACCTGGTCATTCTGGCGACGCCGATCTTTACATTCGAGGAGTATTTCGCAAATCTGTCGGAAACGGTACCACCGGGCTGCATCGTCACCGATGTCGGTTCCACCAAGGTACTTCCCCATCTGTGGGCCGAGCAGCGTCTGAGGGGAACCGCCCGTTATGTGGGCTCCCACCCCATTGCAGGATCCGAACAACGCGGCGTCGAGTTCGCCAGGGATGATCTGTTCGACACCGCTCGGTGCATCCTGACCACCACCCCTGCGACCGATCGGACGGCGGTGAGAATGCTCAAGGATTTCTGGTCCGCTCTCGGGTGCTCGATGCGGATTATGAGTCCGGCCGAACATGATCGTGTCTATGCGAACATCAGCCACCTGCCCCATGTGATCGCGGCCGGATTGGTCAACGCCAGCGACGAGGAAGACATGAAGTTCGCCGGAAAAGGGTTCCTGGACAGTACCCGGATCTCCTCGGGACCGGCCTCGATCTGGACGGATGTTCTGCTGGCCAACCGGGAGAATATCGTTGCGGGCCTCGACCGTGCGATCGCCGAGCTGTCCCGCCTGCAGGCAGCCATTAAGGATGGACAGAGGGATCGGATCACGGAATTACTCGAGACCGCTCGACGCAAGCGTGCCGCTCTTGTCAAATACAAGATCAGAAAGAAGGAACTACTTTAGTGAGACAGTGGCGTTTTGAGGTCTTCAACCGGCCCAGCCTGCCCGATGTTGTAGGCAACAACGTGCTGGCCGATATTCGTGAGTTGGGCATTACCACGGTACAGCTCGTCCAATCGGCCCGCGTGTTTCTGATCGAAGCCGACTTCGACCAAGCGTTTGCAGAACGGGTAGCCCGCGAACTCCTGGCGGATCCTGTCTGCGAACAGTACTATATCGGCCGCAGCGGTCCACCGGTCGGGCTGGCGAAGGCCACGTTGATTGAAGTTCATCTCAAAAGCGGGGTAACCGACCCGGTGGCCGAGTCGGTCATGACGGCTCTTGAGGACATGGGCGCCTCCCCTGCTGGCGTGCGGACGGCCCGCAAGTACATTCTCCTGGGCGAGATCAAGTCCCACCAGATCGATACGATCGCCCGCAAGATCCTCGCCAATGACGTCATTGAAGAGGTCGTAATTGGCGATCAGGCCGAACCCCCCAGTCCACACCTGAAACCCTATCAGCTGAACCTCGTCCACTGGCCCATCCGGGACCTGGACGACGCCTCGCTTGAAAAGCTCAGCAAAGAGCGGGATTTGTTCTTGAACCTCGTCGAGATGAAGACGATCCAGGAGTATTTCCGCCGGCTCGGCAGAGAGCCCACCGACATCGAACTCGAGAGCCTCGCCCAGACCTGGAGCGAACACTGCGTTCATAAGACCCTCAAGAGCCAAGTGGAAATGGACCTCGAAGGCCGCCTGATTCACTTCGACAACCTGCTCAAAGAGACCGTCTTCAAAGCCACCCAGGAACTGGCCAAACCCTGGTGTATTTCCGTGTTCGCCGACAACGCCGGCGTTATCGAGTTCGACGAGCAGTCGGCTGTATGCTTCAAGGTCGAGACGCACAACCATCCTTCGGCCTTGGATCCGTACGGCGGCGCAGCCACCGGCATCGGTGGCGTCATTCGCGACCCGATGGGCACCGGCCTGGGTGCCCGCCCCATCGCCAACACCGACGTCTTTTGTTTCGGCAGGCCCAACAAGAAGCTGGACGAAGTGCCCAAGGGCGTCCTGCACCCCCGGCGGATCATGCGAGGGGTCGTCTCCGGCGTCCGTGATTACGGCAACCGCATGGGTATCCCGACCGTCAACGGAGCGATCTACTTCGACGACCGCTACATGGCCAATCCGCTCGTTTATTGCGGCAACCTCGGCGTGATGGACAAGAGCAAGGCCTTCAAGCACCCGCAGAGCGGAAATCTCATCGTCGTCGTCGGTGGAAGGACCGGCCGGGACGGCATCCACGGCGCCACCTTCTCCAGCGGCCAGATGACGCATGAACACGAGACGATCTTTTCGCACGCCGTACAGATCGGAAACGCAATCACCGAGAAAAAAATGCTCGACGTACTGCTTCAGGCCAACGAGGCCGGACTCTACGAAGCGATCACCGACTGCGGCGCAGGCGGCCTGAGCAGCGCTGTCGGCGAGATGGGCGAGAAGCTCGGCGCCGAGGTGGATCTCGACAAGGTGCCCCTTAAGTACACAGGCTTGAGCTACACGGAAATCTGGATCAGCGAAGCCCAGGAGCGAATGGTGATCGCGGTCAAACCCGAGAACCTCGAAGCGATTCAGAAGATCTTCGCTGGTGAAAACGTCGAGGCCACGGTAATCGGCCGTTTCACGGACGACAGAAAACTTCGCCTCCGCTACAACGGCCTGCAGGTGGGCGAACTGGACATGGATTTTCTCCATAACGGCGTCCCGAAATACCAGCGCCGGGCTTCGTGGAAAAACCCCAAGCTCCGCGAGCCGACGCTGCCAGAGAAGAACTGCTACACCGATGAGCTCCTGCGCCTGCTTTCGTCGTACAACATCGCCAGCAAGGAGTGGGTCATCCGACAATACGACCATGAGGTCCAGGGCGGCTCGGTGATCAAACCCCTCGTCGGCGTTGCCAACGACGGTCCCAGCGACGCAGCGGTCGTGCAACCCAAGTACACCTCGCCCAAGGGCATTGCGATCAGTTGCGGCATGAACCCTCTGTACGGCGACATCGATCCCTACTGGATGGCCCTGGCCGGGATCGACGAAGCCATCCGCAATCTGATCTGTGTCGGCGGCCGTGCGGACCGCATCTCCCTGCTGGACAACTTCTGTTGGGCTCGATGCACCGATCCGGAAGTCCTGGGCAGCTTGGTGCGCGCGGCGCAAGCCTGTTACGACGGCGCGATTGCATTCCAGGCCCCCTTCATCTCAGGCAAAGACTCTCTCAACAACGAATTCGTCTGCGAAGACGGCTCGCTCATCCGCATCCCGCCCACACTGCTGATCAGCGCGATGTCGATCGTCGACGACATCGACAGGTGCGTGACGATGGATTTGAAGCGTCCGGGGAATCTGCTCTTCGTGGTGGGCCGGACCAACAATGAACTGGGCGGATCACATTATTACAAAGAAAACGGCCATACAGGTGCAAACGTGCCGAAACTGGACCTGACGACCGCACCGCAGATCGCGGCCCGAATCGCGTCAGCCATCGCCGAGGGACTGGTTACAAGTTGTCACGATTGCTCCGAGGGGGGCTTGGCCGTCGCGTTGGCGGAAATGGCGTTCGCGGGCGGACTCGGCATCGAGGCAAACCTGCGCGGCTTGCCCAGAAGCAAAGATTGCTTTCGGACGGACGCGCAGCTTTTCAGCGAGTCCAACAGCCGATATATCGTCGAAGTGACTCCGGAGAACTTCGATGCCTTCGCCAAGAAAATGCTGAATCTGCCTTTCGGGCAGATCGGCACGGTGACCGAAACGCCGCGTCTGGTCGTCCAAGACGAAGACGGTCGCAAGGTCATCGACGCCGGCATCGACATCCTCAAAAAGACGTGGCAGAAGACATTCAACTGGTGACGACAGGTCCGAGCATAGGGATACAGATGGAACAAGTTCGAGCGATCATCTTGCGGGCAGCGGGAATCAACACCGATCTGGAGACTCAATACGCATTGGAATTGGCCGGTGCCAAGGCGGACCGGATCCACATCAATCGATTGATTGAAAACAAGACATTGCTCGATCAATACCACATCGCGATCTTCCCCGGCGGCTTCAGCTATGGCGACGACGTCGCGGCCGGTAAAATCATGGCCAACCAGGTCGTGCACCACCTCGCCGAGCCCATCCAGAAATTCATCGACGATGGAAAGCTCGTGCTGGGTATCTGCAACGGCTTCCAGGTTCTGGTCAAAGCGGGCATCCTTCCCGGAGACACCCACTTCCGACAGGAAGAGGTCACCATCACCAATAATGACAGCGGCAAGTATGAAGACCGCTGGGTCTACCTCGAGCCCCAGACGGATCGGTGCGTTTTCATTGAACCGGGCAGACGGATCTACGTGCCGATTGCCCACGGCGAGGGCAAGATCGTCGCCAAGAGCCCCGAAGCGTTGGAAAGACTCAAGAATGAGGGGCACGTGGCCTTCAAGTACGTGGACGCCAACGGCCGCGAAGGCCCCTTCCCCATCAATCCGAACGGTTCGATCGAGTCCATTGCCGGTCTGACCGACAAGACCGGTCGGGTCCTGGGACTCATGCCCCACCCCGAGCGGTACATCCGAAGGACACAACATCCCCACTGGTCGCGTCTGGGTAAGGACCTTCGACCCGATGGCATCGAGATGTTCCGCAATGCGGTCAAATACGTGCGGGAGAATTTCCTCGCATCCTGTCCGGCATAGCCAGCCCTCGCAGCCCACACCTCGAGCCTCGATTTCATCGGGCGTTTTTCCCGTGTCTGAAAATAAAAAAACAGGGACTGTCCGCCACCATCCCCGCACTTGCCTCGGCCCCCCTGATTCTAGGGAGACAGTGCTACCGTGTAACCCAGACGGCCCCACGTAGCCCTCTGCAATCTCTGCAGGTCGCGGAGTCCGTCTTCGGTCTTGGGTTCATAATCGCCGCCAGTCAACGCATCTCTAAACCTGCCCGTATCACTGATTGGAAGTGATTTCCGCTGGAAGCCCGCAACGGTCTCATGACCTTTCCATTTCCAGTACTCCGCGTGACCATCCGCCATGGAGAGAGTCACGCCATCAGCGTGATGGATCGGAGGAGGGTTCCATGGAAACCACTGGGGACGCAGATAGTTCACAACGTAGTCCGCCCCCCCCGGGGGTGACACCCTGATCCATAAATACTGCTCGTTCGGCTCCACCCGGGCTGTCGATGTCCGTGATTCGCGTCAGACGAAGGACCGTACCCCCAGCCCGAATCCCAAAAGCGACCATTTCCGAATTCCCCTGTGTCTCCACCTTGTACGTCCCCTCCACATAGCGAGCTCCGTTGGCCGCGGCGACCGTCGCGTAGGTCGCGTAGTGAACGGCCTGTCCGCGCGGGCAACGGTAGACATCGATGTCACGCAGGTACGGCCACAAAGAGCCTTTGGCTGGATCTGCAAACAAGACCTCACGGCTCTCTGGGTAGTAGAAGGCGGTGCCTAACCATCCATCCAATATCCGATACACAGAGCGTCCTGCGGTTACAGTAGTGGCTCTCCCTACCGAACCCGACACGAGCTTGCCAGCATGGTCATCCGCATAGGCGATCCAGGCCGCCGTGAGTTGGCGGAGATTGCTCAGGCACACCGCCCGCTGGGCACGTTCTCTGGCGGCGCTCATCACAGGGACGAAGACCGCCAATAGCACAGCGATGACAGCAATCACCACCAACAATTCGATCAAAGTGAAAGCCCGCGGATCGACGCATCGCCATGGATGATAGACGATAGGGCACCCCCGTCTAAGACCATGCCGCGTTATCTTGCGCCTCATGCGTTTCGTATACACGGATTCCATCGGCGTCACCTCTCTGATGCAGGGACATCCTGCGCGGCCAGGGTACCGGAGAACCCTTCTTGCACGGTCTCCAAGAGCGAGACCAGGAGAAAACTAAGGTATTCGGTCTGCAGGATTGCATTACTCAATCGCAGTTCCCGTTCACGCGACTGAACCATTGCTTCGAATCGTTGCTTCTTCGCTTTCAACTCATTGTCGACCGCGGCTCGATAGTACTGGGGCACCCGTACGCCCACAGCCCAGATATGCGTCTGCCACTGGTCCAAGCTTCTCTGCACCAGAAGATAGTCTGCATGCGGCTGCCCCGCCGTGACCGGCTGATCCGCCCGAAAGGTGCTTCGACCGCCTCCGAGTTGCCGCCAGAGATCGACGCGGGCATAGCGCAGGTCGTGCCAGCGGCCTTTGATCTGTTCTATCTGTGCCTGCGAAAGAGGCTTCAGGTAGATCGGCAGCAACGGGGCATCGATCTTTCGATAGCAGTCCGCGAGGTGGGCGGCCTTGGCGTTGCGGACTTCGTTCGGGTCGAGGAAGGAGAACTGGGCGAGAAGGCCTTCCGCGGCGTGATGGGCCAGGTCTTCATATTGATGGCGGAGGAGGGCTGTGTCTTCCCCGCCTGGGAGTTCTGCGGCCATGAGGTTCTCGACGTACCAGCGGATCTCGGCGCGTCGGACCTCGAAATGGGACCGGTCCTGCGTGTTCCTCAGGTCCTGCCAGTAGAGGGCAAAACCTTCTTTGAGGATGTGCAGGCGGCGGTCGTACTGAAAAGCGTTTGGATCGTGGATCGCGGCCTGGCGGATCGTCTCGAGGTATTCCTGCTGCAACGCCTGGGGCCAGGGGGCTGGACTGCGGACCATGCAATCCCGCACGGCAGCCAGGGTCTGATTCAGCGACGAAGGCCCATCGGCGTCCGTCCCCATTGCGCCCGCATCTGCCAGTAATAGCAGGGGGAATGCGACACACAGAGTGAATGCCGGACCGCAGGTGCTGTCTCGTCTCCCTCGACGGCGCATCGCTTTTCGCCTCTTTCTCCCAAAGACCTCTCCTGACGACGGGTCGGCACAGGCAGGCCCGCCGCCGCTGATTCAAGACCGCATCGTAGAAGGCATCATCAAAGCTGTTTGAGTCCCAGCATCCCTTATTCTACCCCCCCCCCGCGAATCCATGCAAAAGAAAAATCCAAAAAAAAACGAGACTGCAACAGCGTTCCAGGGGTATTCTCATGTGACCATGGGGAATTCAAGCCGACAACGATCCAGCAAGTGTGGTTGATTCAGCAGAAACCAGTACAAACCGGAGCAAGTGAATGGCGACAGGACAGATGCCATTGAAGATCTTGGTGCCCGCGGGACTGGGCGGGGCAAGTTTGTTTCTCTACGTACGCTATCGACAGGTCGGCCACTTGCGAGTCGTCGACTGGTTCATTGCCGGTTCGATCCTGGCGATGAGCCTCATGGTCGTCTTGGCTTCTCGAATGCGGACCACCCAAGGTTGGGAGGACGAGGAAGAATCCCCCGCCTTCCGCAACCAGCGCAAGTTGTTCCTGGCGGTCATTCTGTTTCCTCTGCTCTTGTGGGTCCTGTATCAGACCCCCGACGACTTTCAACGCCTGGTGAAGCCGGATGAGCAAACACAGGAATCGAGAGTTTTGGTCCAGGCCTTAAGGCATCCTCGCGCGATCCGCACGGAAGCCGGCGAACCCAATGCAACAGGATGGGTCCCCGCCCTATCCCCGCTCGGCGGGTTCTTCGTCTCCCTGCCCAACCGCTTCAACGAGGCAGTCGTCGCGTTGAAGATGGAGGGACGTTTCACTCCTGTGGTCGTCGTCGGGGCCCAGATGGAAGACCGCAAGTTCGTGGTTCTGGCAACCCGCCGGAGCGGAGGCCCCAAAGACCTGAAAACCTGCGCCAAAGCTGCGGTCAAGTCTCTGTGCCAGTTCAAGAACCTCGTGCTTTCCCGAGAGGACCTGTTCGAGGGCAGGTTCCCCTGGATCGAAGTGGAAGGAGACGCCCTCGGCGGCAAGGGGCTGGCTCGAATCATCGCGACGGACAGAGCGGTCTACGGTTTGGCAGTCGAAGAGCCGGAACTGACGGACAATACCCGGGCGGCTGCCCAGAGGGTCTTTGGCTCATTCAAAATCGTCGCGCCCGAACCCAACGAAGGGATGATCCGCCGGCTGCTCAGAGGCGGAGATCCAGATCAATGAGCGAATTTCAGTTTGACGATGTGATGGAAAGTCTCACCGTAGCCATCGCAAGGTGCCGAGCCAGGCCCTTCCAGGACTCTTTGAGCTTTCTCGTATGAAATCCGCCAGGTCCGCAGAGTGGCATGGGATGGGTCCTGCCGCATGGGCCGGGAAAACTCTTCCCGAAAACCCCCGACAAAAACATAGGATTTACTATTTTCGATTCACGATTTACTATGGATCATACGACACACACTCGTCGAGAGCTGCGATTGTAGTTTACGAATGGGCAGCCGGAAAACCCTGACGGAGGTTCGGATATGAAGAAAGGCTTCAATAGACGAGAGTTGCTCAAAGCCGGCGCGGCCTCCGTATTGGCGGGCGTGCCGGTCATGGCAGACGAGAAGCCCCGGCGCAAGCCCAACGTGGTCTTCGTGTTCGCCGATCAGTGGCGGGCCCAGGCCGTGGGATATGCCGGCGACCCGAATGCCCGCACGCCCAACCTCGACCGACTCGCCGGCCGCAGCGTCAACTTCACGAACGCGGTGTCGTGCTGCCCGGTTTGCAGCCCGTATCGCGCCAGTCTGCTCACGGGCCAGTACCCGCTGACTCACGGCGTATTCCTGAACGATGTTCCGCTGCGGGACGAAGCGGTCTCGCTGGCACAGGCGTGCCGCCGGGCGGGATACCAGACCGCCTACATCGGCAAGTGGCACCTCGACGGCAACCACCGAAGCGCGTTCATTCCGCGGGAGCGCCGACAAGGATTTGAGTTCTGGAAGGCCCTGGGCTGTACCCATGCGTACAACAACTCCTTCTACTACGGCGATGAGGACGTCAAGCTCCAATGGCAGGGTTACGACGCGATTGCCCAGACGCGCGAAGCTCGACAGTACATCCGCGATCACGCAGGGGGCCCGCCATTTCTCCTGGTCCTGTCCTGGGGGCCGCCTCACGATCCCTACGGCACGGCGCCCCAGAAGTACCGCGACCTGTTCGATCCCGAGCGGATCGCCCTGCGTCCCAACGTGCCTGAGCAGGATAGAGACAAAGCCCGGCAGGCGGCTGCGGGCTATTATGCCCACATCGCCGCGCTCGACGACTGCATCGGTGAACTGCTCGACACGCTCCGCCAGACCGGCATTGAGCGGGACACCATCTTCGTCTTCACCTCCGACCATGGCGACATGCTCTACTCGCATGGTTGCCAGAACAAACA
>JAGPGT010000137.1 GCA_018055905.1 Phycisphaerae bacterium
TTGGCGTCCTCTGCCTTGCCGAGAACCCGCGCGATGTCCGCGGCGGTCTGCAGGTTGAAAATCCAGTAACAGTTGTTGAAGAACAGGGTCTCGCGAGTGTCGCCATTGACGCCTTTGGCGCCGGGCCAGAGCCAGTCGCCGAGGAAGTCCCATTCGCCGCCCCATCGCTGGAGCATGTCGTTCTTGGCTTTGGTTTCGAGAAAGGCCAGCCACCGCTGGATCGTGGGGAAGTTCTCTTCGAGGATGCGGGTGTCTCCGTAGCGCTCGTAGATCTCCCAGGGCAGCGTGACACAGAAGCCGCTCCAGCCGGGACCGCCGCCGCCCCAGTAGGTGGGTGCGGTGTAGGGCAGGTTGCCCGCTTCGACGGTGTCTTTGACCGCGGCTTTCTCTGCGGTGCCCCAGGCTGCACTGCCGCCCTGGACGTCGCGCCAGTCCTGGCTCCACTTCGTGTAAAACGCGCCCAGGCTGTAGTTGTTCAGGCCGCACTCGGTCGTCGCGTGGGCGTCGCCGCCGTAGCCCATGCGCTCGCGATGGGCGCAGTCGACGACGTAGCCGCCCAGACTGAGGTCCTCGAAGGTCCAAAGCGTCGCGTTGCGGATTCGATTGAGCAGCATGTTCGAGCACTCGAACTCGGCAGCGCGAGCGAAATCCGTCCGCACGAGCTGGCAGCGGATGTCGCTGAGCTGGGGCTTGTACTTGAGCCCTTCGATCGTCACCCACCGCCCGGTGAAGTAGTTGAATCGGTTCTCGAACGTGCCCTTGCCCTGCGGTCCAATGACGTACTTGCTGTGCAAACGGTGGGTCATATCCGAGTTCGGGCGTTCGGAGAATTTGAATTCAATCTCGTCGCCGGGCTTGCCGCGAACGTCGGCCTGCAGCCAGCCTGTGACGTTGACGCCCAGATCGACGCGGTACACGCCGGGCTTTGTCTCCTCGACCGCCACCGGCCTGACCTCCTGGATCTTACGGTTGGGCTCGATCATCTCGGCCGAGACCATCAGATGCGGCGTATACACCGTCGCGGGTTTCCAGTCGGAATCGTCGAGATTCGCCTCGCACCAATTTGGGAGTTCCTTGTTCGCGTCATACCGCTCGCCGCCGAAATGCATGAAATCCCAGACGCCCAAGAGCGTGTTGGGACTCGGGTGCGTGCGCCAGGTGTCGTCGGTGGCGATTGTCACCGCGTCGCCGCCGGGCAGGCGGATGTCGACCTGGGCCAACACGATCGGAGTCTGCGGCTTGTCGTCGGTCTTATACGGCGGGAAGATCGACCAGGAGACGCCCAGCCAAAGCCCGATGACGTTCTTGCCTTCTCTGAGTTGGTCGGCGATTTCATAGGCGACGTACCGCGCCCGCTTGCGGTGATTGGCCACCGCGGGAGCCAGAACCGAATCTCCGATCCGCTTGCCATTGACGTACACTTCGTGATAGCCCACCGAGGCCACGTAGATCACCGCGTGCTCGGGTTTGGCCTTGAGATCGAAGGTCTTTCGCAACCACGGATCGGGCACCTTGTTGTCCGGCGGCGGCCAGCCCCCCTCCCGCTTGAAGACCTGATCGCAACCGATCCACTTGGCGGACCAATCGGACGGCTCCAGCAGGCCCATCGTCCACCGCGCCGGCGTGCTCCACGCGGACTCGGCGCCGTTCTCATCCTTGACCTTCACCCGCCAGAAGCACTGGGCCCCGGAGGTCAGAGCCTTGCCGGCGTAAACGACGTGGGCAGATCGGTCGGAAGCCGCCATGCCGGAATCCCACAGATCGGGTTTGCCCTGCTCCAGAAGCGCGCGTGTGCTGGCCACCTGGATCTGGCAGGCCGTCTGCTTCTGTCCTCGCGAAGACGAATCCAAGGCCTCCAGCCTCCAACTCAGACGCGGTTGGCGAACATCGATCCCCAGCGGATCGATCAGGTACTCGCATCGCAGATCGACGACCCTCACAGAGCAAGGCGCCCCTGGGGCAACCGCCGCGCCGCCAAGAGCCAGACAGATCACAAGAAGCAGCAAACGCCGCACGGACAAAACGACATGGAATGAGAACATACGAACCTCCCTGAATCGAGTGACATTTGGATCACACAGAAGGAATTATAGTGCGGTTCGGCGTGGCACGCCAAGCCAAATGTGAGATCACGGCGAGTTCTTGTGGGCCGGTTCGGTCGAAGGCACAGCGCCGGGGCGATCCACACGCCGGACGGCGCGAACCAAGGCGATCGTAACCCACAAACCGCTGAGAATGACCACCGCAGTCGCCAGAATAATCGCGGGAAGCACAAGCACGCTCATCGATCCGCTCTCCCGAGACACCGTTGGATGTGATGCCCGATCAGGTAGGCCAGCAGCGAGCAGGCCAACGCCGGAACGATCGCGGGCGTCTCCACCTTGGAGACCCGTCCCTGCTGCGACACGAGGAATACGATCCCGACCGCCGCTCCGACGATCGTGCCCACGATCATCGAGAGAAAAGCCGCCAGAGGACGCGGCTTCTTGCTCCACAGACCGATGATCAGGGCCGGCAGGATCGCCGGGGCCCAGATCCCGTAGCAGACCAGCAGCCCCTTGATCACGCTCGGAACGAATACCGCCAGTCCCGAGCCGACCGCCGCGATGACGATGGTCGAATAGCGTCCCGCGGTCAGCGCCGCGCTGTCCCGTCGCAGGGTGAACCGGCGTAGGATGTCCTGGGTGAACACGACCGCCCCGGCGTTCAGCAGCGAATCGAGGCTGGACAGGATCACCGAAAGCAGCGCCACCATCATCAGGGTGTAGCCTGCGTGGTGCACCGTTGCTTTGACAAGCTTGAGCAGAATGGAATCCTCGGACGCGTCGGCGGCAACCAGCGGCCTGGCGACGATGCCGATCGCGATCATCACCGCGAACCAGACGATGGCGAAGCCCCCCGCCAGGATGAAGCTGACGCGGGAGACTTTCGTCGTCTGGGACGCCAGGGCCAGATTCGCATACGGCGGGATCAGCGTTTCGCCCAGCAGAAAGGCGATGACGAAGGTGACGATCTCCAGGGGCGTTGTGGTCTGGAACCCGTGGGTGGTCGCCGCGACCGCTTCCTGCGCAAACGAAGCGGCGCCGCCCTTGAAATGGAACAGCAGCACGTACAACAGAATTCCCGTGAAAAGGAACGCGTGCAGCGCGAAGTGATACGCATCGGTGATCACGCTCGCCCGCAGGCCGCCGAAGGTGGTGTACGACGTCGTCACGACCGCCACGACCGCGACAGCGACCCATTTCTCCAGGCCAAGCATGTTCTCCAGGACGTTGGCGCCGGCGCTGATCATCACCGAGGCGAACAGCGTGCACAGCAAGACCGAGATGATCCCTGCAGCCAGTTGGCACCGTGAGTCATACTTCTGGCCGATCGCATCGCCCAGGGTATAGCAGCCTTTGAGTTCCCGCAGCTTCGGCGCGATGAGCAGACCGACGAGGATGTTCTGGACCGCGTAGGCGGCCCCGATGAACAGGAAGAGAAAGCCACTGTTGTATCCCCGGCCGACGAAACCGATGGAAAAGCCCGGACCGACGTAGGTTGCACAGAGACTGCCGAAGACCAGGGCCAACGGGAGCGAGCGTTTGGCGATGGAGAAGTCTTCGTACTCACGGGCGGTGCGTGCGCGCGCAGCGACCAGAATCAGAAGAACCACATAGCCGACAACAAGCACCGTCGAAAGAACCACCGGAACAACCTTAGAGAAGTTTCAGGTTTCAAGTTTGAAGTCAAGGCATACCTCTTCACACTTCAAACTTTACGCTTCAAACTTCACACTTTGCGCTTCGCACTTCCCTCATCCCTCGGTTTCCTCCTCGAACGCCTCTTCCTCCAGTTCGCTGATCGCCGCGTCCAGGTCCGACTCGGTACGAATCCAGCCGAACTTGCTGTCGACCAGAAACGCTCCGTACCACTGGATCAGGTTTTTCGCGAAATCGTCGTCTTTGCAGTAGATACCGAAGGAAATCTCGCCCGCGTGCGATTCGGCCTTCCTCGGTTTCTGGGGAAAAGCCAGCAACCCTGCACTGCGAGACAACAGGAACTCGATGTCGGAGACCTTGCTATTGTAGATCCGCAGCCGGCCCGACTCGATCGCCTCGGGAAACCGGCGGAACAGGTGCCGCGCGGCGTTCGAAAACCCCGGCACGCTCAGGTTCATCGCCCGGTGAACCCGGACATCGGGATATTCCTGGAGAATTGTGTGGAGCTGGCTGAGATAATCTTCCATGGGCTGGCGCTCGCCCTCGAACAACATGCACGTCCAAAGCTCCCCTTGACCGGTGGCGTCGAGTTGTTCCCGCAACATCGTCTTGGCGGTTTCATAGGTCTCACGCCGGTTGCCAAGGACTTTCAATTGGCGTTGCATCAGGACATGCGCCCAAGCGGGCATGTCGCTGGGCGGCGATTCCGGCGGGCAAACCCCCAAACGGGTCATCAGTCTCAGGAACTGCTTGTGCTCGGAACCGTAGAAACGTCGCCCGACCACACTGCCTACGTTCCCGTTGCACTCCAATCCGTAACGTTTGTGATAGCCGAACGAAAGTCGGTGGACTTCGAGGCCTCGCTCCTTGAGCAACTTCTCCAATTCCATGATCAGGGTAATCGCCTGTTTTTCCGGAGCTTTGTCGATCGACAGATGCACGTTGGGACATAAAACGATCGGTCGTTTGCCCAACATGTTGAGCAGGGAGCCGATCTCCGTCACGACCTGCTCCAACTCCTCGCGACCGTCGTACCGCTCAACACAAATAAACACCACAAGCACGTTGTTGAAACTCACACACAACTGCTGCGGGGAGATCGTCGAAGGATCGATCCTTGTGCTGGGCTCCTTGTCCTCGAAGAAACAGGAGGAACACTGATAACTGTCCAAGATCATAGGGGGCTACGGCATCCGGTCCCCGGGAGTCCCGATCCGGTTCTCCAGGGTCCCGGACTCGTCCTTTCCTCCTTCACTGCAGATTCACGTGACTTCGGCTCGGATCCCGCGTGGACGCCTGAGCCTTCTTCATCCGGGACACGATCCCCGCGTCAACGCGTGAAATAAAAAGACCGACGTCGGGCGTCACCACCTTGGCGCCGAACCCGGCGCTGTTCATCATTCGAACAATCTCCGTGGCCTCCCAGAAATCCTTGGATTCGCCGATTCGTTTGGCCTCTTCTTTGGTCAGAGACTTCAAGAAGGTCGGCACGGAGCCGTCGCGAAGCGACGCGGCGTAATCGGCCAGCAGCTCCTGGATCTCTCGATGTGCATTC
Organism: Phycisphaerae bacterium; assembly: GCA_018055905.1. Taxonomy (GTDB): domain Bacteria; phylum Planctomycetota; class Phycisphaerae; order Sedimentisphaerales; family Anaerobacaceae; genus PLanc-01. The sequence continues at coordinate 5,257 of JAGPGT010000137.1, forward strand.
GCCATAATCAAAACCGTTCCCATTCCGACAGGACGCTCAGGCCTGCCCACCAGACTCCCTGCAATGCTCTTTCAACATCTCTCTCAGTTTCAAAATCGTCCGAAACTCCAGCATCTTGACCGCGCCGACCGTCGTCTCGAGTTGGTTGGCGATCGCCCGGTTGGACATCCCTTCCATCCACAACTCGATCGCCTTTCGCTCCCGGGCTTTGAGCTTATCCAACATCGTCCGCAGAAGCTCCTTCAATTCCTCCTGGGAAACGAGATCGGCCAGACCCAGGTCCGGTGCCATCAAGTTCTGCATGTCCGCTTGCGACAGGCACGACCTGCGGTTCAACCTGCGGTACACCTCGCGAAGACGCTTTCGCATGTAGTAAAGGTACACCGTTCGCAGAAGCTGCCGGTCGTCTTCAATATTCCGTAGGTGATCCGGGTTTTCCCAGATGTCCGCGTACACATCCTCCAATACATCTTCGCATTCCACTTCGTTGCCGAGATAGCGATGCAGATGCCCGATGAACATGGCAAAAGTCGCCCTCACGAATGGCTCCATGGCTCTGCGACGCGACTCGGTATCAGAGGCCGTCAGTTGCTGTAGAGCATTACGCAGCCGTTTATCCATGTCCGGTTATTTCGTTCTCCTGTGCACGTGCCCGCTGTCTGAAACCAGCGACGACATCCCACGTCGGAACGACGCCCAGGTTCGGGTCACGCATCCCGTAAATCCCCATTTTAGCATGGAGATCACGTGAGTTCAACCGGCAAACTCCCCTGGCCACACTCACCCCGGGCCGGCCTCTTAAAGTCGCTTCAGCAACCCAACCCGGGGTTGTCACGGTGAATCCATTGTTTCCATCCTCCGCTGAAAATTCGCCACGTTTCCCTCTGGGCGAACGATCACGCCCGACCATGGCACGGAAGCCTCCATTGCACATAAACTCCGGCCGATCCCAACATCAGAATTCCGGCAAATAACGCGAAATCCACCCGCAGATATCGGTCCAGACCACCCATCCTCGGCCCGACCGGCCTCCATGTTGTTCCGGTCACCACAGGTTGAATCAATTGCGGATCTTTGTCGAAGAAATCATCACCGCTTGGCGGCATACCCGCAGCCGAATTGGGCTCCCCGACGAGCAAAGACTCAACGTCATTGGAACTGGGAATCGGATCTTTCTTCGGAGCCTCCGGCACCTCCGGCACCGCGATGCCTGGGGCATTCGACACATCCTCGTCCCCCTGGCTGGCTTGTACATCGGACAACGTGGGCTGGGGCTGGGGCGTTGCGTTCGATTGCTCGGGGGCGTCTTGGCCCTCGTTGGGTGTCTTGCCTTCGGCTTCGATCTTGTCGGCCAATCTAAGCAAAACCTTGGCCGCAAAGGCATTTTTCATGTCCTTGCTGGCGCGTTCCAACGGTTCACGGGCATAACCCACTTCCCCGGTCCCCAGCAAATGATAGCCCAGTAGAAGCTGCATGTCGGCGTCGTTTTCGAACTGTTCCATCTTGTCCACCAGTTTTTCGATCTGGGCATACAGCACGTCGTCGTTCGCGTAGAGACCACGAGGATAAAAGACGCCTTCCTTTTCGGGTGTGACTTTGCTCAAGGCCGCCCGAAGAATCTCCGCCGACTCGGTGTATCTGCCGTCGGCAAACAAAGCCTGGGCATATGCGAACGGTAAAATCGCATCCTCAGGCGACATCCGCATGGCCTGAGCAAACTTGTCGGCAGAAGTGCTGTAATTGCCTGTCTCAAAACTCTTTACGCCTTCCTCGAACCTCGTATCGGCCAATGTCTGAGCGGCCGGTTCCCTGGCCTGCTGCTGATCCAGCTTCTGTCGAACGTCGGCCCACGTGCTCTGATCCACCGCGCGGACCTCGTTCCCGATCGGAGCATCCGAGGTATAGCTCGTGTAGCTGCCGTCGGGGTTCTGATAGTAATAGTTGTATGTGTAGTAGTTGGTGTTGTCGACGACGACCTCCCGCGCAATCGGGTAGTAACCATACCATATGTAAGGGTGCCACCCGTACCAGTAGTAGCGGACATAGTAGTAATCGCTGGGCCAGAAGCCGCCGAGACTGATGAAGACGTACTTGCGATGATAGTATGGATACACGTACCGGAAATGCACGCTGGGACCGAACCGGTAATAGACCGGATAGCAATAATGCGGCCAGATGATCCGATGATGCAGCCGGAAGTAGCTGTCGTAGTACGTGTGCGTATGACGGTAGTCATGCCGGATCAGGTCCGGTCGATCATAGTACCGAGCATACACATAGGAGGGACGCCGGTCATAAGAACCCCGGTAATCACGACCGAAATCCTGCCTGGGCGAACTCGGATCCGCAGGAGAAATCCCGCGTCCCTGTCGATAGTCGGTCAAGCGGGAATTGAGATCCCTGTGGCGTGCTTCCATCCGTTCCGCCTGCTGGCGGGCCGCCGCCACGGGAGGCGTCGTCACACTGGCCCCCTCGGGCCGACTTGCCGTCTGATTCCGGGCATTGGCCATGCGGTCGCGCAGACCGAGCCTGGATTGGACGTCGCCCGACGATGACTCAACGGCGCGTCGCGATACCTCTGCGGACGCCGGCGGAATCTGCGGCCGAACCTCAGGCGTCCTGACGCTCGGTCCATTTCGTTCGGCAATGGAACGTTGTCGGTTCTCATCGAGCCGTTCCAACATGCCCCTGCGGGCCGGACTGGTTTGCCTAGGCGAATTCCCTGTGGCGAGAGAAGTCGTATCCCGCTGTTGCATGGAAGGTTGCATTTCTCTCGTCCCACGGGTCATCCGTTCCGACCGCTCCGGGGCGGAGGCTGAAGACCTCTCCGAAACGCTCGGACTTGGCACGGGGTTCTGGGTAGCCTGACGACGCTGGCCCATCCGTTCGGCCAGCGAACTTCGGTCCGTCAGGGTCCCCGTCGAAACTTTATCCGAAGGTTGTTTTTGAGACTGCATCGTGTCGGTCGCAGGGGTCTGAGTCGGAACTGATCCCGCGGGAGGAGTCGAAAACTCAGGCCGCGGGGACGATCCGATCTGAGAGCCGTACCGTCGAACCTGCGGACTTGTCGGAACAGTCCCTGTGGCAGATCGCGTGGAACTCTCGCCAAGAGAAGGAGTTATACTTCTCGACGGAGTTGTGGCAGGTGTGGAGCCAAGCGACGGCTGGTTGGTCTGTGACTGGATCTCCCGCCTACGAGAGGCCATTCGATCCACCATGGACTGCCCACCAAGCGAGTTCTGCTCAGGCACGCTGGGCAAAGGACTCGAACGAAATGAAGTCGTCGGCCGACTGGAACTGATCGACGGACCCGAGCGTTCAACCGACGGACTTGGCTGGCTTGGGCTGACCGAAATCCTTGGTGATGCAGAACTTACCGATGGGGCCGATCGCTCGATCGAGGGGCTCGGCCGATTGATCGACGGACTAGACCTGTTGGGGCTTACCGATGGGATCGGTGCAACCGGCGCAGGCCGGCTCCCGGCCATCCGATCCCGCAGGCCCCCGCCAGCCAGATTCGACTGAGGCGTAGGCATCAGTGACGGACTGCGATTGATCTGCGGGCTGGGCACCGACGGGAACGACGGAGTTCCGACCGACCCGCTGCGATTCATAATCGAAGGCTGAGACCGCACTTGCGGCGAAGGCTGGATGCTGGGCGTCTGGCTCCCAACGCTCTGACGCAAGTTGCTTACGCTCTCGCGTCCTCGCATCTGGCCCCAGGTTGGACCTGTCGAAAGGATCGTCGCAAGCAACACAACCGCGATCAGGGAACCTTGGACGCACTTTTTCGCACGCCAAGCTCCACCCATCCGGGGACAAGATCTTTCGATAACGGCGTACATCAAAGTACTCCTTTCTCCCACGCGGCAGCACCACCGAAGAACCCCACTCCCCCGGCATGCCGCCGGCATTCGACACGCCCAACCGGATCGTGCGAATTGATTCCTTCGACTCAAGATGAGATTCACTTGTAACTATACTGTTTTCAAGGTCTTAGTGTTTCCCGCAGGAGAACGAACCCTTTCCCAACCCCCGCAGGATGCCGCATCAACCAACTTTGAAACTCGGGTTGGAAGTGCCTTTTCTTTGGTTACAAGGCTGAACAGGTAGCGAAGGTAACGAAAAATCAGAGGAATTCCAAGATTTCTGTGTTGCCTCTGATGGAATTGGACATTCCCAGGTTGAGTGTTATAGATTGGCCGCAACTTTGAAAGGGAATGTTCATGACGACACGACGACAGTTTTCCGCTCAGGAAAAGATGCAGATCCTGCGGCTTCATCTGCTGGAGCACAAACCCATCTCCGAGGTCTGCCAGCAGTACGACCTCAATCCGAACCTCTTCTACCGCCGGCAGCAGGAGCTGTTCGAGCACGGGGCCGTCGCCTTCGAACGGACGAGCCACGCCGTTGAGGATCGCGTCGCCCAGAAGCTCCAGAAGGAAGTCACCCAGCTCAAGGCCCGTCTGGCTTCCAAGGACGAGGTCATCGGCGAGATCATGGCCGAGCAGGTGCGTCTAAAAAAAACGCTTGGCCTGGGCTGAAGGAGGCCTGGGCCCAGCCCGACGTCCGCGACGAGGTCGTGGACTACGTGCGACACTGGAGCGATCGGACCGGCATCAGCTACCGGCGGATCGTGCAATGGATCGGCATTCCCCGCAGCAAGTTCTACTAGAACTCATCCCAAAACCTCAAGGTGAAGTAGGGTCATGAGCCGATATAAGGGTCATGGACCTGACGAATGAACAATGGGAACGTATCAAACCATTCATCCCGAGGACCAAATCAGGGCCTGGCCAGTCGGGTCGGCCGCCGCAGGATCGGCGGGAGGTGCTCAACGGAATCCTCTGGATTCTGCGGACCGGCGCTCCGTGGGCCGATCTGCCCGAGCGGTATCCTCCGAGAAGCACGTGCCATCGGTGTTT
>JAGPGT010000138.1 GCA_018055905.1 Phycisphaerae bacterium
GTCGCGGCATCCGACGCGTGTCTTGGATTTCGATCATTCGCGTTTGTTTCGGATTTCGAGTTTCGAATTTTATACCTTGGTTCCTTCCACGGGGACCTTCTCGCTGCGAATCACTTCGCCTCGCAGCGACACCGTCACATCCTCGTAATGAACCGCCTTGCCGCTCAGGGCGATCGCCGAGCGGGCGATGCGAACGAGCCCCGAACAGCACGGCACCTCCATATGTACGACCGTCAGGCTGCGAAGGTTGTTGGCCGAAATGATCTGAGCCAGTTTTTCGATGTAAAACTTCGCGTCGTCCAGCTTGGGACAACCGACCGCGACGCTGCGTCCGCGGAGGAACCGCTGGTGGAAATCCCCCATCGCAAAGGGTACGCAGTCTGCGGCCAGCAGCAGATCCGAATCCGCGAAGTACGGCGCCGTCGGCGAGACCAGCTTCAACTGGACGGGCCATTGCCCCAACTGGGACGGGACCGCCTGCGAACTCTGTGGCTCGGCCGCCGCCGGCTGGGTGCCGAACTGGTGCATCGCCAGGCCGGGACAAGCGAACAGAGGCTCGGCCTTGTGCGTGCCATGGCCGAGGTGGGCCTTCACCGCCTCCTCGTCGAATTCGGCCGCCTCGCGCTGTTCGATCGTGATGGCGTCCACAGGGCAGTGGCCCAGGCACGCGCCGAGGCCGTCGCAATACGTGTCGCTGACGAGCTTGGCCTTGCCGTTGATGATCTGGATCGCCCCTTCGGCGCAGGCGGTCGCGCATAGCCCGCATCCGTTGCACTTGGCTTCGTCGATCTTCACAATGTTCCGTACCGCCATCTTCGCAACTCCGTGAGGGTCAAGTGTGAAGTTTCAAGTTTGAAGCTCGGAGAAGAATCGCCCATCGCCTTGCTTGCCACTTGAAACTTCACACTTCGAACTTCAGACTTCTGTTTACGCGGCCAGGATCGCCGCGAGGTCTTCTTTGGCCGTCGAAATCGGCTTGATCCCGAATTTCTCGACCAGGATGCCCAGCACATCCGGCGTGACGAACGCCGGCAAGCTCGGCCCGATCCGGATGTTCTTGACGCCCAGGTACAGCAGGGTCAGCAGGATCGCTACCGCCTTCTGCTCGAACCACGACAGCACCAGCGACAACGGCAGGTCGTTGACGCCGCAGTTGAAGGCGCCCGCCAGGGCCACCGCGATCTGGACCGCGGAGTAGGCGTCGTTGCACTGGCCGACGTCCAGCAGACGCGGGATACCGTCGATGTCGCCGAACTCGAGCTTGTTGAAGCGGTACTTGCCGCAGGCCAGGGTCAGGATCACGCAGTCGTTCGGGACCTGCTCGGCGAACTCGGTGTAGTAGTTCCGGCCGGGCTTGGCCCCGTCGCAGCCGCCGACCAGGAAGAAGTGGCGGATCTTGCCTGCCTTGACCAGGTCGATCACCTTGCCTGCGACGCTCATGACCGTGTTGCGGCCGAAGCCGACGGTGATGTACTTGGCGGGCTCGTCCGCCGCGAAGCCCGGGGCCGCCAGCGCCGCCTCGATCACCGGTGCGAAGTCGCCGTCGGCGATGTGCGTCACGCCCGGCCAGCCGACCAGACCCGACGTGAAAATCCGGCCCTGATAGGTCTCCTTGGGCTTCTGGATGCAGTTGGTGGTCATCAGGATCGCGCCGGGGAACGCGTCGAACTCAGACCGTTGAACCTGCCAGGCGCCGCCGTAGTTACCGACCAGGTGCTTGTACTTCTTCAAGGCCGGGTAGGCATTGCAGGGCAGCATCTCGCCGTGCGTGTAGACGTTGACGCCCTTGCCCTCGGTCTGCTTGAGGAGCAGTTCGAGGTCCCTGAGGTCGTGGCCGGAGACGAGGATACACTTGCCCTTAACCGGCGTGACGCGGACCTTCGTCGGCTCGGGGTGCCCGTAGGCGCCAGTATTGGCGGCGTCGAGCAGCTCCATGGCCTTGAGGTTGATCTCGCCGGTCTTGAGGGCCCGGCCGAGCAGCTCGTTGGCGTCGGTGGGCTTTCGGGTCAGGTAGTCGAGCATCTCGTGGAACGAGGCGTAGAGCGACGGGTCTTCCTTACCCAGGATCAAAGCATGGTCCGCGTAGGCGGCGGCGCCCTTGAGGCCGTACGTGATCAGTTCCTGCACGCCGGCGACCGTGCTGCCCAGGCTGTCGACCCGCTTCTGGATGCCGACTTCCAGGCCCTTGGCGACCATCGCCGTTAAGTCACCGGCCTGCCACCAAGCGACGGGGCATTCGAGCGTGTCGGCGGTCTTGCCGGCCTTCTTGGCCGCGGTTTCATAGAGACGCTGGGCCCGCTCCTTCATCGCGACCGCCTCGTCCATCCACTCCTTGAACCGCTGCGGGTCGAAGTTCACGTTCGTCAGCGTCGTAAAGAGCATCTTGACGACGAACACGTCCACCGCCCGGTCTCGGGCTCCCAGCTCCCCCGCCCGATGCGCGTAGCGGGCGATGTCCTTGACCGCGTAGATCAGCAGATCCTGCAGCGACGCGACCTGCGGGTCCTTCCCGCACACCCCGAACGACGTGCACCCGGTCCCCTTGGCGGTCTGTTCACATTGGTAACAGTACATCTCCATTCTGCATTCTCCGTTATTATATAGTTGTTTTGGGTTGTAGCGACTGTGGTTCACAGGACTCTTATATCTTGCGTGGGACCAGGGGTCGGGACCACGAGCACCCGCAGCACGGTGCCCCCTCGGTTGAGCCGGCAATGCGGGTTCGCCAGAATCGACGGCTTCATGACTTCGACCGTTTGCATCGTTCCTTCCTACTTCTCACTGAGCTTGGCAGTAATATCCGCTCACGCGCGGATCATCGTCAACAGCATTTTGAACCGTTCCTCCGCAGCCACCGAGTGCGGAACGTTGCCCGGCATGATCACGATCTGTCCTGCCTCGACGGTCACCGCCTGTCCTCCGATGGTCAGACGGCCCCTGCCGTCGATCCCCTGGACCACCGCGTCGTAGGGGGCTGTATGCTCGCTGAGCCGCTGGCCGGCGTCGAACGCGAACAGCGTGATCGTGCCCACCGGCTTGTCTAGGATTGTCTTGCTGACGATCGAGTCGGAGGCATACTCGATCAGCCCGTCCAGGCTCTGCGCCGCAGCGACACAGGCCGACAGGACGCTCGGTTTTCTCGTCTGCTCAGTCATTTTGTTCTCCGCACTGGGGTCTCGGTTTCGCCGGCCCCTTCCTGCGCCTGGATCAGGTCGGCCAGCGTGACCTTGCCCAGGTATTCCTCCATCTGATTCTGCAACTCGCCCATCTTCGCCCGCACGGGACAGGTTGCGGTCCGAGGACAACACGTCTTGCTCAACAGACAACGGTTCAGGCTCAGCCGGCCCTGGATCACCTCGACCACGTCCAGCAGGCTGACCCGGCCGGGCTCGCGACCCAGGCGAAACCCGCCCCGCGCCCCCATGTAACTCTCGACCAGCTTGCCCGCGTGGAGCTGCTGCATCAGCTTGCAGGCGAGCTGATACGGCACATCCTGTTCCTGGGCCAGCGACCGCGTCGCGACGGACGCGTCCCGGCCGTGCCTGGCCAGACTCACCATCAGCCGCAGGGCATAATCGGTATTGCGTCGCAAGATATCCATGCCGGACTCCACTGGACACGATCGGACGCCCATTCCACCGCGACGCCCGTTATATAGGATTAATATAGTCTTACTTACGAGTCGGTTCAAACAAAATCTAAAATAAAAAGAAAAAAAATACTTCCCCAGCGTGCCTCCCCATCACTCAGGACCAATCGTTCCTCCGCAATGGGACACAAAAAGAGGGCCAATAGACAGCCGATACTTCCTTCAGTCTAGCAGTCGGTTCAGGACCAGCACTGCTTCCTCACGCAGGGTCATGATCTGCCGCAAATCCTGTCTGGACGTGACCAACTCCTGGCGGGGCTGCTCTGATTGCTCTGTTTGCTCGGCATGATCCATGACTCCTACGTCTGGAATTCCATCAGCGTGTTGTCCTGGGCCGACCACCCTCGCGAGAACGTGGCGCGGGGCCCGGTTGCACGGTCCGTCGGCGGACGATCTGGTCCAACTGGGCGGAGGTCTCCTGCAGCCTGGTGGCGTCGGGGGCCTCCATCATATTCCGCGCCTGCGCGGGCATACTGCTCACGGAATACGGTTTGGCCTCGGTCCATCGGACCTCCCCCAGAGCCTCCCAGGCGAGCACCGCCTGGCGGATCGCCGATTCGGCCCTCTGGGCGATCTCCGCTCGGGTCGCGGTCTTGAGAATCCAGCGAGTCTGCGCCGCGAGAGACTCGTTCTCTTCCGTGCTCGAATCGGCCAACCATCGATCGATCTTGTCCAGGGCGATGGCGCGTAGCGCCAGTCCCTCGTACCGCTGCACAGGCGACAAGCCCGGTTTCCTCAAGAAACGATCCAGTACTTGAACCGCGGCCCATGGGCATGTCTTGCCTCCCTCGGTCGCCCCACAGAAAAGGTAGATCCCGTCGGGATCGTTGGCACTCGCCGAACGGTCGGCCCATGATGCGAGCAATCGGTTCGCCTTTTCGTGCTGGCCCGCTTGAACGAGGCTCTCGATGTGACGACGCCCGCCGACCATGTACATCTCGTTCAACCCGGCGTCGCGCAGCATCTGCAGATACCGTGTAACGCGTCGTTCGAACGCGTCATAATCCTTCAGCATCAAATCCAACCGAGTCAAGGCATGGAGGGCCTTCAACCGCCCCCCCAAGCCGCGGTCCTGCTGCTGCGTCAGCGGTTCGAAATGCTCTCTCAGTTGGCGGATCAGCCGCCGATCGTAATCATCAGGCTCCGCCGTCCGGTCCTCCGGCAATGGCGAGTGACGATGGTATTGAAGAATCTCACGTAGTTTGTCGCGGAACTCCTGGATCTGGCGCTGGCTGTCCGGTGTCACGCGGTCGATTTCCCCGCCCTTGGTCCTCAGTTCCGTTCGCTCCTCAGGCGTCAGCGCCGACAAGACCTTGCCGTAGTGTGCGACCAGTTGGCGGATGACCCTGGCGTCATTGGGCTCGATCTCCCTTCGCTCGGGTCTGGGCATTCGAGCCACTTCCTCTCGCCACCGTTTGATCTGCTCCTGCCTTTGTGCCTGCTCTTGCTTCTGGGCTTCGCGTCGCCTCTCCAGTTGCTGCATCGCCACTTGCGGGTCAAGGTCCGGCGCTCCCCTTTCCGTTTGAGGTCTGTCCGGCGGTGGCGGCGACTGCCTCTCCCACACAGGGTACTTGGCGATCAATCCCCGAACGAAGGCCAGATCGTTGGGATCGACCCGCAGGGGTCCCAGATCCGGCGTATGATCGAGATACGTGTCCGCGAGGCGCACCCAGGCCGCGTATTCGCTGTCCAAACCGCCGAACTCCTTCGCGGCCTTCCAGACTCCCTCCTTGTCCAGGTTCACGCGATGGAAGTTCATCAGTCTCGCGACCCGCAGAAGCTGCTTGTTGTCGTTGCGCCGGACCTGCACCTGCACAGGCAGCCGCAAGACCCTGTCGCCGACCGACACGTCCCTGTAGGTCACCGTGCAAGTCCGCCCGCCTTTGTGAGAGACATAGTCGATATCAGGCACTGCGTGAGTCCACTGTCGATCTCGAGAGGTAATCGTCACATTGCCGCCTCCCGGGAGCTTCTCCGGCCTGACAGGCAGTTCCGCGGTCAGCGTCGCCAGACGCGGAAGCCCTTCGCCTGGCTCGTACTGGTACCTCGTTGCGATCAGCGGCCGTTGCTGAGCGTCGAACAACTCCATCGACTCGACCCGATCGTCCCTGGCGTGGACTTTCACACGAGCCGGCTTCCGCGCGGCGACGCCCGGCCTGGCGGGGAGATTCACCTCGAAAACGCCGCCAGTCCCGGGTTTGGGCTTCTCGATCGACTCCAGATCGCTGGCATACACACGCCGTGCAAGGGCCTGGGCCTCTGCAAACCGTGCATCTTCGCCCCCATAGAAGCCGCCTCCCCAGCGAAACGGAGGTCGCTCGCCGACCGGTTTCGGATAGGTCGTGTTCAATGGCACCCAATCGGAATGCCGCTCGCTGTCCATGCGAAAACCGGTCTCGTCGCTGAAAACGATCTGGCTCCTCATGTCCCTGCCGCCTCCATGGGGCTCCGTCCAGACGACCGAGATCGCGTAATACTCTTGGCAGACCCAGTATCGCGCGAATACCACGATGTTGGCGTGCAGCCCTGAGGTCAGGTACAGGTCGCTGACGACATCGAACTGGATCAGACCGGCCTTCGTCCCGGAAGGCTGGATCCGGCACAAACCGATCCCGCCTGCGATCGAAAGAGCCGACAAGACCACTACAAACCACAGTCGCAGGCGGCAGATATGTGTCTTTCCCATGGTTGCTACTCCTCAGGATACGTCAGAATGACCCCCTCCGAAACCGCCTCCTGCACGAGCAACGCAGGAGTCAACAGGAAATCGTCCACTTCTCGCACCTCCAGTGAGATGTCCACCATGTGAAAATCGGCGAAAAGATGACGCGTCGTTGTCATTTGCTCCGCCGGTGTGCGTGCTTCATATGTGTGGGCCAAGGCGGGCGGAAGCCCGTTGGCCGACTCGTCAGCGCCCACACCCAAACACAACAACACACACAGCAATGCTGTACATAGCGACGTTCGTAGGACCACAGCCTGTTTTGGGTTCATGTTCTTCTCCTTTGATGCCTGTCGGTCCCACACAGCGGGACCGACAGGCACATCGTCCGTTACCCCAGAATCCGCTCTACAAATCTATTACTGGATGTCGCCATCCAAATCGACCGTGGCCGTCGCGTCACTGTAGTAATCCGCTTCCGCCCTCAGGTAGAGGTGGTAGTAATTGGGATCATTGATCGTGATACTCCCAGTAGCCGCGCAACTGCCGCTCACGCTCACGCTGACGGTGAACGAATCTGCTTGCGGCTCGCCGCTATAGTAATGGTTCGATGACCCACTGAATCGCAACTCTCCTTCATACCATACGTTGTAAAGGAATGGAGGAGGGTATCCCCAGTCGACCACGTTTGTGGTCGCGAGGACATTGCTCCAACTATTCGAAGCACCCGAGCCGCTTTGCGTGGTCGCCCAGCCGGAGCCCGATCCTCCCGAATAGTAGAAGGTCATTCCTGAGACGCCGCCGCCCCCATTTGCAGAAGCCCCGGAACTGCAACTGGCAACGCTGACATGCGTGTCGTCGACAGCATATCCGTCGTACGTGACGGCGCTCGGATAAATGATGCTGCTGATGGCGATGTCAATGTCCCGCGAGCCATTCCCTTCCCAACGATAGGATGAGTGAGCATTCACATAGCTCGACACCCAGATGCCCACGTTCGGACGGGAATGGATAATAGGCCAGAGATAGACCCCGCAACGACCTAAGGTCCATCCGTCGGCTTCCAACGAGAACGGACCGCCACTCACACTCCCTTCGCCATCCCAGCCACACCACCAGGTCCCATTCGGGTCCCAATCGTCATCCGGTTCGCTGATGTAGCTGTAGGTCCCCTCATAGATCCAGACGCCCAGAACCGGGGTCGCCAATACGACACAGACCATCGCACTGAATACCGCATTCCTATTCATGGTTTGTGTACCTCCTTTGACAGCACTTTGACAAGACCTTGACCTCTTGCGTCCTGCGTGATATAGGAGGAAACAGCCGGGGGGAACCGCAAGGCTCCCTTTGGTGCGCCACGGTGGACCGACAAGAACCTTTGTCTATGGTCTGTCGGTCCACCGGCCTTTGTACACACCGCCGACCGGCCTGCCTTTTCACGGCGGACAACGACTTACCGACCCTCGACGGGACCGTACCAGGAGATATTGCGCCCGATATGCTTTTTGTCTGCGGCTCTCACCTCCTTTCGGGACCGCGCGGGGAAATCGCCCAGGCGCAACGAATCAGTGCCACCATTCTTGTCTCCCTGTTACGCCCCATCGCCTTGGCTCCTTGATTATGAAAGAGTCTCTTCTGCGACTGCCCCCAAATAGAGAAGCGCCGCCGCTCAGTCAAGACCGTGTAGCCACAGGTGTCGTCTCATCGTCATCTCGGTTTTCTCGACAACATCACTATACCCCCTCCATCAGGTGTGTCAACACGATTTTTCTTTCTGGATTTTTTTCGAATCGGGTGTAACGTCGGCGTCGGGACCTGGACTTAACGTGGTGAGTTGAAGGCATGGATACGGAAAACGAATTCGCCGAATGGGTTCGCCGGGCGCAGCTTGGTGACCGCGTCAGTCTGGACCGCCTCGCGGAGGGGGCGAGACAACGATTGTACGCGTACATCTACCGCCTGACGATGAACCATGATCTGGCCCAGGACCTTCTCCAGGAGACACTGCTGAAGATGGTCGAGAACATCAAGGAGCTGGAGCATCCCGAGCGGTTCTGGAGTTGGCTGTTCCGCACGGCGCTGGGCGTCGTGCAGCACTACTACCGGGACCTCGCAAGGGAACAGGCGATCGAGTTTTCCTCAGTCAGCCGCAAACGTCTGTCGCAGTACCTCTCCGAGGACGGCGACGACGGCCTGAACCGCGCCATCCGCAAAGAACTCTCCGAGACGATCGTCGATGCGATGGCGCGGTTGCGGCTGACCCACCGCAACGTCCTGATGCTGCGATGCTTCGAGCAAATGTCGTTTGCCGAGATCGCAGAGGTCATGGGCTGCAAGGAACTCAGGGCGCGAGTGCTGTTCTTCCGCGCCAGGCACTCCCTGAGCCGCCAACTGTCCCGGCGGGGCCTTCACAAGGGGCTGCTCGTCACAGCGTTGGGAATCTTCGGCTTGCTGACCGCCCCTGCCGATACAGCATGCGCAGGCACCGTGACCTCGGCCTCGCTCAAAGTCGGCGCGCTCGCCACGGTCGTGGGCAAGGCCGGGACGCCCTCCGGCGCAATCACCGCGCTCACGGTGGCCGGCTTCACGTTCACCCTGACCACCGAGCACTTCGTCTTCTTCACGTTCCTGTTCGCGGTGGTCGTGGTCTCGGTCGCGATCGGTCTGTATCTCGATTGACCGGTTACGGCTTGACCGCGCGGTTGTAGAGACGAATGTCGTCGAGGAGACCGGACCAGAAGCTGCCGGCCTCCAGGTCCTTGCCGGCCCCGATGTGCAGGCCGCCGGACGAGGGCTTCAGCGAACCCAGCTTTCGGGTGTCCGCGGCGGCCAACTGACCATCCACGTACAGCGAGCGTTGCGAGCCGTCCCAGACGAACCTGATATGACGCCACAAACCGTCGGTGACCACCGTCTGCGAAACCAGCGGCGCCGCAAGGCGACTGGCATCGGCCAGATGGGTCACAAGGGCGCCGGCGGCATTCGTGCCAAGCCAGACCTCGGCCTGACTGCTTTGTCCGGACTGGGACAGAATCGCCTGGCCGGGTAGTCCGCCCTTAACCCAGAGGAACACCGTAAAGGGGCCGTCTGAAGGGTTCAGGATGGGCTCAGTGAGAATGTAGTCGTCGAGGCCGTCCAGTTCCAGGGCGCCGCGGACCACGCCTTCGCCCGGCCGCCATTGGGGCGAGCCGTACGCGATCCCAGGGAATCGGCCGAGCGCGTCGCTTGCGATGTCGCCTTCGGTCTCGTCGAGCTTCCAGTGGGCGACCAACCCGGGAGAACTCATCCAGTAGGCGCACAGGCCCGCAAGGTCCTCGTAGGCGACGACGCCGTCCCCCTCGGGAGGCGGAGCGATGTCGAGCACCGATTCGGTATCGAGCCAGGACTGTGCCAACATCGCGAAATCGTGGAAGTTCATCACGCCGTCGCGGTTGTAGTCCGGCAGGAACCGCACGCCCAGCAGAAACGGAGCGATGGTCCTGGCCATGATCCCGGCCCCTTCGGCGTTGGGATGGATCGCGTCGGGGAAGAGACTGCCGGAGTTCAGAAGGGCCGTGTACAGGTCGATCACCGGCACATCCTTCTCCCGCGAGATCTGATCGACCAAGGGAAGGATCTCATCGCGAATGACATCGGGCCGGATCGTGAAGTTCACCGCGAAAGCGGGCACAGGCTTGCAGATCCACACCACCGGTTTGCTGGGCAAGGCCCGGAACGCGTCGATCAGACTGCCGTAATCGGCGACAAAATCCTCTTTGTACTGCCAGTTCTGCGGCTTCGAGTCGTTGGTGCCCAGTTTGATGACCAC
>JAGPGT010000139.1 GCA_018055905.1 Phycisphaerae bacterium
AAAGACCGACCCGCAACCCACCCCCATCTCTTGCAGTTTCGCGACTTCCGCTTCAGTGATCGGCCGATATGCGCGGCCGGCAATGATGGACTTATCGACCAAGTCCAGAAACGAGGGCGGAATCGCCGCGACCACACCAGGCTGCGAGAGCGAAAAACGAACCGCCAGGTTGACGTCCTCTTGGGTCTCGACCGTCTTGTACCACCAATTGCGGCTTCGCGCAGCCCCTGGGGGCCACGCACCGGCGCACAGCGTCTTCATCGCAAACACCGCGGTACCTCGTTCTTGTGCACATTCGATGACCGCCTTGCCGAACCCCCACTGGAGGTAGTCCACATAATCGATCGGAAACATGATCGAGTCGAACTGGAATCCCTTGAGCATCTCCAGAGCGCCTCGGGTCGTATGGGCGGACAGACCAACGAAACGAACCTTCCCCTCCTGTTTGGCCTTGAGAATCGTCTCGATTGCACCGCCCGGTCCCAGGATCCGCTGGGCCTCTTCCGGCGTGAAGACCGCATGGATCTGATACAGATCGAAGTGATCGGTCTTAAGTCGCGTAAGCGACCGTTCCAGTTCCTCGCGGGCGCCTTGCGCATCGCGTTTCTTCGTCTTGCAGGCCAGGAAGATCTTGCTGCGGTCGATCCCCTGCAGACCGACGCCCATCTTGATCTCGCATTCCCCGTCCCGACCGTAGGCGGGGGCCACATCAAAATAGTTGATGCCGTTGTCGAAAGCTTTGTGAAGGCCGGCGGTGCCTTCTTCCTGGCCCTGCTGGCTCAGCGCCAGACCTGGGAAACCGATGACGGACAGCTTCTCGCCGGTCCGTCCGAAGAGCCGCCGGGGCAACTCCGTGGAATTCGCACTGCCGCCTGACTGCTGGGTCTGGGCTCCAAGCAACGCATGGGACGCCAGAGCGCAACCACCCGCCACTTTCAAGAATTCTCTTCTTTCCATAGCTGCCCCCTTCATGGTTCGATGACTGCATGACAAAATGGCCTGCACATTTTCGAGATCGGCCCCACCCTGAGACCAAGAGCGTCGTTGTGAACTAAACTGATATTGTAGGCTTCGGGCACGGCCTTGGCAATTCTTTGGGGAAACGCGTCATTCAGGCGATTTGACCTTCAGGGCCTCGCGACACAGATCGCGGTGCTTGTTCTGATCTTCAGAACCCTCCAAACCCGCGGCGCCTTGCCGCCATGCGGATCTGGCTTGTTCCACCCGTCCGAGCGACTGAAGAGCCTTTCCCTTCCAGTACTGGGCCGCCGCTTCCTGCGGCTTGTTCGAGCGTCCTACGCCGATGTTCTCAGGGTAGGTCAGCGCCGCCTCGAAGTCCGCCAGCGCACCGGCGAAGTCCTGACCGTCGAAGCGAATCCGCCCGCGGGCCATGTGGGCTTTGTGGTAGAGGTCCCACGTGATCGTCTGGCCCTCCCAGTTCACAAAGTAAGGCGTGGACTCGAGCAAATCGATTGCCTCATCGTAGCGTTTTTCGTCGAGATAGCTTTGCGCCAGCAGAATGATGACGTCGGCCCGACGGAGCTTGTCGGGAGGTGTCGACTCCAGCAGCTTGATGGCCTCGGCCCGACGGCCCTGCGAGAGGAGAATCTCCGCAAGGTCCCTGTACAATGTCTGATCTTTCGGACGAGCTTCGATGGCCTTGCGATAAAACTCTCCCGCTTTCGGCAAATCGTTCTCTTCGGCCCAGGCATAGAGCCCGAGATTGCGCCATGCGACGCTGAGCGACGGGTCGAGTTGTACCGCCTTGCGCCAATGGGCTGCCGCTTCCGCCGTCCGACCGAGATGGGCGTAGAGGTTCCCGATGAGCAACCGAGCCTGAGCGTCCTGGGGGTTCGCTGCGATTGCGTGTTCGAGCACTTCCAGTTCTTCCGGCCGTGAAGGGAAGACACAATCCCTCCGCGTCTTTTCCGCACGCTGGAGCCAGGTTCCCGCTTCGGACGTGCCTTTCGCAAACCACGCGAGATAATACATCGGCAACGGACTGCGTTGCTCTTGCGTCACGGCGTCCACGCAGACAGCGGACACCAGCTTCGCAGCCTCGCGAACCAGACCCAGTTGCGCAAAGAGAAGGCTCGTCTCCAACATCTGGAAATCGACCTCGCCGACAAACGCTCGGGCCTCGGTCGTGAAGGCATTCATCTGCCTGGGACCCTGCAGAGCGAGAACCGCCCGTGGCACGAGGTCTGTGGGACAACGCTGGAGGGCTTGTTGCGCCTGCTTGAAGGCAGTGCCGGTCTCGCCGGCCGCGTAGAGGGCGACGAGCAGATGATCCCGCGCGATCGCGTCGTTCGGGTTCCGACTCACTGCCTTCCGGAACGCCTCGACCGCCTCCTGCTTCTGACCAAGTGCGGCGTGCGCCCGTCCCGCCAGATCGAACGCCAAGGCCCGAGCCTCTAGGCACAGCGAGGCCTGACGAGCACAACCCAGAGCCTCCTTCGGGGCGCGGGTCCTCAGGTGGTTCACGCCCAGGAAGTACCAGGCCAGTCCGTCGCCGGGATCGCGTTCGACCGTCTTGCGCAATCGTGCGATCGCGTCGTCGTAGCGCGCCGCCTCCGTATCGAGGATCGCCAGTGCACGCAGAGAAGGACCATATCCCGGATCGACGGCCAGGGCCGCCTCATATCCTTCGCGGGCCTTCTTGCGATTCATCGCCAGATCGAGCTTCTGGGCCCGGAGGTGCTTTTCCTCGACCGTCAATCCCGCGTCGGGCTTGTCCGCCCACGCCGCACGAACCGGGGGACTGGTCTTGGGAATCGGCAAGGGAGTTGTGAACTGGGCTAGTACAGCGCCTCGGCGTGTGCGGATCACGACATCGACCGGCCCTTGTGAATATGGCGACAGGACGACCGCCCGGGGCCCCTTCGGCGACAGGTCCAATTGCCTCGAAGCCAGTTCCCTGCCCTGCTGCGACAGGACGCAGGACGCCTTGGGGAACTCGCCGGTCGCGAGGATGCGTAATTCCAATCGGTCGCCGTCTCGAACCGTCTGGACCGCAAGGTCCCTCGTCGCGAACTCAAAGCCGTCGCCCAATCCGTGCACGGGATACCACCACTCGCGCCACGCGACCTCCTGCCTCGGCACGAGCATCCCGTAGTCGGATTGCGTCGGCAGCGGCCCGCTCTGGATCTCGATATAGGGTCCATCGTCGTCGGTGAGGTTCTTCTGGCTGACCAGGCCGAAATCCCATTGTCCCCAGGTCCAGGCCTTCTTGCCGCTCAGTTCGTAATGGTTGGCCACCTGAACCACGCCACGATCCGCGGATACGTCGTAACCTCCGAAGAAGTCGAACACACAGTCGACCGAAAAGATCGAGGCCCACGTCTGGTAGTTCTTCAGCCAGGAGAGGTCCTTGCCTTCGTGGATCGGCCAGGAGAAGAACTGGACGCCGTAATGATCGGTGCCGAGTGTCATGGGATAGATGAACCGCGTCCCTTCGTGGCAGGGAAACGCGGTGCAGTTCCAGAAGTAGTACGGGTTCACCGCGTCGACCGGGTTGGCGATGCGGATCTGCTCGTCGAGATAAGCCTTGCCCGGGTGCAGCGTCACGCGCACGGTCCAGCGGGTCCGCAGCGTCTGCTCCAGGTTGCTCACCTCCAGATACGCGGAACCGTCGGGATTCGTCCCCACCAGCGCATCGACGGGCGAGAGGATCGTGACCGTGTGCACCTGGGGTCCCGCGTTCCACTCGACGCCTCCGCTGATGAAGGCGCCTCGCATCGCGATCATGCTGGGCTTGATCACGTTGTTCAGATGAAACGTCTCTTTGCCCTGCGTCTTGTCGAACACCGAGTGCAACCGCCCGCCCAGTTCCGGCAGACACGTCACCTTGAGATACTCGTTCTCCAGAAACAGAGCCTTGTAGGTGCGATCTTCCTTCGTGCGGTATAGATGGTCCTGCATCGTGTAAGGATAGACGATCGCCCCTTTGACCGTGGTCGAGAGCTTGATGCGGTCCTCCAGGGCCCAGAACTTCGGGTTGATGTCCTCCGCCCAGCCGTAAGTGGGGATCGTGAGAGTCCCCTCCCACGCCTGCACCGTCGCCCAACCGGGCGACGAGATGCAAAGCCCGAGTATAACCGCCGCCATTTTGCCGATCTGGTCCCGCCGCAAATCGCCCATACTGCGCCTTTCGAATCTCGGATACCTATCACATCGGACTCAAGACACACGATGGCAATCGTACCGCGATTCTGAACCGATGCAACTGGATCTGCAGCAGGCAGCGACGTTTGATACGGGATTTCTCAGGCCCGTCCCAGCTCTCGGTCATATTGAACGACGTAAAAACATTGAGCGTAGATATATAACCTGCGGTGGCTCCCATGTGAGTATCATGACATCAGATGTTGTATAAGGATCTTGACCCCGATGGCGATGAGGAGGATGCCGCCGAGGACCTCAATCCGACTCTCGAAAAAGTGGCCGAACCGCTTGCCGACATAGACGCCCGCGAAAGACAGACCGAATGTGATCAGGCCGATCAGCGCCACCGCCAGGCAGATGGCCGACGTCAACAGGGACAGCGTAATCCCAACGGCCAGGGCGTCAATGCTCGTCGCGACGGACAGGGCCAGCAGAACCAGCAGATTCGACGGGTCGCGATCCTTTTCCGCCGATTCGATCTGAAACGCTTCGTAGATCATCTTGCCGCCGACAAAGGCGAGCAGACCGAAAGCGACCCAGTGGTCCACGTGCGAAATGTAGTCCTTCAAACCCAAGCCTGCCAGAAACCCGATCACCGGCATCACCGCCTGAAAGACACCGAAGAACAGGGCCATGCGTAGGGCATGCTTGACGTGGAACTCCCTGTAGACGCTGCCGGTGACGATGGAGACCGCAAAGGCATCCATCGCCAGACCCAGGGCGATGAGCAGAATGGAAATCAGGTGAACGTCCGAACAGAATTGCAGCATGACGACAGTCCTCTATTGCGGGCGGATGTCGAAAACGACGATCTCCGGCCTGGCGAGAAACCGAATCTGCGGCGCGGGCGGCGGTTCCATGCCGAGTCCCCGATTGACATAAAGCGTGGCGTCACCGACCCGGTGCATGCCGGATTCGTACTTCTTGCCGAACTTGGAGAAGGTAATCACAGCCCCGTACCAGGGCAAAGCAACCTGACCACCGTGTGTGTGTCCGCAAAGATACAGATCGACGCCGCTGCAGCTAAGATCCTCGATCAAGTCCGGCGTGTGGAAGAGAAACACATCAAAGCGGTCGTTGGAGAAGCCGCCGATGGGCTTGCGTACGGCATCGAAGGGAGCATATCCTACGCCGGTGATCGCGAGGGAGTCCTGGCCCTTGGTCAGGATGACCGTCTCTCGATCCAGCACGCGGAAGGTGCAGTCGCCCGGAATGTCCAAGTGCGGCCAACGGCCGACGTCGAAGTTGCCCGTCACGGCGAACTTTCCGAGCGACGCTTCGAGACGAGAAAGCGTTCGCTGCATGAGGCCCAATCCCTGCGGGCAACAAAGGAAGTCCCCTGTGGCGACGACGATGTCCGGCTTGAGAGCGTTGACGATCTCCACTGTTCGGGTTTCATTTCGCGGCTTCTGGCCGCAGTGGAGGTCCGAAATCTGTACAATGCGGAAGGTTGCGGACTTGAGCAGAGGCGTTTGCAGCGTCACCGTGTGCACGTCGATCCAGCGGGGTTCGATGAAGTAGCCGTAGAGCAGACAGGCGAACATCACCACGACGAGCGTGTGAACCCCGATCACCCACGGAGCGAACAGTATCCGCCGGGCCGAACGGCCGCGGGAGCGGCGGTACAACGAGCGTGCAAGTACGACGATTTCCAGGCTGCAGATCGTCAGAACCACCACGGCAAAGACAAATAGGGAAATCCGTTCTTGAGGCGAAAGGGGAATCATTGGGCTTTGATAATCCCCTTATTCGTGACATCCTCGGCGATCCGCTGTCCCGGCGGGACGATCAGAAAATCCTCCTCGTTCCAGCAGCCGTCGACGAACCGCTGCATAAGACCGGGATCACCTGTCAATTCCTCGGTCTTCCAACCCAGAAACTCGGCGCACTCCCGAGTGAAGGCCTTGTAATCCTGCGATTCGCGCAAACCCCAGTCGACGTACGTGGCCCACTGGTACTCTTTCATCCAGGTCTGCTCGACCTCCAGAAGGTATTGGGCGTTGTCCTCGCCGTATTTTTCGCGGTATTCATCGAGCAGCTTTTCATAGCGACCCCGCCCGGGCTGCTGGCCGGATTCGATCCAGCCGGGACTGTACCAATAGACACCCCGATGGCTGTCGAAATACTCCTGGTAGCGTTCCTTCGAACCCAGCAGGACGGTGATGCAGTCGTGGGCCCTTGGAATGACGATCGGAATGCCGGCGGAGAGGCCGACGACGCCATTGCTGCACAGGCCGTAACCCAGGAGAGTGGCGTCATACGGCCGGTCCTGGATGTCGTGCGTGCGTTCAAGGGCTTTGTGCACCTCGCTGCGGAGCCTGTCCGGCTCATTGTGCAAACCTTGCGGCATCAGGACGACGTCCACGACGTTCTTCGACCGAGCGGCACAGAAATACGCCTCTCGCTGCAAGACCTTACACGCGATCAACTGGAATCGCTTGGCCCCGCCAGGCAGAAAATGGTAATCACTTTTGCTGATCATGCTCATGTGTAGAGTACTGTTCTGTGCAACTAGGGGTTCTGAAGAACCTCGATCATGGCGGCGACGTTTTCGGGTTTGGCAACGGCGGGGATGTCGGGGGCCACTTCGACGAAACGCGCATCGAGCAGATGAGGCCGGAACCAGGCGAAACAGTTGCCCAAACACGATTCGAATGCGGCATCGCCGAAGTAAGCGACCCTTTGCGCACGGGTCGTCTGGGTGAACCGATTGTCGTAGAGGACCTCGTCGGGTGACCGATGCCCGACCGCGGCCCGCACACGCTCTCGATTCGTCACATCCACATCCTTCCAACTCGACCTGTGCCAATTGACGTCACGGCTTGCAGGACTTGCACGGCCGCTTGCCGTTCTGGACGGCTTCTTCCCGGGTCTTGTAGCCCAACCGATTGTCACCGGAGATATTCTGAGCCCATCGGCAGTCCGACCGATGAAATACGTCGCTGCTCTTGGACGCAACGAACGGATAGGCCGACTCAGATGGGGCAACCTGTGGACTTGGCGGCGAACCCACGGCTCCCTTTGTAGCCGAATCCTTTCCGGCGTCCTTGATCCCCTCAGGCAGACTGCGAGCGACCTTTCGGGCCTCGATAAAGACGTCCGTCTGAACGAGCACGGCCGCGAGGATCGCATCGCCCGTTTTGGCCCTGGCGGCAACTGCCATCATCGGCCGGACCCGCCAGGCCTCCACTTGAATCTGTCGATTGCCTTGGCCAGGTATCATCATAGACCGCCACAAAGCCGTTTGCACCCGATACACGTACTGGTCGGACCCCGGCACTTCGACGCCTTCGATATACACAAGCAGCCTTTGCCTCGATTCCGAGTTCTCTTCGACCGGCATCATCCCGGCCTCGCAAAGTTTCTGCGAGATCTGGGCCTTGAGTGTCGTGGCGTTGATCAGCCCTTCGACGCCCGGAGTTTCCCGCGTCGCCAGAACCACCGCGACCCGATCGACGTCCGCCAGGACCGAATCGCCCGCGATCAACAGCGGAGTCTCGTCGACCCCACGGGATGCACCGGAGGCCCCGCCCAGAAACGCCGTGACGATGAACGCTATAAAACACGCATGGCTCGCCATACTCTCTCCCTTTCCTTGCGTCCGTTCAGAATGCCGTCCGCCCGCGCCGTCGCCGGAGAGCCCGTGCGTCACGTCCCGGCGAGCGATTGCTCGACAGCGTTCTTCATCTTCGCCAGGCCGGTCCGTGCGACCTCCAGCGCGTCCTTCTCCCAATACTTCTGGCTAAACAGTTCCAGCGAAAGAACCGCGCGGCTACCGTTCTCTCGGAGCCAGCGGAGGATCTGCGGCAGCGGAGCGACACCGTCGCCGGGCATGACACGATCCCGGTCGGTAAGTCTCTCCCGCGGCGGATCTGCGGGATAATCGTTCATGTGCATCACAGGCATGGCCGCGCCGCTGAGCATCTTCAGACCTGCGAAATCCGAACCGCCTCGGAAAATGTGATATACATCGCCCACCATACACGCCTTGGGATGGGCACTTTCGACGAGCACGAACATGCACTGTCCGAGGCGATGGAGATTCTTCGACGGGCCCCACAGTTCCAGGCCTGGCGTGACACCCGTCTGGTCACCCACATCCAGGATGGCCCGGTACCGCTCGGCAACCTTCGCCAAATCGAGGATGGGGGCGTCACCTCCGTTGGCGCCGACCGGAGGGGCGGCGATCCGCTTGCCGCCGATCTGGGCCAGAAGGTCCATCTCGCGTTTGAGCTGCTCGACGGCCTCTGTCCGACGGACATCGTCGTCCACGATCCACGAGGTGAACGAGATCGCGCCCTCGACCGTCAGGCCGCGATCCGTGATCCGCTTACGAATGTCCGCAAGCTTGCCACCGGCTTTCACATACTCCTGAATCGTCGAAACCCATGGCTCGATCGCGTCGTAGCCCGCCTCGGCGGCGGTGTCGATCTCCTTCTCCAGACCCAGCTTCTGGCCGCGAATCGTACTGGTGTTCAGACTGTAGCGGAAAGGCCCGGCTTTGCCCGAATTGGAACCTGCCGCTGCCGCGCCGCGCCGGTCCGCGAACACTGCCGCTCCGAGTGCCGCGCCCGAGGCCGCAACGAATCGTCGCCGAGATAACCCAGTCTGCCTCATACTTTTCTCCTACTCGGGAGTTCCCAACTGCTGCTCGATTTCTTTGAGTTTCTCGTTGAGCAATTCCTTCGTCTTGGCCTCAACGTTCAACCGTAACAACGGTTCGGTATTGCTCGGCCGACAATTGAACCACCAGTCCTTAAAATCCACGGTGACGCCGTCGAGATGATCGACTTTTCCGTCGCCATAACGACGAGCCAGCTCTTCCATCCGCACTTCCTTGTTGTCCACCTTGAAATTGACCTCACCGCTGGAATGATATCGTCGCAGGGGCTTGATCAGTTCGCTGACCGGCTTGCTGTTCTGGTCGATGACATTGAGCGTGTGCATCAGCATGATCGCGGCTGAGTCGGCATAGAAGTTCTGCTCGAAGTAGAAGTGTCCCGACAGTTCGCCGCCGAAAATCGCGTGTGTATCACGCATCGCCTTTTTCATGTAAGAGTGCCCCACACGCTCCCGGCGAGGTGTCCCGCCGCATCGGATGATCTCTTCCATCACCACCCGACTGCTCCGCAGGTCGTATACGATGGCGGACCGAGGCTTTTTCTCGAGAAAATATGGAACCAGCAACGCCGTGATCAGGTCGCAGGGGATGGTGTCGCCGTTCTCATCGACCATAATCATGCGGTCGGCGTCCCCGTCGAAGCAGATGCCTAGGGCACAATTCTCTTTCTTCACCGTGCTCTTGAGCTGGGTCAGGTTTTTCTCCTTCAGCGGATCGGGGTCGTGCTTGAACTTGCCGGTGTGTTCGAAGTTGATTTCGATCACCTCGATCGGGACATCCCCCAGGAGAATCGGTATCGCCTTGCCTGCCATGCCGTTGGAGGCGTCGATCGCCACTTTCTTCTTCTTGAGATTGGGGCTGAGAAACTGCAGAACATGCTTCTTGTACTCAGGCCAAAGATCCCGCTGCTCGTACCGCCCGGTCGGGTTGCCCTTGGTGTGGGGCAACTGGAGAGCCATGTGTTTGATCTCTTTCAGACCGGTGTCGACGCCGATCGGAATCGCGCCTTTGCCGGCGATCTTGAAACCATTATACTTGGCGGGGTTGTGCGAAGCGGTCACCTGGATGCCGCCGCAGGTGCCTAAGTGGTTGATCGCGAAGTAGATCTGCGGCGTGTCGATCAGTCCGATATCGATGACGCCGACGCCGGCCGAACGGATGCCTTCGATCAACGCCTGGGCCAACGGCTCGCTGTGTGTCCGCATGTCGCGACTAACTACCAGGGACTG
>JAGPGT010000140.1 GCA_018055905.1 Phycisphaerae bacterium
GTGGATGTGGGCCTGCCCACAGCGGTCTTCTCGCAACCGTTCAGCGGTCACGGCTGGATGTACTTCCCGGTATGGCAAAAGCAGGGCAAACGCGTGATTCTCCTGCCCTCCAGCGACTGGAGCGAACTGGACAACGCCGCTCGTCTGCTGCGCGTCGGGCCAAACATGGCCAAAACCCGCATCTTGGTCATCCGCGGGCCCGTCGGCTCGGCCGCGGCGTGTTCGGCCGAGCAAGTCAAGGCCAAACTCGGGACGGAGATGATTCCCGTCACGGTGGAAGAAACCCTCAAAGCCCATCAGGCGGTGAGTCTCAAGGACGCGGAAACCGAGGCTCAACAATACTGGATCAGCAAGGCCAAGAGGATTGTCGAACCGACGAGGGAGGAAATCATCAACGCGGCTCGATACTATCTGGCGATTAAGAACCTGATGATGGAGAAGGGGGCGCACGCCGTTACGAGTTCTAATTGCATGGGCGAGCCGGCCAAGGGGTGTTTTGCCTTCAGCAAGCTGGGGGATCAAGGCCTCGTCGGCGCATGCGAGGGCGACATGGATTCGACCCTGACGATGCTCATGTTCAACTATGCGTTCGGAATCCCTGGCTTCATCAGCGATCCGGTTTTCGACACCGCCAGCAACGCGCTGATCCATTTTCATTGCACCAGCGCCACGAAGATGGCGGGGCCCGCGAGCAAGCGGCTACCGTTTTCGATTCGTACACAGACCGACAGCGACAAGGGCGTGGCCTTGGAAGTCGAGATGCCTGTCGGGCAGGCGGTGACCTGTGCCAAGTTTGTCAACCTCGACACGATGGTGATCTCGACCGGCGAGATCTTCAAGATCACCAAAGATGAACTTGGCTGTCGGACGCAGTTCTGGACCAAGGTCAAGGACGCCAACAGCATGTTCCACAACTGGGGCGCCGGCGTCGTCGAAGGTGGCGTCATGACGCTGCTGCACCGCGTCGTTTTCTTTGGCGACCGCATGCAGAGCGTCCGCAACCTCGGCAGCCTCATGGGATTCAAAACGGTCGAAGAAGCGTAGGAAGAGAAATCCGAAGTTCGAAACCCGAAACGAACCCAAAGGGTCAAAGCTCGGAATCAAAACAAGGGCCCGGCTTGGCATCCAAGCCGGGCCTTTGTCTCGACTTGACGATTGACGTACATGCTACTTGGGGTAGGTGTCCTTCAGGAAAATCGAACAAACGAGGGCTGCGAGGGAGGAGAGCAGCAGGACCAGCATGACCATTTGATACGCCGCGACGGGGTATTGGTCCGCCGAAGTTTTGCCGTAGACATCAAGGATTGCACCCAGCACAGGCTGGTAGACCGCGCCGCCGAAGAAAGGGAAAAAATTGACGATGCCGATCGAAGTGCCTGCGATTTCCAGGGGGAACAGTTCCTTGGCGGTGGTGAAAGCCACGACGACGACCGCGGAGGAACAGACGGAAAACAGGAAGAACCACGTGAGGAGAATCCCGCGGGGCAGACCGGCCGGCAGGAGGGTCGGGGCCAGCAGGAGGATGGTCAAAGCGGACATGCACAGGATCAGCGTCTTTCTGCGGCTTTTGAGAAGCCGCTGGGACAGCACGCCGAGCGCAGGACCGCCGAAGACCATGCCCCAGGCGATCATGCTTAGCAAGGTCGCCGCCTTGTCCCGCGTTATGCCGTAGACGTGCATCAGGTACGGTCCGCTCCAGAGATTGCCAAACCCAAAGAAGATGCCACAGTCGAAAAAAAACCACGCCCCGACGAGCCAAAAGTGCTTTTCCGAGAGGACCATGCGGATGCCCTGTCGCAGGCCGATCCTGCCGGCAACAGGGAGGGCCCTGTCTTCTTGACGTTCGATCTGCGTGATGGATGGCCAGCCCTTGTCGGTGGGACGATTTCGTACGAACACCCAGGCGGCCAGGGCGATGGCCAGCGTGGCGGTTGCGATGATCTGAAACGATGTTCGCCATCCGTACTGAACGGACAACAGGCTGAGCAGCCAAGTGCCCGCAAGGATCCCGATACCGCCGGCGGATTGGAACATCCCACCGACATGGGCGAACTCTCGGGCTCGGAACCACTGGGAGAAGACCTTCATCGAGGGGATGAAGACCATCGAGACGCCGATTCCGACCATGGCCCTTGCGACGACTGCGATCCCGATCGTCGGGGCCAAGCCGAAGAGAAAGCCGCCCACTGTGGCCAACAGCAGCGAGATCGCCACGGTCTTGCGGGGCCCGACCGAGTCGCTCAGCAGACCCGAGGGGATCTGCATGAACGCATAGCAGTAGAAATACACGGAGCCCAGCAGGCCGATCACGCTTGCACTGGTCTGAAAGTCGCGTCGCAGTTCGTCGGCGACGACCGAGAGCGAAACGCAATGGAAATACACCAGGGCAAATCCTGCCGCGAGCACGGCGAATAAGAGCCATCGATATGACAGCACTCTCGCGACCAGTTTTTCATCCACAATGTCATCCTTTCACGCTGCGGTTGGGGGGCAATCACCTACAGTTCCTGGCGGGCGGACCCGTATCGTCTTCACGATACCGTGATCCGGCAGGATGGCAAGTCCATCCTTGAGTCAACGAGCATATCGATTTCTGGACAGACCCGCGCAAATCGAAGGGATGAGATTCAAAAACCTCCTACCGCTCATTGCCCCAGAGTTGATCGCCTCCACCGTGGGTTTTGCGCCAGGCGTCCCGCCATTTGTGGATATCGGATTCGCTGATGAAAGACTTGGGTTTCCTGACCTCTTTGTCCGGGATCGGCGGCAACTTTGCCAAAGGGGGGCCGGATACCAGTATGCAACACTAGCGAGGTCGAGGGTCATACAGTTGTCGTTGACGCGGGCGTAGCCGTAGTACGGATGGCTATAGAGCGTTTTGGGGCACCACGATGTGTTGAAGTAGTCTTCCGTACCGGTCCCGTGAAGCGTTGGTTTCTCGTCGCCGTCGATAAGGATCATGTCGTCGCCTTCGCCGTACCACATGGGCGAGGGGCTGTGGACGTAGTAATTCACACTCACGTAGTGGCCCTTGCCCGTGATGTCCGCAGAGACGTAGTTGCCCTACCGTCAAGGGCAGGCTCACAAACGGATAACTCTCGTTCCAACCCTGTCCGAAGAACGGTCCGATCGGCGATTCCACCGACGGAAAGGAGTTCCCGTCCCAGAACATGCGGAGGATGATGTCGTTGCGGCTCAGGTGCTCCGGTGGCGGAGCGATTGTGATCCAAATGTGGTTGATGATCCCGGCGTTCCCCGTCCACGATCATAGCGGTCGGTGCCGGCCTCAGCCAGGCAAATCCCCGGATCGCCCGCCTCCCTAGGTCGATTTGTGTTCACTCACGGTTCAGTTCCGCGATAGCCCGTGCAACCCGGTCACGATGGGCTTCGATGGGGCTCGGATCCTTTGTGAAGATCGTCATATCCTTTGTCACCTCGACCGGCACTTCGAGCAAGGCGGCGTAACGATCCTTGCTCGCGGTGTCGATCCTGGCGCCCTTGGATTCGATCAATCTTTTCAAGATCACGAAATACTCGTAGTCCTCGATCCCGTCGCGGAGCATCTCCCAGCGGATGCTGTCGACCGGGCCTTCGAGCACCGGCGCCGCAGGCCGACCATCGGCGGCCTTGACCGGCGGGTAGACGAACCGGCCGTCGCCGTTGCCCCAGGGCAGCTTCTTGCCGGCGGGCGTGCTGTAGCCGCTCGTCCAGCCCATCGGATCCTCGTACGGATTCTGGGGTCGATCCCGGTCAGGATAGGCGGCCGAGCTGGTCCAGTAGTTGGTCTCCCAGACGAGGATGCCGTCGATCTTGCGCTGCCAGGTTTGCCAGAGCCAGACTCGCATTTCGGTGCCTGGGTGGTCAATGAAGAGCGTGCAGTAAGGGGCCTTGGGGCCGGTGCAGACGTACCACCAGAACTTCTCGCCGTGCTCGCGACGCTGCTCGGCCAGGTCGTGACGGTAGTGGTCGGAGATCGGGCACCAGATGTTCGGCCCGCCCAGCAGCGCGGGCTCGACCTGCTCGGTGAGCATGCGGTTGATGTCGGGCGCGGCGGCCTTGAGCTTGGCGAAGCCGTTGTTCACGAAGGCGTAGTCCTTCGGATCGGGCTCGTCGAACCAATAGACGAACGCCTCGTCGAGCCAGCCCTTGGCCCGCAGGTGCTCCTGGATCTGCGAGCAGTAGCTGTGGAACATGGCTTTGTAGTGCGGCGTGTCTTCGGCAAAGCCCAGCAGTTCGGGTTCGTTTCGAGAATGGAAGGTCCCGCCTCCCAGGCCGGGGATGCCCAGGCGGAAGGAGTTGAAGCCGTAGTGATCGATGGCTCGCTCCATGGCTTTGTCCCAGGCGGTGAAGTCGAATTTCACCTGGAGCTTGGCCTGGTCGACCGGCGGCAACTCCGGCGGTTCGAACCCGCCGTCTTCGATGAGTTCTTTACCGGTGGCGGGATCGGTCAGCGAGACATCGTCGAACCAGACCAGTCCGGTGCCCTCGCCTTCGTCGGTCCAACGGGCCGCCCGCAGACGAAGTTGCACGAACCTTGCGCCGTTCGGGAACGCTTTGATGACGTGGTCGAACTCCTGCCAGTGGCCGTTGCCGTCGAGGGTCATATCGTTGTTGCCGCCGGAGATCCACTTGCCCTCGCTGTCGTGGTGGTTCAGCGTCACGAGGAACACCTGCTCAGGCACCGCGGTGCGGTACCAGAATCGCAGTCGCAGGCCGGCTTCGGGGATCGGCACGAGCGGCTCGTAGGACGCGTCCACGTTCAGATCCGCGCGGTCGTCGAAGATCAGCAGGGAACGTTGGCCGCTGTGCTTTTCGTTCGTGACGGGCTTTCCGCCTTGCCACTTGGGCTTGGGCGGCCGGACGTCGGGCCAGGTCACCCGGATCGGGTCCAGCGGGGCGGGATTGTAGGGACAGATATGGTGGGCGCTGTAGTTGGCCAGGTATTTCTCAAGGACCTGGCGCTTTTGTTGGGGATCGGTGACGCCGTGGTAGCGATAGGCCAGACCGTCGTCGAACCCGAACGCGGTGACGCAGGTCATGCGGTGGGGCAATTCGAAATCGTAGACCTCGACCCGCAGCGGCGCCGTAACGCTAAGATCCGCAGCGGTGACTCTGAGTTCCCCTTCATATACCCCGGCCCTGGCTTCTCGCGGTACGCGGACGCGAACCCAGAACGGCTGGTTTTTGCCCGCTTCGAGGTCCACAGGCCGATCGAGGGGCGGCAGGGGATCGGGCCAGTCGCCCGCCACGGCGCTTTTGTCCGTCGGTCGCGTCACGTTGACATAGCGCACCTCCAGAATCTCGACGCACGTCGCGGGAAGCGTCGCTCCCGACGGACCGGTCAAGGTCCCGGGGGTGATCGTCAGCCCCTTGATGGATGCCCTCGGCCGGATCACCAGTTGCGCCGCTTCGACTTCGTTCTTCGCCGCTCGGATCGTGACAGCCTGGTCTTGCGTTTGCGGAATCGCCATGTCCCGGCCGACCTTCCAGCCCGACGATGCCCACCACAAGCCGACCTGTTCACTCGATCCCGGTAGCCTCTGCCCCTTGACCGAGTTCAGGTAGTCCTCAGCCCCTCCGCAAACCGCGCATCCGCACATCAGGACCGCCACGCCGAATACTCGTGCCCACATGCTTTGACCCTCTCAAGAGTACCTGTTTCAGTCGCCACCCCTATTGTCCGTCGGGGACAGGCGGGCGTCAAGGAGATTGGTCGGTGCATCATCGTCAATGTCGTCGCAACCGTCGGCTTGCCTGACACAGGGCATTACGATACAGTGGGCACGATGGCGGGGGAGGAAGGTCGTTTGCGAAGGGGATCGGAATGCGGTGGTTGTTGTGCGTTGTGTGCGTTGGAGCAATGGGACTGACGGCGGCGGGGGCGGCCCAAACCTACTATGTCGATGCGGCGGCAGGCAGCGATGCGGCGGACGGCGCGACGTTGGAGACGGCGTGGCGGTCGCTGGAAAAGGTCAACGCAGCCAGGCTGGGGCCGGGGGACAGCGTGCTGTTTCGACGCGGGCAGATCTGGCGCGGGACGCTCAGGCCTCAGAGCGGCGACGCGACGGCGCCGGTGATGTATGGCGCGTTCGGCAGAGGGGCCAAGCCCGCGCTGCTGGGGTCCGTGGCGGCAAATTCGCCGAAGGACTGGGTCGGCATGGGCGGGGACATCTGGGCCACGGCGGGGCTCGATCTGCCGGTGGACGTCGGCAATATTATTTTCGACGAGGGCGCTGCCGTCGGCGTGAAGAAATGGAGCGAGGCGGACCTGAAGCAAACCGGCGACTACTATTATGACGCCAAGGCCAAGCAGGTGAAATTGTGCTCGAAGGGCAATCCTGCCGAGGGGCATCGCAGCATCGAGCTGGCGCTGCGGCGGCACATCATCGATCAATCCGGCAAGAGCTACGTTCTGTATAAGGGCCTAGCCCTTCGGTATGGGGCCGCCCATGGCGTCGGCGGCTCGTCCGTACGCGGGATCATCGTTCGCGACTGCGACCTCTCGTACATCGGCGGCGGGCACCAGCACACGCGCGAGGACGGCAAGCCCGTGCGGTTTGGCAACGGCGTCGAGTTCTGGTCGAGCGCGCGGGACTGCCTCGTCGAGGATTGCCGGCTGTGGGAGATCTACGACGCCGCGCTGACCAACCAAGGCGACGGGACGAACGTGCAGGAGAACATCGTCTATCGCCGCAACGTGATCTGGAACTGCGAGTATTCGTTCGAGTACTGGAACCGCAACGAGACGAGCCGCACGAGCAATATCCTCTTCGAGCACAACACGTGCGTGGACGCGGGCTTCGGCTGGGGCCACGCCCAGCGGCCGGACCGCAACGGGCGGCATCTGATGTTCTACGACAACAGCGCCGCGACGTCCGGCGTCGTCGTGCGGTACAACATCTTCAGCAATGCGACCGACAGCCTGCTGTGGCTGCACGGCCGCGATTGGACGAGCGCCCTGACGATGGACTACAACTGCTGGCATCAGCCGTCGAGCGCGATTTGGCTGTGGGGCCGGCAGCTTCTCGATGCCGCCTCGCTCGATGCGTTCCGCCAAGAGCGGGGATTTGATCAGCACTCGGTTTTCGCCGAGCCGGGATTCATCGACGCCAAGGCACGCGACTATCGATTGACGCCCGAGAGCCCGGCGCGAAAGCTTCTCGACAATGGGTTTCCGGTCGGGGCGCTGCCGTGATGACGACATGCGATGGAATGCGCTGAAAGGGGGGATGTATGAGCGGACGATGGACTACACTGACGGCATGCCTGGCGGCGGGGCTGGCGGCTGCGGCGCAGGCGCAGGATTTGAAGAGCGTTGAAATCACGCCGTTCTTCGGCTACGGTTTCAGCGGCGGGTTCGAGGATGCCGACACGGGCGTAGACTACGACGTCGATGACAAGACCTGCTATGGCGGAATGATCGATATCCGCGTCAGCGAGAACAAGCAGATCGAGTTCTTCCTGAGTCGCCAGAAGACCGAGCTCCAAGCCGACGAGGGCCTGTTCGGTGGCCCGACGCTTTTCGACCTCGACATCGACTACTACCACCTCGGCGGCACGTACATCCTGACCGGCAACTGGTGGCAGCCGTTCGTCGTCGCGACCGTCGGCGCCACGCACATCGACCCCGACGTCTCCGGCTCGGACTCGCTCACACGGTTCTCGCTGGGCATCGGCGGCGGCGTGCGGCTCTTTCCGACGGAGAACTTCGGCCTCTATCTGGCGGGTCGCGGCCTGTTCACGTTCGTCGGCGGCGACACGCTGATCCAGAGCGAGGACGGGACCCTCACCGTCGAGATCGCCGGCGACACCTTCTGGCAGACGCAGCTTCAAGCAGGCGTGATCTTCGCGTTCTAACGAATGACGGGCCGCTCACCGCTCGCGGACGGGCGTGAGTTTCCATTCCTTGTTGTTGAACTCCTGCTGCGTGTTGGGATTGAAGCCGTACTGGTTCGTGTAAATCATATCCCCGCCTTCGGTGGTCCAGCGGTACTTGTACTCGGAGGTGTCGCGCTCGATCTCCTTGGTATACGGGTTGACGTAGTCCTCCTGGCCGGTGAGCATCAGGTAGTCTTCGTAGCGGATTTCGGCCTGGGTCTTGCTGCGATGCTCGGCGATCTGTTGATCGACCGATTGAATGTACCGCATCGTTTCCTGCGACAATCGGGCCCGCTCGGCGCCGGCCCGGGACGCGCGGGCGAACCACTCGGGATTCAGACGCACCGACTGGCAGATGATGTCCAGCACCGGCTTCCACTGCTTGACCTCCTTGGCGGGGGACCGCAGCATCTGCGTGTGTTGGTTGTTCCACATGGCCGCCGAGGATCGCATGTCCACCAGGCAGGTGACCAGCCCCTCCCGGAAGCGCACGCCGCCTTCGGTGTACTCGACGATCATTCCGCCTGCGTCGTACCGGGTCGCGCCCAGGCCGAGCATCCGGATCTGCTCATCGACCCCCTGATTGATCTTTCGCATGACCTCGCTCAACTCCGGCATCGGTTTGACCTCGACGACATTGACGTCGGCGACCGTCGGATGCAGAGTGCGAAACAGCCCCTGGAGAAAACCGGCGTAGTCCGGCATGGGCCGGACCTCCATGCCCTGGTACCGCGATCCGACGGGGAAGAGACTTGCGGTCATGCTGAACTGGGGATTGCGGCTCATGTCGCAGTAGTTCCAACCAGGGAGCCAGCGGAACATGACGGTGCCCGCGGGGTCCTTCTTGACCGCCAGATCGCACTTGCCATCGATGGAGTTGGCGGACCCGCCGGCCTGCATCGGATCGACGTGGAACAGGCCGCCCTCGACGATCCAGCCCGAGGGGACCAGGAAGGAATACGCGCGTTCTCTCGGCTCCCATTGCCGTTGGAATTGTACGACCGGGGCTGGGGTCTCGTTGCTGTTCTTCGTCTGTTCCTGCTGCTTGGTGCCTCGCAGACGCGAGAACATGCCTGCCTGCGCAGGACCGACCGATGTCAGGAGCAGCACGCACGTCAGTACACGAACCCTCGTCGTCATTCTCAACCTTCGGTTTTACAGGGCAATGTGGCTACTGGCCAACGCCATTCAACGCAAGAGTATGACAAGTACTGCTGGAATAGGCAAGCGGCGATTCTCGGGGGGATGGCAGCGCGGTGCATGACCGCCTCGGGCACGCTCGCCTGAAGTCTGCCGGGGGCTGGTTTCTACCACAGACCCTTGCAGGGGTCCAGAGGGGAAGGTCCGCAATTGTGGGTCCCAAGAGTGCCATGGAAGACTCCTGGATGATGTTGACGCCCGGCGGCGGGCAGGTGATAATCCCCAAGGTCCAAGACAGCCAACAGCAATCAGGCACGTGTCGTCGGAGAGAAGATGAAAGCAAACCTCGGCACGCTGCTCTCGGTCGATCTGATCAGCGGAGTTGTTGACGCGCCGACCTACGGGGAGGCGCAGGCGAGCGGGGGCTTCACCTTCTTCGTGATCGGCGGGAGCATTGGAGCAAGGGCATCGTTCACGCGGTCGAAACGGGAAAGAGAGGCTCAAATGAAGGCGAAGAATAGGCTCGCGGTTCTGGCGTGCGTTGGATTGGGGCTGACAGCCTCTCTGTCGGCAACTGTGCGGGCCGGCGACTCTGCGATCGGAGCGGACCTGTCGTTTCTGAGACAGGCCGAGCAGAATGGGACGGTGTTCAAAGACCAAGGCCAAGCCAGGCCGGGTTTGCAGATCTTCAAGGATCACGGTTACAACTGGATTCGCCTGCGATTGTTTCATACGCCGACGCGACTGCCGAACAACCTCGAATATACGATTGCGCTGGCCCAAGACGCCAAGAAGCTGGGTTTCAAGTTCCTGCTGAATTACCATTATTCCGACACCTGGGCCGACCCTGGTAAGCAGTTCATTCCGAAGGCGTGGGAGGGCAAGTCGCACGAAGAGCTCGTGAGAGCGGTCTTCGAGTACACCCGCGACACGATCC
>JAGPGT010000141.1 GCA_018055905.1 Phycisphaerae bacterium
GCGATCAACCCCTGCGCCTCGTGGCTCAAAGCCGGGACGTTGGCGTCTGCGACGGTCCGATTCACAGTCTCCAGGAGCCGCTCCACATCCGAATTGATTTTCACCATGTTCAACGCGGCCAGTTTCTGGTCTAACGCCGCCAGCACCTCACGCATCTGACGACTCAACTGAGGAATCCGGGCGTCCTCCACCGCTTGGTTGAGCGAGGTCAGGAACTGGCGGGCGGAGGCATTGATCTTGTCCATCTCCAAATCCTCGATCTTCTGGCGGCTCACCTGCAACAGAGCCCGTCCGTCCCGGCTCAGTTCCGCCAGGTCGGCATCGACGATCGCGGTGTTCAGCGAGATGAACAGCCTCTCGAGCGCGACGGCCAGGCCCCCGACGTCGATGCGCTGCAGTTGCGTCAGGATCTTGTCGATGGAATCCTTGATCGTCGTCAGCTCGCCCGGCGCCGACGGAATCACGCGATAGAGGGGCGTCCAAGGGAATGTCTCGAGGGGAAACCGGTTTGGATCGAGGTAATTCATCTCGAGATAGGCCTGCCCGGTAAGGATGTTGGAAGTGATCCGCACACGGAGCCCACGAGCGATCATCTGCCGCATGGATTCATCAATCGTTTCGACCGCAAATTCCGGCATCTTCGATCGAGGCACCGCGGTCACCACCCGCACGTAGCACGCATAGGGGGAAAGGGGCCCGTCCTGCGTGGGTAGTTCATACTTGTTGCCCACAAATCCGATTTGGGAGACTTGCCCGATTCGGACGCCTCGGAACTCCAGGGGCGATCCGATGCTCAAACCGGTGATGGATTCCGCAAAATACGATTCGAAACGCAGTTCGTCCCGCCCCAGCATCCCGGCGCCGAACACCACGACGGCCCCAACGATCAGAACCACCGCCATCAGAACGAAGATCCCGATTTTGAAATAGTGCGGCTTTGCATCCATTCCAAACCCATCCTATCTTAACCTGTGGAAGCGAGGAAACGTGCAAGCGGGGAAGCGTCGGAGTCCCACGCGTCTACGCTTCCACACTTCTACGCATCTACCTTCTCCAATCGCCGATGAAAAAATTGTCGGACCAGAGGATGTTCGCTCCGGTCGCGAAGATCTTTCGGCCGGCCGTCGGCGACAATTGTTTTGCTCTCCCGGTCCACCATAATCGCTCGGTCGGCCACCGCAAAGATGCTCGGCAGTTCATGCGTCACGATCACGAATGTCAGACCCAAATTCCGCGACAACTCCAGGACCAACTCGTCGAGCTGCGCCGACGTGATCGGGTCCAGCCCTGCGGAAGGCTCGTCCAGGAACAGGATCTTGGGGTCCAACGCCAGGGCCCGCGCGATGGCGGCCCGTTTTCTCATGCCGCCGCTGAGTTCCGAGGGCATCTTGTACGCCGCGGCCTGGAGTCCGACCGCTTTGAGCTTCATCTGGGCGATCACCTCGATCGCCTCGCGCGGCAGGTCCGTGAACTCCTCCAGCACCAGAGCGATGTTCGAGAGAATCGTCATCGAGCCGAACAACGCGCCGCTCTGGTAGGCCACGCCGATCTTGCGGAGCACGTCGAGCCACGGTTGTCCCTGGGCGGTCACAATGTCCGTCCCGTCGATCAGAATGCTCCCGCTCAACGGCTTCTTGAGGCCGATCATGTGCTTGAGCAGCGTGCTCTTGCCCGATCCCGAGCCGCCGAGGATGGCGAGAACCTCCCCCTCCCGGACGTCAAAGTTGATGTCCCGGAGGATGACCGTGCTGTCGTACCCGACAGTGAGGCCTTTCACTTGGATAATGGGTTGATCCGCCATCTAGATTCCTAGGAAGTAGTAAACGACCGCAAAGACGCCGTCGGCGACGACGATCGCGATGATCCCGCTGACGACCGCGCGGGTGGCGGAGTCGCCGACCGCGCTGGGCCCGGTGCCGGTCTGAAGACCGCGCAGACAGCCGAGGCCCGCGATCAAGGTTGCAAACACAAACGTCTTGGCCAGACCGCCGAAGACGTCACCAAGGGTGACCGCGTCGCTGATTCGCTCGATGTACGTGCTGACGGGCACATCCCATGTGGCCATCACCACACCGCAACCGATCAGGCCGAACAGGAGATTGAACATCGTCAGCAACGGCAACATGCACACCGCCGCGATCAGGCGGGGTAGGACCAGAAACTGCACAGGGTCCAGACCCATCGTGGTCAGTGCGTCAATTTCCTCATTGACTTTCATGGTGCCCAGCTCGGCCGCAAACGCCGAACCGCTTCGACTGGCCAGTACCAGCGCCGTGATCAGCGGGCCCAACTCCCGGAACAACGCGATCGCGACGAGGTCCGCCACGAAGATCTCCGCGCCGAAGGCCTCCATCGCAGCGGCCGACTGAAACGCCAGAATCAGCCCGATCAAAAAACCCAGGAGCGCTGTGATACCCATGGCGTTGACGCCGGCTTTCTCAGCCATCAGAAAAGTGTCGCGTTTGCGAAGGCCCGCCGGACGAAGAATGGTTTTGAGCAGTTTTACACAGATTTCGCCGGTGAAACTGACCTGGGCGGTGAAATCGCAATACAACGCCGCGGCCCATTGCCCGAGGTTGTGGATCGCGGTGCCGACCGGTCCCAGGCTCTTGGGCGGAGAGACCATGTGGTCCAACTCAAACAGGGCCATCAATTGCTGAAACTGAGGCCGCAGGTCGCGGATCACAATCCGGCCTTGATTGTCTTCCTGGATTCGTCGGTATTCCATGAGAAGCGAGATCCCGGCGGCATCGCAGTACACAACATCCCCCACCTGTGCGACGAGTTCCTTGGGACGCAATTCCCGAAGCTCCCTTGTGCTCTGTCGCCAGAGGGAGGCGACGCTGTCACGGTCGAGCCGGCCGGTGAGAATCAACGTGGCCTGCCCCTCCCCTCCCGTCTCCAACCTGTATGTCGCCTCTTTTGTACCTTCCATGACACCCATCGATCCAAGGAATCCAACCCTTCGCTCATTTTAAACCCACCACGGTCCATCTGCCTAGCCCCTTGTATCCTTTCTTGACACGGACCAACGTATCGCCATCTCCCCCTGTTGGCGCGAGCAGGAATCGCCTTGTAGAATACGCACCGCAACCGTTGGAGAACAGCAACACCTTGTGAAGGAGGTTGGATTATGGCGGGCGACTCAGTGCATACGATGGTTCGCAGGGAATTCCTGGGTAGGCTTGGAACGCTCTCGGTGGGAGCGATGGCCGCAGTCGGTCTGTCCGCAGGCCAGAGCCACGCAAGGGAGCGACAGCCGGCCAAGGTCTGGCAGCCGGTTTCCGATCGTAAAGTCCGCGTCGGCATTGTCGGCTACGGCGTGTGCAAGTTCGGCGCCCAATTCGGCTTTCAGGACCATCCCAACGTCGAGGTCGTCGCAGTCAGCGACCTGATCCCTGATCGTCGCAACGGCCTGATGGAGGCCTGCCGGTGCGGAAAATCGTATGACTCGCTCGAAGAGCTGGTCAAAGACCCGAAGATCGAGGCCGTCTTTGTAGCCACCGATGCGCCCAACCATGCCAAGCACTGCATCGAGGTTCTCAACCACGGCAAACACGTGATGACTGCGGTTCCGGCGGTATTCGGATCGCTCGAACAGGCCGAACAGCTCGTGGAAACCGTGCGAAAGACGGGCCTCAAATACATGATGGCCGAGACGAGTTGCTTCCACGAGTCTTGCTATGCCATGCGGCAAATCTACCACGCTGGCGGATTCGGCAAGCTCCTGTACTCCGAAGGCGAGTACTATCACTACAGCCCGACCCCGATCCCTTCCTATAAGGAGTGGCGGACGGGAATGCCTCCCCTGTGGTATCCCACCCACTCGACCGCCTATTACATCGGCGTCACCGGAAAACGGTTCACCTCGGTCTCCTGCATCGGCTCCAACGCGGGTTACCCCGCCTTCGCGCCCGGGGCGAACCGGTACAACAACCCTTTCAGCGACGAAGTGGCCCTCTTTCAAACCAGCGAAGGCGGCGTCTCGCGAATGCTCATGTGCAAAGGGGTGTTCGGACTGGTCGACGAGACCGGCCGGGTCTTCGGCGAGAAGGGGTACATGAACGGAATGAACTACCAGGGCACGATGAAAGACCTGCCCGACCTGGCCCGGCCCGCCCTGCCGCCATCGGTCGATGCAGGCGGTCACGGCGGGTCTCACGGCCCCCTGATGAATGAGTTCGTCACCGCCATCCTCCAGGACCGCGAACCGATGGTGAACGTCTACGAGGCCCTGGCGATGACCGTGCCGGGCATCATCGCGCACCAATCGGCCCTCAAGGGCGGCGAGAATCTCAAGATCCCCCAGTTCGACAAAGCATGATGGGCTCCATGTATACGATCAAAGACATCCTGCGAATTCAGGTGACCCCCGCGCTGGGCTGCACGGAACCGGCGGCGGTCGCCTTGTGCACCGCGGCGGGCACCGCGGTGCAGGCGGCCCTCTTTTCGCTGCACGGCCTGTCGGTCGGCGAGCGGGATGGCATCGTCGCGCTGACGCCGGAGCAGACGACGCGAAACATGGGCCAGATCAGCACCAAGGGCATGATCGAGACCGACCGGACGATCCTCCAGATCATGGTCGACAAGCAGTTCAGCTAAGGTTCGTGCCCAGGCGAAACGCGCGGAGCTGCCGCTGGAGTTTCTTGCCGCTGCCGACGAGCCGGTCGAGTTCCCGCCAGAAGGCCCGGCTGTGGTTCTTGTGTCGCGTGTGCACCAGCTCGTGAAGAATCACATAATCGCGCAGCTCCTCGGGCAGTCGGAGCAGGTTCACATTCAGATTGATGTTGTTGCGATGCGAGCAACTGCCCCAGAGGGTCCGCTGGTTCTTCACCGTCACCTTGTTGAACTGGTAGCCGTGCCGGGCGGCCAGTTCGCACAGGCGATCGACCAGGAGCCGACGGGCCTGGGCCCAACCGGCAACCGGCATCTCCTCCAGTCCTTGGCAATCGCGACGGTGCCGCTTGATCCAGGCCAGTCGCGAATCGAAGAAACGACGGGCCTGGTCGAGAGAGACTCCTGTGGGTACAGTCAGCTTGACCTCGCCGGTGCGTTTGAGCGTGATCCGCGTGTAGCGGGCGCGATCGGAGGCCTCGACCGCGACCGGGCCGATGTCGGCGATGTGCCATGTGTCGATTCGTTTCAGCATAGCCACAGGACCTCTGGGACGGATGGGACAAATAGGGCCGGCCGGTTCTCAATCCAGGACTTTGGCCGTGCCGCCCGAGGTGTGTGATTCCAGGGCCGCGGTGAAGAGCATGTGCCAGGCGACGCTCTCCCACGGCGTGACGCAGCCCGCGAACCGGCTGGGCGTACGGCCTGTGTCCAACTCGTACAGGAACGCCGCCCACATCTGCAGGATCGCATCCGAGACGCCGAACTGAAAGATCGCGGGCGTGATCGACGCATACGCGGTCTCCTGGCCCAGGTCGATCCGACACCAGGTCTGCTCCCGGCCCGGCGAGTATTCGAGCACCTCCAGCCGGTTCGGCTCGCTGAGGCTGTACCGTGCGGAGGCCTGCGTCCCATAAATCTCGATATACCAGTCATTCCGCGCGCCCGGCGAGATTCGATGTGTCTTCAGATGGAGCGGGAAGACGCTGCCGGACGCGGGATCGTGCGCTTCGCACAGGAGCGATGCGTTGTCCCAGGTGTCGCAGGGGACCCGACCGCCCTTGCCGTTGGGGCGCGAGGTCATGATCTTGGACAGGACCGCCCGAACGTTCCGCGGGACCCAACCCGCCCGCAGCGGAATCACACAGACGTGCGGGCCCAGATCGCCCATCACGCCGTATTGGCCGTTGAACTCGACCCTGCGTTTCCAATTGATGGGCTTGTTGGGGTCGAGGTCGCTGCTGTGCAGGTAGCCTGCGTTGACCTCGATGATCCGTCCGAAGGCTCCGGCCTCGATCATCCGCCCAATCCGCTGGGCCGCCGGGAAGAAGACCCACTGCGAGGCGCACCGGACGAAGCGATCCGGATGCTTGTCCACCGCGGCTAAGATCGCGGCGTTGGCCTCCAGGTCGATGCCGAAAGGCTTTTCGCCCATCAGGTGTTTGCCTGCCTCGAGGGCCGCGATGTAGAACTCCTGATGCAAATTGTGCGGCACCGCGATATAGACCGCCTCGACCTCGTCGTTGGCCAGCAACTCGCGATAGTCGCTGGTCACCTGTCGGATCGTGGGGATCCGGTCGCGGAACCAGTCCACCTTGGGCGTGCCCAGAGTGCGGTTGCAGATAGCGACAATCTCCGGCCGAACCGTCATCTCCGGAAGATGGAGCCAGCGGGCCGCCGCACTGGCGAACTCCCGACCCATCATCCCACACCCGATGATCCCAAAACGAACCGTCCGCATCCGCGCACCTCCAGATTGCTCAGACAAATCGGCATTCGATCGATGCCCGATATTACCGCGGTGGGAAGCCTTCCGCAATCGTGAGACCGCGTTCAATTCTTGATGTGGGCGGTGTACGCAGAATGGCGACTTGTCATCCTGAGGCGTAGCCGAAAGATCTTGGCGCCGGACGCAAGATTTCTCGCGATCGCGAACCAGATCCTTCACTTCGCTGCGTTCAGGATGACAAAATCCGCACAAAGAGCATTCCGGATCCGCTTCAGAAGATCTTGCGATAGATATGGCAGTACGGCGTGCCCTGGGTCTTGTCGTAGTAGTCCTGGTGGTAGTCTTCCGCAGGCCAGAAGGTGCTTGCCTTGGTGATCTCCGTCTTGACGTTGAAGCCCTTCTTTTTCAACTCCTCCACGAGCTTCTCCGCGGTCCGCTTCTGCTCGTCGTTGAGATAGAAGATGGCCGAGCGGTACTGAGTCCCGATGTCCGGGCCCTGGCGATTGAGCTGCGTGAAGTCGTGCGTCTCGAAGAAGAGCTTCGCCAGTTGCTCGTAGGTGGTCTTGGACGGATCGTAGATGACCTCGGTCGTTTCCGCGTGGCCGGTCGTGCCGGTGCAGACTTGTTTGTAGGTCGGGTTCTGGGTACGGCCGCCGGTGAAGCCGACGGTGGTCGAGATCACGCCGGGCTGTCGCTTGAAGTGGTACTCTGTGCCCCAGAAGCAGCCGGAGGCGAAGAGGGCCCGCTCGGTCTTGACCTGGGCCTTGGCCTGGCGCTGCTCGGCGGGAATGAAGTCCATCGAGATCGAATTGACGCAGTACCGCGTGTTCTTGGCGGTCAGGCGCTCGCCCAGAAACACGTGGCCCAGGTGGCCGCCGCAATTGTTGCAGACGATCTCGGTCCGGATGCCGTCGGCGTCGGGCTGCCACTTGACCGCGCCGGGGATCTGCTCGTCGAAACTCGGCCAGCCACAGTCCGAGCGGAACTTGGACGACGATTCGAACAGCTCCGCCCCGCACCGTCGGCACGTGTAGACGCCCTTCTCGAAGTGCTTCTCGTACTTGCCGGTGAACGGCCGCTCGGTGCCCTTGTGGAGGATGACCCGCTCTTCTTCTGGTGTCAGTTGTCTGTACATGGTTTGCTCACGATAAAGCCCGATCTCGTCGATGTAAAGGTCCGCGTTGAATTCTCGACCGCTCGCGACAACCACAAGGGCCGTCAGTTCCGCCGGGTTCAATTGCTGACGCACAGCGGTGGGCACAAAGCCCCGGAACGGCAGCTTGATCTCCTGCCACTGGCCGGTCGTCGCGAACTGCGCCTGGTAGCTCTGCTGTGGATACCGGGTGTCCCGCGTCCGCAGGTGTACCGCATAGCTTTCGCCGTTGCCTTTGACCACCAGCCGGACCCCGGCGTACAGCCCCCCGTCCAACGGCCGGCGTCGCACCATGAGCGTGCGACGGGCCTGAACCGCTCCGCCGGGACCTGTCTTGACGGCCCCGGTCAGGTGCAGGACTGTCCGCCCGTCCTGGTTCATCGTTTCGACCTTTCCCGCCGGCGCCGCGCTGCCCTGCTCGCGGACAATCTCCCACGCGCCGCCGGCCAATCCGCGACCAGGAGCGAAGTCGTCAATCAACAATCCCGCTCCAGCCTCCCAGCCGGCGTTGCCCGTTTCCGCAGCGAGCCCCGACGCTGCAGAGACGATCAGCAAGGCAACCATCGCGAGGAATCCAAGAACCATCATTGCGGCGGCACGAAACCGTCTCTTCTGACGCATGACTGCACCTTTCAAGAACACTTCTGCTCTCTATACAGGATTCTCCTGCACAGGGTTTGCCCATTCCCGACGGTCTTGCAGGTGCAGCGAGGATTGTCGGCGGGTTGGTCTTCAACGACCGGGACAGACGCTGTTGAGGGCCTTGGCCGAGTCGATCAGGCTGTCGACGCCGCCGGCACGGAGGAACTGGTCGGGAGGCACTTCGAGAATCACGCGTCCGTCGAAACCCTGCTTGAGAAGGAGTCCGATGAAGTCCCGCCAGGGGACCGCGCCGTGGACCAGGGGGTGATGGTCCTCGGTGGAGGCGTCGTGACAATGGACGTGCACGATTCGCTTGAGCAGCGCCCTGGGCGGCTTGATCGGCCAGCCGAAACGACGCGTATTCCAGAACGCGTGGCCGAAATCCCAGCAGACTCCCACGCCGCTCTGCGTGGCGACGTCCAGCAGCTCGGCGTACGTGTCGCCGATCCGCTGGCGGGGTTCGCCGGGATCGGGGCTCATCTGCAGCTCCACCGTCACGACGACCTCCGGTGCGTGGTCCTTGCACCACCGGCCCGCCCAGGTGAAGAACGCGATGGAACGGCTCAGGAGCTGCTCGCGGGCCTCGTCGCTGCCGCCGGCGGCGCCGTGAAGGTTGACGACCGTGGGGCACTTCTGCATCCGAGCCGCCTCGCCTGCGATCGCCAGAAACCGCTCGTGCATCTGGCGGCACGGATTGTCCGCTTCCGGTGAGAAGTACGCCACGTTGAAGATGGTCGCCTCGGAATAGGGATGCAGCGAGACCTTCAGATCCGCGCCGGCGCAACAGGCGATGTGCTCCCGCAGTCGGTCCAGGTCGGTCCCCGGCCCGACCGGCGTCTCGACCGCGCCGAAACCCAATTCCCTCAGGAATGGCAGGATGTCTCGCGAGCCGTAGAGCCGCCGGTAAATTTCTTCGTGGGCAAATCCAATGTCGAGCTTCAGTCCGATCAGCATGTTGACGTACGCAGTTCCTTTCTTGGGCGATCCTTTTGGGCAACGAAAGAGCAGATGGTAAATGACGAACCGCCAATAGTAAATGCTTTTACGTTGCGGGCCACTCGACTACGCAGTAAGAGTATGAACGTAGATTCCACCGACCTGAAGCAATAAGGAGCTTGGGATGGATCGACGTGACATGATAAAAGGTTTCGGGCTCGGGGCCGCGGCGGGCATGCTGGGCTTCCTGAGGCCGGCCAGGGGCGAGGATGCGGCGTACTCGAAGGCAACCAAGGGCCTACCGCCGCTGAAAATCACAAAGGTCAAGGCGATTCTCACCGCCCCGGCGGGGATTCGCCTGTGCGTGGTCAAGGTCGAGACGAGCGAGCCGGGACTTTACGGCCTGGGCTGCGCGACGTTCAACCAGAGGCCTCTGACCGTCGCGGCGGCGGTGAACGAGTATCTCGACCCCTTCGCCAGAGGCCGGGATGTGGATAACATCGAAGACCTGTGGCAGAACGCCTACACGAGTTCCTATTGGCGAAACGGACCGGTGCTGAACAACGCCTTGAGCGGCCTGGACCAGGCGCTATGGGACATCAAGGGCAAGCGGGCGGGCATGCCGGTCTATCAACTGCTCGGCGGCAAGTGCCGTTTC
Organism: Phycisphaerae bacterium; assembly: GCA_018055905.1. GTDB lineage: Bacteria > Planctomycetota > Phycisphaerae > Sedimentisphaerales > Anaerobacaceae > PLanc-01. The sequence goes on from JAGPGT010000141.1 coordinate 9,733, forward strand.
GCGGTGGACTGCTACACGCATTGCGGCGGCAACGACCTCAAGCAGATCGAAGAGAGCGTCAAGCGTGCGATGGAACGGGGCTTCCGTCACATCCGCATCCAACGAGGCGGCTACGGCTCGCCGCACCTGTCGAAAACGGCGGATTTCAAGGAGGCCGGTTTCGGCCTGCCCTC
>JAGPGT010000142.1:0-8562 GCA_018055905.1 Phycisphaerae bacterium
CCTTTGAGGAGGCAGGCGTTGCCGGACTTGAGGCAAAGGGTCGAGATCTGGACGAGGGCGTCGGGGCGGGACTCGAAGACCACGCCGATGACGCCGATGGGGCAGGAGACGCGGTAGAGCTCAAGGTCTTCGTCCATTTCGATGGCGCAGAGAGTGCGCCCGACGGGATCGGGGAGCTTGATGAGGCTGTGGATGGCGGCGCAGACGTCGTCGAGCTTGGCTTCGTCGAATCTCAGGCGTTTGAGCAGCGGGGCCGCGAGGCTGGTTTTCTTGGCGGCGGCCAAGTCGCGTTCGTTTGCGGCGACGATCTCGCGGCTTCGGTCCTGCAGGGCCTTGGCGATTTCGGTCAGCGCGGCGTTTTTGACCTCGGTTTTGACGGCTCCCAGGCGGATCGAAGCCGCCTTCGCTGCCGCCGCACATTCGGATGTTCTCATTTTTCTTGACATTTGCGCCACCACCCCTTAATTTCTGTCCATAAGCTCGGGTCGGTTTCTGTTTCGGAATTTGAACCGGGGATTATAAGCTCTCGACAAAACACAATCAACGCTGACGCGGGTGTTGCTTAGTGGTAAAGCACTAGCCTTCCAAGCTAGCTACGCGGGTTCGATCCCCGCCACCCGCTTTTTTTCTGCGCATTCATCGGTTTTTCTGGCTCGGAGGTGCGTCTGGACGCCGACCTCCTGGGGGAGTAGCCGGGGGAGAGGAGCCTGCCGGGAAATCTCGGAAAACTTCAATTGCGGGCGGTGTTTTGCTTGGTTATAATGGAGAATGTCGGTTGTGAAGGTCGGCGTGGGCTTGTCGCAACTGTCAGGGAGGTGAAGGGTCTTGCGTCGTTTGCTGTGTGGGATCGCGAGGTCGGGTTCTTCACGGAAGCGTGTGGGCGGCGCTCGGGGGGCGTCCCCGCTCGAGGTGCGGGGAGGGGGTCGCGTTCGCATGATTCCCGGTGTTTCAATTCTTGTTGATCGGACTCCACTTTTGAAAGGGGAACACTATGGGCAAGATCAAAGAGTTGGGGCTGCTGGTCTGCCTCCTTGCAGCGGTCCACGCGAGGGCGGTGCCTTTTGCGGACGATTTCGACAGACCGGACGGCAATGTGGGCAACGGGTGGACAATTCTGAGGGATGGGACCGTCGATGCCCTCATTGTCAACAATGAGGTTCTTGTCTCCGGGACAACGTCGGCCTCCGCCTGGGTACGATGCGGCATCAGCCGGGTGGTGGTGGGGGAAACCAAGTTCTCCTTCGACTTCAAGAACGACGATGTCTTCAACATCCACATGCAGATCACGTTGGGGAACACGGTATGGAGTCAGGCCTACGTCGAGGTCTATACCTGGCCCGGCGGATCTCTGCGATACGCCAATTCCCTCAACGGGAGCTGGCCTGCGGCCGGTTGGGTCGAATTCGGCGGCGCCAATGCCCAGACCGTCGCCGGACAGTACAATAACCTGATGATGGAGCTGGGCGAGGGCGGCGTGGTCACCGTTACCCTCAACGGAAAGCTGGTCGGCACGGTCACTAATCCGAGCCTCACCAAGATCGGGAGCGTGACCTTCGCCAGCGACGCCGATGCCAACACAAAGGGAAGCGTGCATATCGACAACGTTCGAATCGGCGATGTGGTTCGTGGCGTCGCCACGAACCCCAATCCTCCTGCCGGCGCGACCGACGTCCCGTCCGACATCGTGCTCGGCTGGACGCCCGGCGAGTATGCCGCGACGCACAATGTCTATCTGGGAACGAGCCAACAAGACGTGACCGACGCCACCACGGCCGATCCGAAAGGCGTTCTGGTCAGCCAGGGCCAATCCGACGTTGCCTATGCGACGTCAAGCCCGCTCGAATACGGTCAGACCTATTACTGGCGCGTCGACGAGGTCAACTCGCCCCCCGACAGCACGGTCATTCCGGGCCCGGTCTGGTCCTTCACCGTCGAGCCCTATGTCTATCCCATTGCCGGGGTGATCGCCACCGCATCCAGCGCCGGAGCGGGCGCGGGGCCGCAGAACACGGTCAACGGCTCCGGCCTCAACGCCAACGACCAACATTCGACCGACTTTGCGCACATGTGGATGACCGACGGCGGGTTGCCGAGCTGGATTCAGTATCAGTTCGACAAGGTCTACAAACTCGATGAGATGTGGGTCTGGAATTCCAACCAGTTGATCGAGTCGTTCGTCGGTTTCGGCGCCAAGGACGTCACCATCGAGTACTCCGTTGACGGCCAGACCTGGACCAAGTTGGGGGACGTACACGAATTCGCGAGGGCTCCCGGCGCGCCCACGTATGCCGCGAATACGTTTGTTGATTTCGGCGGGGCGATGGCGAAGTACGTCAAACTGACCATCGAGACAAACTGGGGCGGTGTGACGCCGCAGGCCGGCCTGAGCGAGGTGCGGTTCTACTATCTTCCGACACAGGCCCGCGGGCCACAGCCGGCGGTAGGGGCCGTCGGCGTCTCCATCGACACGGATCTCTACTGGCGGCCCGGACGGGACGCAGAATCACATGAGGTCTATCTGGGGACCGACCGCAACGCCTTGGCCCTGATCGGCACTCCGACAGAACACACCCTCACGCCGCCTCCCCTGAATTTCGGGACCGCCTATTCCTGGAAGGTGAATGAGATCGGCGCCAGCGGCCCTTACGAAGGCGACATCTGGAGTTTCAGTACGCAGGAGTATGCGACCATCGACGACATGGAGAGCTACAATGACGATGACAAACGCATCTATGAGAGCTGGGTCGACGGTCTGACCACCGGCGTCAGCGGTTCTCAGGTCGGGTACGACGTCGCACCGTTCGCGGAACGAAGGATCGTTCACACCGGCATGCAAGCGATGCCCTTCATCTACAACAACTCGGTCGCTCCGTTCTTCAGCGAGGCCGAACGGGAATTCTCTTCCGCTCAGAACTGGACTTCCAACGGGGCCGACACGCTGAGCCTGTGGGTGCAGGGCGCCCCATCGGCGTACCAGGAGAGCAACGGAGTCATCACGATGAGCGCGGCGGGCCACGACATCTGGGACAACGCCGACGACTTCCGTTTTGCGTACAAGACCCTCAACGGAGACGGCTCGATCGTGGTGAAGGTCGAGAGCCTCGTGAATACCAATGCCTGGGCGAAGGCTGGCGTGATGATCCGCCAGAGCCTTGATGCGGACTCGACGTTCGTCTACATGATCCAGTCGTTCAGCAGCGGCGTTTCGATGGGCTGGCGTCCAACGACGGCGGCCACCTGCGGCAGCGGCACGCAGGCAGGGATCACGGCGCCGCAGTGGGTCAAGCTGATCCGCAAAGGCAATGTCTTCACGGCGCAGTACAGTAGCAATGGGACCACGTGGACGGACCTGAAGGATGCCGCCGGGACGATCGTCTCGACGACGGTGGTCATGAACAACCCGGTATACGTCGGGCTGTGCGTGACCAGCCACAATACCGCGGCCACGACGACCGCGGTGATGTCGGGAGCCCAGGCCACAGGCAACGTCACGGGCGCCTCCTGGCAGGTGACCGCGATCGGTGATGATCCGCAGCCGGCGAACGACCCGGCGGATCTTTATGTGATTGTGCAGGACACCGCCGGCAAGACCGCCAAGGCGACGAATCCGACCGCGGTGACGACCGCCGGCTGGACTCAGTGGCGGGTTCCACTGAGCAGTCTGACAGGGGTGAACCTCAAGTCGGTCAAGAAGATGATCCTGGGCGTGGACAGCCGGACGAGCCCGATCAAGGGAAAGGGCCAGATCTATATCGACGACATTGGCTATGGCCATCCCCTGCAATGACATCGCAGGCGGTTTGCATCAACGAGTCCGCGGGGTCTGCGTCATCGGGCGCAGACCCCGTTTTCCTTTTGGCGTGGCCGCCGACAAAACAAAGGAAAGAAACGCGTCAGGACTGATTCGGGGACCGTCTCCAACGAGTGGGAAAACAGAAACGCCCGCACAGACGTTGCGTCGGCGCGGGCGTTGCTGGGGATCGAGTTCGTGTCGGCTGCCGGTCTTACTTTTTGGCCCCTGTGGATACCAGACCTCTCATCGCGGCGACTCTGACATGCGAAGGCTGGCTATCCCCTTGGAGTTCTTTGTAGAGGGCCATGGCTTCGGCCTTGTTGCCGTCGGCGAGCAGTTGTTCGGCGCAGAGCAGGCGGGCATCGGCCACCGGGATCGCCATGGCGGTGGGGGCCTTCGCCGCGAACTGGCTCAGTGCCTTGGCTGCGGCAGGCGTGCCGATCAGGCCCAGCGAGTGGGCCGCGGCCTGGGCGGTCATCGTGTCGGCGTCGTCGAGGAATTTGGCGATGGTGTCGACGCTCTTGGCGTCGCGACGGACGCCCAGCGAACCGATCACGCCGGCCTTGAGTTTGGCGTTGACCTTGGGCAGTGCGTCGCGCAGTGCCTGGCCCGCTTTCTCATCGGCAATGCGCTCCAGGGCGAATCGTGCGATGTGCGAGGTCTCTTCCGCGGGCAGCAGGGCCGCGAGGGCGTCCACCGACTGCGCGGTGCCGATGACTCGCAACCTGCGACAGACGTAATCCTGCGCCGAGCGAGAGAGGCCACCGGCCAGCGCGTCGACGAGACGTTTCTCTAACGTCTTGCGGGCGGCGGAATCGGTCTGCGTCGCGATGACCGCCTGATCAATGGGGTTCAGAAGGTTACGGTCCGCGCCCCAGTCGTAGGTCTGGAGGGCATTGAAGGCGTTGTCCAGGGGGGAATCGGTCTGTGCGACGGCTTGTGCCGCAACCGCGGCGGCCGCGCCGAATGCCAAAGTCATTTTTGTCGTTTTATTATGCGTCATGATCCGTTCTCCTTGTCGCGATCTTTGCTCGCTTACAGCACCCAGGGTTCTCTTCTTGCCACGTCGACAAGGCGATTGGCTTCGTCGTCGTTCACGAACTGCTGTTTGACGGTGTCCCACTTGAGCGACCGCTCGAGTTCATAGGCGATCAGGAACAGGTGGCAGACGGTCGCGGTGTGGACCGCCAGTTCGATGTCACGGAAGGGTCTTTTGCGGGTCTTGACGCAATCGATGAAGTCGCCGTAGATGCCGCCGGTGCCGGCGTAGGTGGGGACGGGCTTGGAGGGGCCTTGTTCGTCGGTGCCTTCGACTTCCAGGTTGCGCCGCCCGGGGAAGTTGTGGTGGAGCAGTTTTCCATTCGGGAAGCGGCAGGTCGCATATTTGCGTCCGTTCTCATTGTGGAAGATCACTTCTTCAGGCTCCATTTCGCGGACGTCGATGGCGAAAGTGGCGCCGCCGAAGTGGTGGGCGCCCCAGTCGGTCATGCCACCGCCGGAGTAGTCTTTGAACGACCGCCAGCTCGTGCCGTCGATGTTGTAGCTACCGCTGCATCGGTGTGGATGGTAGGGGGCCCAGGGGGCCGGTCCGAGCCACATATCCCAGTCGAGACCCTCGGGAATGGGCTCGCCCGCTTTATTGCATTCGACCGGAAAGGGGCCGACGTTGACGTTGATCGATTTGACGTTGCCCTTGGCGCCGCTCCAGCAGGCGTTGACGATCCCCCGATAGTCTTCGAGCACGCGCTGACTGCCGCCGGAGACGACGCGGCCGTAGCGCCGAGCGGCGTCGATCATCAGTTTGCCTTCGCGAAGGGTTTTGGTTTCAGGTTTTTGGCAATAAACGTCTTTGCCGTTGCGGCAGGCATCGATCACGATGATGGCGTGCCAGTGGTCCGGCGTGGCACAGTGGATCGCATCGATATCGCCGCGGGCCATGACCTCGCGGAAGTCGTTGTAGGCCTTGCAATCCTTGTTGTTGTATTTGCCGTTGACTTGGTTCTGTCGCTCCTCGCGGACGTTTTTCTTCACATCGCACACCGCGACGTACTGGACGTCGTCGCGGCCGAGGAAGACGCTCATGTCGCCGCTGCCCTGGTTGCCCAAGCCGATGCCGGCCATGACGATCCGGTTGCTCGGCGCGGGCCGGCCTTCGTTGCCCATCGCAGAGGCGGGAATCAAGTAGGGAAACGCCACCGATGCGGCCGAGGCTTTTAGAAACGCTCTTCGACCACACGATACACTGCGGTCTGTTGCTGGTTTGTTCTTTGGGTTTTTCACGAGTTGATCCTTTCCTGAAGTCGGTGTAGATGATTGCTGTTCGTCGCGTATCTCGCGAGGCAGATCCGACATTCCCCGTCTGTTCGCCTGTACGGCATAGGTATCTCCATGGGCCGGCCATTATCCTACGAGATCGGCCCTGTTCTGGCAAGGGCCAGAAAAAGGGAGGTACATCTCGTCTCCGGTGAGTCTGAGGGAACTCGGACATTCGGTGTTTCGGCGTTGGGGACCGCCTCGATACCTGCCCTGTCGCCGACTTTTTGAAGAGGTCTGTGCAGACTGTTCCTGTACGGCTCGAAAACTCCGCAAGCCACCCGTACGATTCATTTCTTGGCGACCCCTGCGGCTGCCGCTCCAGGAGGCGAGAGCACGTCGCCCTGTCTACTTGAACAAGAGCTGAGCGAATTCGTGCAGACTGCGTCGCCAGGACTGCCACTCATGGGCGGTGTTTGGAGAAACGTAGAAGACGCTGTTGATGCCGGCTTGTTTCAATGCCTCGGTGTTGGCCTTGGGGTCGCCGCCAAAGCCGCCGCGGCCGCCACCTCTGCGGTTGGCGGGATCGATTTCGCGGCTGCCGTAGCTGACGAAGACCAGCTTGACTCTCTCCTTGAAACCGGGCGAGTTTTCGATGTCGGCCGGGGAGATGCTGCCGCCGCTGAAGATGCCGATATATGAGAACGTCTGGGTGTTGGCCAGGGCGATCGCCCGAGTCTGCATGCCGCCCATGGACAGTCCCGCCATAGCCCGATGCGGCTGATCGGCCAGCGTGCGATAGTTGGCATCGATCATGGGGATGATGTCCTCCAGAAGAGTCTTCTGGAACCCCTCGGCCCAGCCGGCCGGAGGCCATGTGCCGCCTTGGTCCCGAGCCGGCGGACGATCCCGGCCCGGCATGCTCCACGTGCCGTTGTCCATGACGATGATAAAGGGTTTCGCTTTGCCCGCGGCGATCAGGTTGTCCATGATCAAATTGGTCTTGCCCTGATTGGGCCAGCCGGTCTCGTCCTCTCCGCCGCCGTGTTGCAAGTACAGCACGGGATAGCGGACCGAGGTGTCCTTGTCGTAGTCGGGCGGGGTGTAGACGAAACACCGGCGGGTGGTCTTGTTGACCTTGGAGTAATAGAGAGTCTGGCGAATCTGGCCGTGGGGGACGTCTTTGAGGGCATAGATGTCCTCGTCCTTGGCGGGACATTCAACTCCGCTGCCCCAGCGGCCAGCGCCATAGAAGTACAGGCTGCCCGGGTCCGGAACCGCGGCTCCATCGATCCAAATCTGGTAATAGTGAAAACCTTCATCCTGGGGTTGCGATTCGCCGCCGGTCCAGATGCCGTTTTCGCCCTTGGTCAGGGGGTATCTCTTGCCTCCGATGTCGAGCTCCACCTTCTGCGCTTGCGGCGCGGAGATGCTGGTGCGAACCCGACCATCCGAGGTCACCTGGGGATATTGCCTGCCCGGCTGATTGAGAGACGAGGGTCTCCAATCGTTTGCATCTGCCGGCTGGGTCGTTTGCGCCGGGCCCGTCCGACTAGACAAAAGGACCAACAACACAAGCGACGTCAGCTTCCATTTCTCAGCCCCAAAATCAAATCGCATGACACACCTGCCTTTCCTGTCAATCGTAACTGCTGGCAATTGGCCTACACGATCCACGATCTTTTTTACACCGCTCGGAAAAGTCCGGAGAGAGATTAAAAATGAAGATCGGCCATGTTTTTCTTGGTTTTTGGCATTTTTCAGTTCTCATTTCATCGTTTTCGCCGGTGTCTACAAGAAATATCGAACGGAACAGCATGAGTCAGGATGGGCCTCTATGGGGTTTCATCTGTCACCTTGGTCGGGACCGGCGCGAGGTGTACGTCTGTGTTCTGACGTCGGCGTCTCTTTCGAACTCTCGCTGTCCGGCGAACAGGTTTTTCTGGCGGTTCAATGTCAAATCCAGGGGTCATGAAAATGAAACGAGGATTGTCTTTGGTCGCGGTGCTGCTGTGGTTCACTCCGAACGCCTTTTCGCAGGACCCGAATTTCTATGTCTTCCTGTGTTTAGGGCAATCCAACATGGAGGGCTTTCCCGGCGTGGAAGAACAAGACAAGTCCGCGGTGGACAAACGTTTTCAGCTCTTGGCGGCGGTTGATTTTCCAAGCCTGGGCAGAACCAAGGGCAACTGGTACGATGCGGTCCCTCCCTTGTGCCGGGACAGGACAGGTCTGTGCCCTGCGGACTACTTCTGCAGAACCATGGTGGCCAATCTCCCAGAACACATCCGCGTCGGCATTGTGAACGTCTCAGTGGCCGGCTGCAAGATCGAGCTGTTCGACAAGGACAACTTTCAGACATACGCTTCCACGGCCGCACCATGGATGAAGAACATCATTCAGGAATACAGCGGAAATCCCTACGCGCATCTGGTCGAAATGGCGAAGCTCGCTCAAAAACAGGGGGTTATCAAGGGGATTCTGTTGCACCAAGGTGAGTCGAACACGAACGACAG
>JAGPGT010000142.1:8662-9800 GCA_018055905.1 Phycisphaerae bacterium
CCCTTGGCCTCATCCAGGCGGGCCAGGGCTGCGGAGGTCTTGGCCATCTGGCCCAGGGAGACCACGCCCTCGTGCATACGGGCTCCGCCGGAACAGCTTACGACCACCAGCGGCAGCGACTCTTCCATCGCCTTGTCCACGGCCAGGCAGAACTTTTCGCCGACGACGGCGCCCATTGAACCCATCAGAAAGTTGGGTTCCATGACGGCCAAGACCACGCCTCGGCCTTTGATAAAGGCCTTTCCAATGAGGATCGCTTCATTCTGGCCGGACTTTTTGCGGTCGTCCTCTACTCGTTGTTTGTAGGTGGTGCCGCGATACTTGAAGTCCAGCGGGTCGCTGGTAGTCAGATCCTCGTGAATCTGCTGGAATGTGGACTCGTCGGCGAGGTATTCGATGCGGGTCAGGGCCCCAATGCGGAAGTGATAGTCGCACTCGGGGCAGACATTCAAGTTCTTCTCCACGGCGCTGCGGTAGAGCATATGCTCACAACTGGGGCACTTCATCCAGAGCCCCTCAGGCATTTCCTTCCGCGGTCGCAGCGAGAAACCGTTCCAGGTCATTTTGGATTTTTTCGTCATGGGTGTAGTATATCAGAAAGTCCCTAAAAGAATCAATGAGTACTGCGGATCCCAGAGAGAGGATTGACCGGACCTGCCACAATTGCCTCCGTCTGTGCGATGGGCAACGCCACGGCGAAGCGGCAACCCCGGAGACCCCACGTCCACAGCCGCACCGAGACCGCTTGATGGTCTGGGGGAAAGCCCCATAGGTACGCCCCAAATCCGTTTTCCGCCGCCGACTCAACGGAGGGGGTAACGGGGTGAATGTCTCATGCTGTGTCCGACCGAGCCTGCCAACATAACGCCGTGCCGGGTTATAGCCGTCCTGGTAGCCGTTCTCATTCCGTCCCGAGGCACGATCCGGATCTTTCGGGCCTTTGTGCGGGGAGCTGGGATTGGAGAGCCAATCTTGGGTTACGATTTATCGATTCTTCGCGGTTCTTGTTTCCGTTCCTGTCGCGGCAAGGGCAGGTTAGGGAATGGGATTTGTTCCATGAGGCGTTGGATGTCGTTGCTCATACCTTGGAGCCGGGCGATCAACTGATCGAGTTTCTTCTCGTTGAATGTGGTCTCGG
>JAGPGT010000007.1:0-28000 GCA_018055905.1 Phycisphaerae bacterium
GAATGCGTGAAGTCATAAAGAGCCACATTCTTCATTTGTTGCAAAAGGACAGTGCCCCCCGAAAGCTCGTCCACCTGGAGCAAGAGCTCGGCATCGGGGTTGAAGTCAAGGCGGCGTTTCGCGAGGCGTTGGATGCCCTGGCTGCAGAGGGACGTATCATTGTGGGCGCAGGCAACATGGTCAGATTGCCCGCAGCGTCCCACGAGATCACCGGGATCTTCAAGGCCAATCCCCGCGGCTACGGTTTCATTACGCCCGAGCAGGCCGATGTGGAATGCGATCTGTTCATCCCGGCCAACGCCACCGGCAATGCCATGACCGGCGACCGCGTCGTCGCCAGGATTAAGCGGCAGAAGGATGAGGGACGTTTCACCGGCGAGATTGTGAGAATCCTGGATCGAGCCCACAAAAAGACTGTCGGAACGCTTCGTCAAGAGCCCACCGGCTGGCTGGTCCAGCCCGACGGCGGCGACTTTCTTCGCCCGATCCAGATCGAGGGCGTCAACGCCCGCGCGATGCGGCCTGGAGACAAAGTCTCTGTCGATATCCGTGCCTATCCGACCCGCTCCCAGCCGGCGCGCGGGGTGATTACGGAGGTCCTCGGGCGGCCGGGCCGGTTCGACACGGAGATCTCGGCGGTGATCCATCGCCATGGCCTGCCCGACGCGTTCGACTCCTCCAGCCTGGTCGAGGCCAGCAACGCCAAGTCCAACTTCAATCCGCACGACACGCGGGGCCGCAAGGACCTCGCCGGAACGCTGATCATCACGATTGATCCGCCGGATGCAAAGGATTTCGACGACGCCGTGAGCCTCACTCGCGACGGGGACGGCAACTGGGTGCTCGGCGTGCACATCGCGGACGTAAGTCATTTCGTGCCGGAAGGCTCAGCCCTGGATCGGGCCGCGCGCCTGCGAGGCAACAGCGTCTATTTGCCGGGTCAGGTGCTTCCCATGCTGCCGGAGATGCTCAGCAACGGCATCTGCTCCCTCCAGCCCGGCCAGCGCCGCTACACCAAGAGCGTCTTTCTGACCTACAACAAGGACGCCCAGGTGATGGATACCCGATTCGCCAACACGATCATCAAGTCGAAGGCCCGCCTGAGCTACCAGCAGGCTGATCGGGCGCTCAAGGGCGATGCAGACGGTTTGTCGAAGGATGTTGTGGCTTTATTGCATGATATGGAGAATCTGGCTCGCAGTATCGAACAGCGCAGGCGACAGGCGGGTATGCTGCAACTTCAGACGTTTGCGAATGAACTGGTCCTGGACGAAGGGGGGCAGGTGATCGGGGTTCAGCCGGAGGACACAAGTTATCCGCACACGATCATCGAGATGTTCATGGTCGAGGCCAATGTCGCGGTCGCGACGTTGTTGGATCGCTATTGCATCCCATTCATGCGACGAATCCACCCTGAGCCCGACGCCAACGCCTTGTATCGGCTCTCTCAAACGCTTCGGCTCCTGGGCGTCACGCTCTCGCGCAAACCGCAGCGTTCGGACATTCAATCGCTGCTGGACGGAATCCGCGACAGAAAGATCGCGCTTCCGGTGAACATTCTGGTTCTGCGGAGTTTGGAGAAGGCGACGTACTCTCCCGCCAGCGTCGGCCACTATGCCTTGGCTGCTTCGAAGTACTGCCATTTCACCAGTCCGATTCGTCGGTATGCGGATCTGCTGGTCCATCGGGTCCTGCAGGAGTATCTCACCGGCAACTTGGAACGCGCCCGGCGGTTGTATGCCTACCCCGACTTGGTGGAGATCGGCGAGCACATTTCCGAGACCGAACGGGTGGCGGAGGAGGCCGAGCAGGAGCTCAAGACGACGCTGATCCTGCACTTGATGCGCAATCGAATGGGCGACGAAATGGAAGGGATTGTCGTGGGCTTGACTGGTTTTGGAGCAGCGGTGCACCTTCCGGAATATGGCGTGGAAGGGCTTGTGCCTTGCGAGGCCCTCGGGCCGGACCGGTGGCATTTCGATGAGCAAAACCAATGCCTGCTGGGCCGTCATACCGGGACGATCCTGCGACTGGGCCAGACCATGCGTGTGCGAATCGTCGATATTCATCCCGCGGGCGGGCAGCTCGACCTGGCACCGGCCGTCGGGCTCGTGATCAAGGCGCCCGAGTTGCCCAGGCAGCAGACACCCCGCCGCAACGCGGCCAGGAAACGTCGGCGAAACCAGAAGAAACGGACAGGCTGAGGGCAAACGGGAGGAACCCATGGAGAAGGAAGAATCGAGGCCATCGCCGGATGTCACGCCGTACAAGTGCCACGTCTTCGTCTGCGTCAACGATCGCGGCCGAACGCGGAAATCCTGCGCCGACGGCAAGAGCAAAGAAATCGCGGTCCGTCTCAAGGAAGCCGCCAAGGCCCGCAACTTCCCGCCGGGCGAGGTCCGTGTGTCCCAAAGCCTGTGTCTGGGGTTGTGCGAGTTGGGCCCGAATGTGGTCCTCTATCCGCAGCGGATCTGGTTCAAGGCGGTCACACTGAGCGACATCGACCGCATTCTGGACACAGTCGAGAAGGTCCTCAAACAACAACTCTGAGGCAATCTCTCTTACTATTTCGCCACGCCGGGGGAGGGGACGGCCGCCCGCCAGTTGGTGGGGTCGTTCCCGTCGGCTCGCGGCTCGATACGACTTAGAGCCATGCCTTTGCCGTCCGCCTTCGTCGGCCAGGAATCGACGCCGGAGGCGAAGTTCTCGGGATGCGAACCGTCGCTGTACGTGACGCGATCGGCGGCGATCCACTGTCGTTTGCCGTCGAAGCTTTCGTCGCCCGGGCTGCTGATCTGGATCGTATCACCGCTGTTGGCGAGTCGGCCGTCGCCCCATTCAAAGATCTGCACTCCATCGGGGACATTGAAGACGACGTTGAATGCCGTCAGATTCTTGACCAGCAGGATGCATTCGCCCGGCGCCACCGTCACCGGCGGATCGGACGGGAATAGCACGTCAATCGCCGGGTCGTCCGGGTTGTCGGTGAATCGCCACGCGACACCGCGAATGGCGTCGTACAGCGTCAGAGGTGAGTCGCCCACATTGAGCAACTCCACATACTCGGCGTCCGGCGCCTTGTCGGGGTTGTACATGATCTCGTTGATCTTAAGGTTCTCGGGTTTGGGCCCGATCGTGAAGACCGCCTGCGCCAACCCACTCCAGGGGCTGTAGGGATTGTTCGCAACCCGCACACGGGCCTTGACCTGGGTGCTCCGGCTGATTGTGAAGGGGCCGGTGTAGAGGCGAGCGGTTCCGGACATCGGATTGTCGCCGGGCAAGGAACTCATCCCGGCGTCCAGTTCGAGCGAAAGCAGAAAATCGGAGCTGGTAATGGGGGAATTCATCGCGTGAATCGCCAGCAGATTCTGCCCCTGCCAGAGCAGGCCTGCATACGCCGTAATGTTGAACTCTTGAAAAGTCACTGCCTCGGAATCCGCATGAGTGCCGGACGCAGTGGAATTCCAGGCGGGTTCTCCCGAGAACAGCGAACGCGCGACCTCGACCCCGTTCAAATAAGCCACGAAACCGTCATCGTATCGCACTTTCAGAGTCAGGCTGGCCAGGCCGGTCAGATCGCGGGAGACTCCAAATGGAATGCGAATGAGACAGCTTGCGTTGCGGCCGTACATCTGATCGCCGACGTCGATACTGAAATAGTTCTGGTAGCCGTTGTCGCGTTCATAACCGACTCCTCCGGTACCACCGATCCAGCTTGTATCGTCGAAACGCAGATCGCTCTTCCATGCGTCGGAAATCGGCCCGGTTGGGACAAGCACGCGTTTGGCGGCGTTTTCAGCCACCAGTTTGACGCTCTGGGTGGTGCCTGGTGTCAGTGCCGTCGGACGGGGGTCCGAACCGTCGAGCGTGTAGTACAGTGTACCGACGGCTCGGGGGTTGCTCAGGGTCACCGTTACGTCCGCCTCGGTGTGCCCGCCGATCGGGAGGATCTGCGGTGGGGCGACGAACTGGTTGTCGATCCACGTACAGCGGGTCTGGAGCCATTGCTTGAGTTGATCGATCTCGCCCTGGAAGCCGCCGTAGCGAGGACCGGCGCTGGGCCACTTGGCGTAGTTGCGGACTTGGGCCTCGCGGATCTCGTCGGCCATGCTGTCGATCGTGGCATTCAGACCTGCGGTGCTGAACGGTCCTTGTCGCAGCACGAACCAGCGATCAATGTATTTCTGCCAGAAGTTCGAATCCTCGAAGAGCCGGTTCCACCAGACGTACTTGTGATAGTCGGTGGCGTCTCCGGTCCCTCGCCAACTCTGGGGGTTGTCGTCCCGCCCGTCGGTGGAGTTGAGCGAACGGTCGAAATCCCACAAGGGGCCCATCTCCAGCTTGCCCTCTCGGTTCTTGTGGAAGTGCGTGCTCAGGCGAAGGGCGTCCACGTTCATCGCCAGCAGGTTCAGCAGGTTGTGGTCGATCCAGGACGCCACGTCGATGTACTTGGCGTAGCCGGTGGCGGGGTCGGAGAAGTTTGGCCCGTACAGGGCCGTTTCAAAGTCGTTCAAATACCCGCGAATCCATGCGGATTGGGCAGTCGTGATCTCCGATTCCTTGGGATCCACATAGCAGAGGGTTCCATCTCCGTAAGTGGGATTACCTCTGGCCGTGCGAAAGCCGGTGTCGCCGTCGTCGGGACGATCGATTTTCAGCATGTAGCCCCCGGAGATTCGGGGCTCGGTGCTGTCCCAGGGCTCCAGTTCCTCAATGTCCACGCGGTCTTTACCTCGTTTGATTTTTTCCATAAAGATGTAGAGACCGACGTAGTCGCTGGCGGAGACACGGTCGTCGTTGGTGTTCAGGTACACCTCGACGAACCGCGTCCGCACGGAATATCGGCCGATCTGATTGCTCAGAGCGTGCATGAAGGCGTTGTTGATGAGTGCCCGATCGAAGCTGAAGGGAGCGTACAGAATCCAGTCCGATTCGGCCGGCAGGCCGAAGATCGAGACCTTGCGGTCCCGGTTGTATTCATCCCATACCTCGAACCCATACGAACCCTTGGCGGCTCCCAGAGTGCTGCGTCCCCGTCGTTTCATCCCGCCTCGACCGGCATAGTCAGGTGGGTCGGTGATCCTGGTCCTCCCGTCGGCGCCTCGGTCGATGAATACAGAGCGGACCGAGCGGTACGTGGTATTCATGCTTTGACGTCCCGTGTCGATGATCACCAGAGGCAGGTTGGAATTGAAGTTCAGAACGTCGTTGGCCAGGGCTAGGTACGTCCGGCTCACCACCTCGCTGGGCATCTTGCCGGGTTCGTACACCCGTGCGAGAACTTCTTTCGTGCCCGAAATGGGGATGGCGGCGGTGTATTTGAGCGACGCAGGGCTGGGCATCTGTCCGTCCAAGGTGTAACGGATATCTGCCGTCGGACTGGATGCGCTCAGTTCCAGAAGAAACGGATCCGAATAGGTCCCGCTCTCACGGGAGAATCCAGGAGGGGCTGAAATCTCGTTGGATCCGGGAATATTCATTGCGCCGGGCGTGGGGACGATGAAATACTGCGGTTGATTGCCGTACAGGCCGTAGGACAGATCGAATCGCTGGGGTGGATAGCCGCCGCCGTCGGTGCGGGAACCGTATTCATGCACCACCTGCCCATCGGGTGAAACCAACGCCAGATACTCACCTTCGCTGGAGAGGGAGAAGTTCGTGTGGTAGGCGCCCGCCGTGTCCTTGTAGGGCCAGTTCTCGGGATGGTCCTCTTCCTGGATTCCGGAGGCATAGACCACAAAGAAGGCGCCGGACGCGAGCTGGACCGCGGGCAGGGTCCATTTCGCCAGATCACATGGATCGTCCGTCAGGTGCCAGCCGCCGAGATTGACCGTCGTGGTCCCGCGATTTTGGAGCTCGATCCAGTCGGGATACACCACTTTTCCTTGAACGATTGTCGATCGATCGGCTTCGTTGATCGCTTTGAATTCGCTGATGACAACCGACCCTCCCTCAAGAAACAGGTCTGCTGAGGCTGGATCCGCCGCGGGAGGCGTAATACCCGCCGGGATTCCTATGAATTCCACCTCGGCGATTTGCATGCTGTTGGCCCCCGCCGGATTGCGGACCTTTGTGAAGAGGAGCTGATAATGGGTGTACGCAACCGTGTTGGGGAATGTGATTGGCGTGGTGTTGCTTGTGAATCGCGGCCAGGCGGTGATCCGCGCAAAGTCCACGATATCCCCGGCGGCAATCATCGTGTACGGTCCGTCGATGCTCCCGTTCGAACCGGATAACTCAAAGGCGACCGGATCCCGCTCCGGCGCATCGTTGGCGGTGGTGAAGATCAGCTCGGTAACGATGGTTGGACCTGCCGTGGGGGTCACCTGGAACCCCGTGGGTTGGCTCTCCCCTTTGAAATGGAGAAACTTGGTGTTGACGTTGTCGTCGATCGCCAGGTTGGGCGATTCGTTGGCGGGCCAGTCGTTATCGTTGGGCACGCCGCGGATGAAACTGTTCGGAGTGGTGATGTCCGCCGGCGTGGCAACCTGCGCCGACAGGAGAACGATAAGCAACGCAAGCCAGCTTCGGTGATTCTTGAACACGAGCCATATCCTCCTCTGGACGGGAATGATTACTCCGCCGGGCCGAAGAACTGGATTCTATTATAGGCATTCGAACTCGTCGGGTCAACGTATAAGGCCGGAACCGAGCCGCTTGCGATGTGGGGAAGTTGAAATCCCAAAAGTTGGAAGGGACGCGGGAAATGACTTTCCCTGGCTCGAGCCGATTTTGGCCGAGGTTTTGACGGCGGAGCAGAACGGCCTGGCGTTGCAGGGGCCCCCGGCCGCTTGGGTCGCATGACGATGTCCTCGGAGATCAACAATCCATCTTCTTTGATCCCCAATCAGTCGGGAATTCCCAGGTCGTCCTTGGTGATGATCGATTCGAATGCGTAACCGGCGTCGGTGATGTTCTCGCGTGCGCCCTGTTTACGGTCGATGACCGCGACGATCTTTTTGATCTTCGCGCCGGCGTCGGTGATGACCTTGGCCGCTTCGAGGACCTGGCCTCCGGTGGTGGCGATGTCCTCGACGAGCAAGACCACGTCGCCCGCCTGGAGCACGCCCTCGACGAGTTTGCTGGTGCCGTAGTCCTTCTTGCTGTTGCGGACGATGATCCAGTTCTTTCCGGTCTCCATCGCGGTCGCGGCGGCCAAGGCCACGCCACCCAGTTCGGCCCCCGCGATCAGGGTTACGTCCTTCGTCATGTGCTTGGCGAATTCCTTACCCAGCGCCTTGAGGATGTCCGGCTTGGTCTCGAAGAGGTACTTGTCCAGGTAGTACTTACTCCGCTTGCCGCTGCGAAGGAGAAAATCGCCTTCGAGGTACGCGGTTTCTTTGATGCGTTGGATGAGTTCCTGCCTTGTCATATCCTTTCTCCTTCCCGAAAATCCGAAATCCGAAATCCGAATCTCGAAATCCGACCCCGCTCTGGCAGGCGACAAGCACGAAGGATAAAAACCCAAGCGCAAAACAGGCCTGGGTTCGACGCGAGCGTTTCGGTCATCCGCGCTTCGGATTTCGAATCTGGCGATTTTCAAACCTTCAATTCGACCTTCTGCCCCAAGTGCTTCTGGTACCTTTTCCGGATCGGGGCTACGACCGCCCGGATGAATTCGTCCACCTGCTGGGGGGCGCGGCCGACATACGCGGCAGGGTCGAGCACCTTCTCGAAGTTGAGGTTCGCGAAAGCCGCGTCCTGCTTCAGGCGTTCGATCAGATCGTTGGGTTTGCCCAGACGCTTGACCTCGCCCGCGGCGGCCTGCGAGTGCTGGCGAATCTTTTCATGGAGGTCCTGACGGTTGCCGCCGGCCTTGACGGCGGCCATCAGGATGTTCTCCGTCGCCATGAAGGGCAGCTCGGCCATCACATGGGCCTCAATGACCTTGGGGTAGACGACCAGGCCGTCGAAGACGTTCAAAAGGATCTGGAGGATGCCGTCGACCGCCAGGAACGCCTCGGGAATGACCACGCGCTTGTTGGCGGAGTCGTCGAGCGTTCGCTCGAACCACTGTTCGGAGGCGGTCATCGCGGGGCTGGTCGCCAGGCTCAGGACCAGCCGGGCGAGCGCCGTCACTCGCTCGCACCGCATCGGGTTTCGTTTGTAGGCCATGGCGGATGAGCCGATCTGGGATTTCTCGAAGGGTTCTTCCATCTCCTTGAGGTTGGCCAGCAGACGAAGGTCATTGCAGACCTTGTGGGCCGACTGGGCGATCAGGGCCAGTGTGTTGACGATCATCGTATCGATTTTGCGCGGATAAGTTTGACCGGTGACGGGGCAGAGCTTCTTGAAGCCGAACGCCGCAGCGACGTCCTTGTCGAGCTGCTTGACCTTGGCGTGCCTTCCCTCGAAAAGTTCCATGAACGAGGCCTGTGTTCCGGTGGTGCCTTTGACGCCGCGGAAAGGCATCGTCTCGATGCGATGCTCGACTTCCTCCAGGTCCATCGCAAACTCCTGGCACCAGAGCGTCGCTCGCTTGCCCACGGTGACCAGTTGCGCCGGCTGGTAGTGCGTGAAGCCCAACGTGGGCAGGTCGCGGTATTGCTCGGCGAATTTCGCCAGCAGGTCGATCACGGCGGCCAGTTTGCCTGCAACCAGACGCAGTGCGTCCCGCATGATGATCAAGTCCGCGTTGTCGCCGACATAGCAGCTCGTTGCGCCCAGGTGGATGATCGGAGCGGCCTTGGGGGCGACCTCCCCAAACGTGTAGACGTGTGCCATTACGTCATGACGGAACTGCCTTTCATAGACCGCGGCCTTGTAGAAATCGATGTCGTCCAGATGGGCGGCCATCTCGTCGATCTGTTTTTGCGTGATTTCCAAGCCCAGATTCTTCTGGGCTTTGGCCAGCTCCAGCCAGAGTCGTCGCCAGGTGCTGAACTTCTTCTGCGCGCCGAAGAGCTCCGCCATCTCCCGGGAGGCGTTTCGCTCCACGAGCGGACTGGTGTAGACGTCTTGTTCTTGCGGCATTCGGTTTTCCTTTTTTGCGGATCTCGCTACGCTGCGTTTCCCGCGAGCCTTTTGTCTCGACGAGTCAGCAGTCTTTCGATTTCTTCGAGGTCTTCTGTGCCCAGGTTCCCATCGGAGGCCGGAGCGGTCTCGGCGATCTGGCCGGGTCGACGGGCGCCGACGATCGCCGCGGTCACCTCCGGCCTTCGCAGGACCCAACTGACGGCCAGTTGTGCCACGGTTCGGCCGTTGCGCTCGGCGATTCCCTTGAGTCCGTCGACCAACTCCATTGTCGCGGAGAACTGGGGTTCCTGGAATTCCGGGGCTCGCCTGCGATGATCGTCGGGGGCCAGGGCCGCCAGCCGTTCGGCGTTGAACTTGCCGGTCAGCAGGCCTCTTTGCATGGGGCTGTAGACGACCACGCCGATCCCGTGTTTGGCGCAGTAGCCGAGGAGTTCTCTCTCGGCATCGCGACGCAGCATGCTGTACGGCGGCTGGAGCGACGCGATCGGGTGGATCTTGGCGACCCGCTCCATCTGCGCCACGCTGTAGTTCGAGACGCCGATGGAGCGGACCTTGCCCTCCTCGACGAGGCGTGCCATCTCTTCCCAGGCCTCTTCAATGTCCGGGTCGGGGTCCGGCCAGTGCATTTGGTAGAGGTCGATCCGCTCGACGCCCAGACGCTGGAGGCTGGCATGACACTCCCGCCGGATGCTGTCGCGCTTGAGGTGCACGACCTTCTCTTTCTTCTCGTTCCAGAGGATGCCGCACTTGGTCGCGATGTAGGGTTTGTGCGTCGTCTGGCGTAGGGCCCGGCCGACCAGTTCTTCGGAATGGCCCAGTCCGTACGCGGGGGCGGTGTCGATCCAGTTGATGCCCAGATCCAGCGCCTCCAGGATCGCTCCAAGCGCTTCTTCGTCGTCCTGCGGTCCCCAGCCGTACTCCCATGGCCCGCCCAGGGCCCAAGTGCCCAGGCCTACGGTCGTCAGCCGCATGTCGGTTGTGCCCAGTTGTCGCGTCTGCATTGCTTGTCCTCCGAAAGGGCGAAACGATTGGATCCCCTTTGGCCGTTGTAGAATAGTGGCGCGCGGAGGTTTTATCAATAGGGATGTGACGCAACAGGGGAGCTGTGGTCCTCGGATGCGCGCGTCTTGTGGCGGTTCAGACGCGTCCCCTGTGTCCGAAGGCTTCCGTCCAGGCGAAGCGGGAATCGAGCCTGGCCCCACGAAAGAACGCTTTTCACAGAGGCAGTCGGAGCGTGAAATCGCATCCTGCGGCGATGAAGTCCATGTGGTGGTCCTTCTGCTCGTCGAAGCCGAAGGAAACTCCAATGGAAATGCCCAAGCCCCAGAAGATCAGCGGTCGGTCGGGCACGACGAACTCAGCGAAGGGATTTTCCTTTGAAAGGGTGAGATTGTCGTGCTCTGCGATCAGTCTTTCGCCGTCGTAGACATGCACATTCCTGACGACCGCGTCGATCGAACCGGTCCTGAAACGAAGCATGACCTTGTCGGCCCGCAGACGCACGTCGTCGATGATCACCGGTGTCGGGATCGCGAAATGGAACCAGTTGTTGGTGCCTCGCTTCCCTTCGACGGTGATGCTGAACCCGGCTCGCCACTGGGAAACGATCCGGTCGGGATACTCGATTTGCATGCTGTGGCCGTGAATCCACGAGGCGTATGAGATGTTGATGTCCGCGGCGGCGGCCTGCGCGTTCGGACTGACCAGAGCGCCGATCGCCGCGCCGGCGACCACGCCCATCCCGGATTGCTTCAACATTTCCCTTCGACTGGTTTTGGCAACGATCGTTTGTGCGTTCATGATGCATCTCCTTCAGTTCCAAAGGAATGAACTCAACTCGGCCGCCGCACGGCGGACACGAGGAGACCTCTTCGGAGGTTCGGAAACGATCTTCCGCGAACGATTTGTCAAAGCAGAAGCATGCTCACGCGGCTGGATGCCCCATCCCTGGGGAGTCAGGAGAGCACAGATTGTGGGATCTGTCAAGTCCGCATTTCTGACTGCTGCGTACTGCGAATATGCGGCAAGCCGTCCGACCGCAAGGCAACTGCATTGGGTAATACGAGATTACTGATACCCGTATCCGGCGCCGGGGTAGAGGAGGTTCAAAGCCAGGGTTTGGGCCGGGCCCAGGAGAACGGCCATGAGGTTCCAGGCGACGACCAGACCGATGAGGCCGGCCGCCGGTTGGGCCATGAATTCCCGGTAGCGGTCCGCTGCGCGGTCGTCCAGGAACAGCATGACGATCTCGCTGCCGTCGAGCGGGGGCAGGGGCAACAGGTTGAAGATCAGCAGGATCAGGTTCAGGGAGAACAGGACGCTGACCACGATGGCCACGCTGCTGATCAGGCCCGGCGAGCGGGCGACGGTGATCTGCGTCCACATCGATTCCAGCGGGGCCGCGAACAGGCCCAGGAACATGCCGACGCGAATGATCGCAGCAGCCAGAAGGATCAACGCCAGGTTGGCGGCCGGTCCCGACAAGGCCATCCAGGCCGCCTTCTTGCGATGGGCTTGGGCCCAAGAGGGATCGTAGGGAGTGCTGGCCCAGCCGATCATCCATCCGCCGCCGGTGGTTACCGACGTGAGGAAGGCGACGATCGGAACGAGGATCATGCCGATGGGCGATCGGTGCAGGTGCGGGACCGGATCGAGCGTGACCAGTCCGGCTTGGCGGGCCGTGGGATCGCCCAGCTTCCACGCGGCCAAGCCATGGGCGGCCTCGTGAAACGTCGTCGAGATCACGAAGACCGCGTACCAAACCAATCCGAGACCCAGCTCTACCGGCATTTCATCCGTCCTTCCCTGTGTTTAAGATCTATGGCTGGGGATCGCGTCGGTTCAGTGAATCTGCGTTTTGAGCGTATACCTTCGATCTGGCTGGGTCGCGAATACGACCTCGTTCGGCGAGCCGGTCCTCGCGACCGGCATGCCGGCCCGTTTCAATGATCCCGACGACAGGGACGAATTCTATCCTCATATTGCCATTCCCTGCGCAGGAAATTCCTGCGACCAGGCTCCGAAAAAAGGGACCGATGAACCCTCGGACAGTTCAGCCACCATACTCCAATTTTCCCGTTCGTGCAATCCCCGGATTGCGAAACGGTCAGGAGCCGTCCAGGGATGTGTCCGATAAACGACGCGACGTCCTTCAGGTGAAAACCTAGGGGAATGGGGGCAAACGGCTTCTCCGAGGGGGGACGGGGGTGGGGATCAGAGTCTTCTCCCGCGTGATTTGAGGACCTTTTGGGACTGGCGGTTGCACGTAGGGAGATTGACGGAAACGCAAAGACAAAACGCTGATGTGGTCTTTGGCCTTGGACGAATCATTTCATATGGTTTAGACGAGCCTCACTCCGCAGGCTCGTTGTGCCTTGGGGGCAAGGAGTTCCCGAACGCACCGACCGCGTGCGGGTTACCCTAGATGTAGGTATGGGAGATTTGTATGAGTGACATCGTCATGCTCCAGGGGCCGGATTCCCAGACCGTGCTCCAGGCTGTCGTGCAGAACCAATCTGCGGCGATCCTGTCGTATTTGTCCAAGGACAAATGGCATGTGGCCAAAGTGGTCATGAAACGGCTCTCGCCCGATCCGGTACGCGGCGGCAAGTTGTACGTCGAAGGGTTCCACGCCGACGGCAAACCTCACCCGATCAACATCCGAATCGAACAACCGGTCGGAATGAATTTCAAGCACGCGTACGGCAAGTTTGTTTTCGACACCGTCGTGGTGGACTTGGAGCCCTCTTGCGATCCTCTGTCGGGCGGGACGATCGTTCTGGCGGTTCCCGAGCGGATCGGCGTGATCCAGCGACGGAGTTATTTTCGCGTGAACGTGCCGTCGGCGTTGAAGGTCAACGTCGTACTCTGGCACCGCACGGGCAAACGCACACCCACCGAAAAGACGCACACTTATTTCGAGGGCCGACTCGTGGATATCTCCGCCGGCGGCGCTCAGGTGATTGTTCCTTTGAAGCGAGGCCCGGAGACGCAAGGCGGCGCCGCGGGCGAAACGGACTTTCACAAAGGACAGTTCATGGGCGTTCGGTTCACGCCGATGCCGTATGAAACGCCGTTGATGTTCCACGCGCAAATCCGCAACGTCCTGCCCACGGCGGACCGCGAGGGGCTTTGCGTCGGGTTGCAGATCGTCGGTCTGGAGGCCAGCGAAGAGGGGCGCGAGGTCCTCAGCCGCTTGGCCAAGGTGGTCGAGCATTACCACAAGATCAACCAGATGGGCGGATCAGTGAACGAGCTGATGCCGACGGGCGCGTCGCAGCCGCCCGCGGAAATCCGGATGAACTGACGGGTCAGAGAGGGGGGCCGTTGTCGTGGGGGGCGTCGGCCGTCGGGTTCGGACCGGAGGCCAGAAGCGGACCCGATTTGTGGAGCAGCTTGCCATAGAGCCACTTGGCGAGACTGCCCAGGGCGAAGTATCCGAAGATCAGGACGATCGCGGTCTGAATTTTCCACACGACCAGCCCGAGGAACAGAAGAACCCGGATCAGGTACCCGAAGGGCTTCTTACCCCGAAGATAGACGTTCACGATGTGCGGGTAAGGCACCCGGCTGACCATCAGGATTCCCACACCCAGGGCCACCAGGGGCAGCCCATACACGATCAGATCCAGGTCCGGATACTGCTCCTGGTGGAAGATGATCAAGCTGACGATCGTCCCGGCCGCGGCGGGACTGGGCAGTCCCGCAAAGCTCATGTGAGCCATCTCGTTCTCGTCGTTTTCCACGTTGAACCGGGCCAGACGAATCGCGGCGCAACTGAGATACGCCAGCGCCGCCAGCCAAATGAACCGGTGCAGCAGGGTGCCGCAGAAGATCTCCGAAAGTTCCAGCTCGCTCTCCACCAGCCGCAGCATGAGGAACGCGGGAGCGACGCCGAAGCTGATCAGGTCGCACAGACTGTCGAGCTGGCCTCCGAAACTGGAGGTGCTCTGGCTCATCCGCGCCAGACGCCCGTCGAGCATGTCCGCAACCATCGCCAGCAGGACCATGTACCCTCCGACCGCGTAACAGGACATCTTGTCGGCCCCCGGCTGATTGGCCTTGCTGGCCAGAACGATGGCGGTGAACCCGAAGACGCCGTTGAGGATCGTCACCAGCGAGGGCAGCAGGGTGATGTACTTGACGCGGTGCCTTCGCACCCGACGGAAGAAGGGCCCTCTGGGTTTGGGAGCCATCATCGGTTGGCGTTTACCACTCATTTTTCATGACCCCGTGTCTGTCGAAGCGACGGCAGGTTCCGGCTGCGGCGCAGAGTCGTACTTTATCAACGGGGTTACGCCCGCCTTTACCTTGTCTCCGATGCGGACCAGGCACGTCACGTTTTCACCGGGGGACAGATACAGTTCGGTTCGAGACCCGAACTTGATCATGCCAAACGGCTCGCCGCCGGCGAGTCGCTGGCCTTCTTTGGCGGCACAGACAATCCGCCGGGCGATGGCGCCACTGATCTGGCGGACCAACAAGCGGTCCTGGGGAGGGCCGGTGCGGACCATGGTGATGTTGTTCGACTCGTTGACCTTTCCCGCCCGGCGGCTCATCGCATTGAGATATTTGCCCGGGCGATAAATGATCTTCTCGATCGTTGCATCGCAGGGGGCGCGGTTGATGTGCGTGTTGAAAATGCTCAAGAAGATTCCCACTCGCAGGGCCGGTCCCCCGACGAACTCGGCGTCTTGCACCATTTCCACATCCGTGACCGTCCCATCGGCCGGCGACAACAGCAGACGATCGTCGCCGGGCGGCTCCCGGTACGGATCCCGGAAGAACATCAGGGCCCACCCTAGAACCATCGCCAACACCGCCTCAACCGCCACGACTGTCCACAAGGGCAACCATGCGGGTCCCAGCAGGCCTGCGACGATCATCAACGCCAGGATCGCCGCTGGATAGACGACCACCTCCGGCAATCCATACTTGGTCAATGGAATTCGCATAATGGCAACATCCTACGCGTTGCGGGTCTGACAATCAACAAAAAACGACCGCCACGCCTTGTCCGGGTCGGGGAGCTGCCCCCTCCCGCGGCCTCCGCCCGGTCGGCGTTGCTTACGCGGTTTTGTGACTTTTTTCCTAGCGAACCGCCGGGCATCGCATAAAATAGTCTCCGGCCCGGTGCGATGTCCCGCTGAACGCGGGGCTCGGCATGGTCGCCCGGCGGATGACGACCTGAGGTGGTGCTATGCAGTCGAAAGAGAAGATTAGCGTCGAGAACGGCACGGACGTCACGATCGTGACCTTCGAAGAAGAGAACATCCTCGAGGATCAGCAGATCCGCAAGCTGGAACGCGCTCTGCTGCCGGTGATTCGCGACAATCAAAACAAGCGGCTCGTCCTGAATTTCGTCAAGGTGAAGTTCATGTCCTCGGCCTTCCTGGGCCTGCTGGTCAAGGTGCACAAGCGGGTCATCGAGGCCGGCGGGTCCCTGCAACTGTTCAATCTCGACCCCAAGATCCAGAAGGTCTTCGAAATCACACAGTTGGTGAAGGTCTTCGACATTGTCCGCAGCGAGGGATAGCACGCGGCCTGCCGCGACGAGGGGACCCGCGAGATCGAATCCCTTCAAGAATGTCAAACTGAGAGGGAGTTGAGGTTCTTGACGATCTTGACGATCTTGAAGTTCTTGAAGTTCTTGACCGGCTCGGTGTTCGCCAGAACAAGGACAATTCCGCGACCGTTTCGCTTGGAAGACTTCGATCCCGCCCGAAGCGGGCGGGGTGGGGGGATTTTGCGCTTTTCGCCAGCAGCATAAATGGCGTGCTACGCCCGCCCGGTTGGCATGAGGACCTGTGTGTTTGGCACGTGGCACGTGGCACCTTCGGTTTTCGGGCCCAAAAACGCTATCGTGCCACGTGCCACGTGCCAAAGGAGGGGGAGTTTGGCACGAGGTGCTGTTCTCGGGGAACGCGCCCCTGGCGGGTGAGAATCGAACGGAGGGCTCATCGCGAGAACAAACCGGTCCATGAAAGCCCGTCAAGGGTTTCAAGATTCTCAAGATCGTCAAGAACTTCAAGAATGTCAAACCGAGAGGTTCTTGAGGTTCTTGACGATGTTGACGATCTTGGCTTGGACCGCGTCGGAGGTCGTACACGCCGGCCATTCCCCATTTTGGCGGTTGCGTTTCTGACGCCGGGCCATAGAATGGAGCCTGTGCAGGGTGGGTCGTGCCCACCGTTTCCGCTTGATATGCTCGAATTGCAGGAGAACATCGCGAAGGTCCAATCCGCGACGACGTCGCTGCGCGGCAGCCTCGTCGAGAACGCGGTCCGCGAGTATTTCGTCACGCTGGACCTGATCGGCAGCCCCACGAGCGGCGACTTCACCGCCGCCGAGAGTCGGGCCAACGGGGTGCTCAAGCAGGAACTGCTCTCGGCCAAGTCCCTCGCCCTGATCAACGGCCAGACGCCCATCGACGACGACGGCGTGGCCTTCATCGCCCTGAGTTTCGACTCGATCGCCAAGCCCCTGCGGACGCCGGGACCGGCGGTCGGCGCCGAGACGCGACCCATCCCCCTGGCCCTGGCCGGGGCCGGCGGCGCCCTCGGCGGCATGATGCTGGGGGCCGCCCTGATGCGGCTGGCCTACGACATGCCAGACCTCGGCCTGGCGCTGGGCGGACCGATCGGCGCGTTTCTGGCTGTGCTGCTGCTGTACGGGATGGCCCGCGTTCGTCTGCTGACGAGGGTCCTGCCCTGGCTGTTCCGCCGGCCCAAGGCTTTGCGCGGGGCGGTTCGCAGCGAGCACGAGAAGGCGGTGCGAGGCGCGGTCGAGCAGTGGGTGGATTGGGCGATCCCCCTGCTGGCGGTGCTGTGCATGCACCGAACGGCAACGTCGCCCTCGAAGACCGACAAAGACAAGGCCCTCAAGCGATTGGGCAAGCTCATCTACCTGCTCCATCAAGCCACCGCGGCTTCCCTGCCTGTGGTCGCCCACGAGCTGATCCAGGAGGCCAAGAACAGCGGCTTCGAAGGCATCGAGGGCCAGCCGGCCTTTGCGGAGCCGACTGCCGGCGAGAAAGAGACGATGACCTGGAGCACGGACCTCCAGAGCAAGTATGAAACCTTCGGCCACATCACCGACGGCGACCGCGTGACGGTCGAGCGTCCGGCGGTCGTCTTCGGCGGCCAGGTCGTGCAGCGGGGCCTCGTCAGAAAGGTTCGGGATCGGTGACGGAACCTCGGAACATCCTGGCCATCGACTTCGGGACGACGAACACGTACTTCAGCAAATGTCCCGCGGATCAGATCTCGCCCGTCGGCGTCGATTTCGGCACCGGTCGGGACGGCCTGCCCACCGCCATCCTCTATCGCGGCAACCGCGAACCGCTGGTGGGCGAGCCTGCGCTGCACGAGTACGGCGAGGCCTCCGACGAGGAACGCAAAGGGTATCGGCTCCGCACGCAGTTCAAGCCCGACATCGTCTCCAGCGACGAGGCGGCCAACGCCGCGACCGATTTTCTGCGAACGGTGATCGAGCAGTCGCAGCGCCAGCACATCGCCCTGGACCCCGCCGGGTACGATGTCATCGTGGGCGTCCCCAGCGAGGCGCACGGCCCGTTCCGAACCCGGATCACGCAGATCGCGCGGGACGCAGGCTACGGCGACGTGCGCCTGCTGGACGAGCCCAAGGGCGCGCTGCTGCATCACCTCTGGCACAAGGATTTCTCGCCGGAAGAGGCCCGACGGGGCATTCTCGTCATCGACTTCGGTGGCGGCACCTGCGACTTCGCCTTCCTCCAGAGCCTCCAGGTGAGCCACTCCTGGGGCGACATGGAGCTCGGCGGGCGACTGTTCGACGACCTGTTCTTCCAGTGGCTGCTGGAGCAGAACCCCGGCATCCTCAAGACCCTGGAAAGAGCGGGCGACACGTATTACGTCCACTCGTACCTCTGTCGCGAGGTGAAGGAGTTCTTCTCGCTGACGATGGCGCGGGACCGAACGGAGAAGGTGAACAAGTCCGTCGGTCGCTACGGCAGCCTCAAAGGGATGGACTGGAACGGGTTCATGGAGCGGGCCAAACATTACCTGCCCAGTCCGACGTTCGTGCTCAACCTGGAGAGCATGGGCGTGCGAGCCCAGCGGATCCTGCAGCGTCAGCAGGAGATCGACCTGATCGACTGGTTCCGGACTTCGTTGTCGCACGGACTGGCGGAGAAAGGCGTCGCCACCGACCAGATCAGCCGGGTCATCCTGGCCGGCGGCAGCAGTCAATGGCCGTTCGTGTCCGACGTTGTCATCGAGACGCTCGGGCTGCAGCGATCCCGACTGATGCGAAGCGATCGGCCGTACGCGGTGATCTCCCAGGGTCTGGCGATCCTTCCGGCCCTGCAGCACAGCTTCGAGGAAACCCGCGAGAAGCTTCGGCGCGATCTGCCGAGGTTCTGCCGGGTCCAGGTGCGGCCGCTCGTCGAGCGAGTGACGAACAACTACGTCGCCGGGGTGGCGACCGACGTGACGACGGAACTGTTCGATCGGACGATCCGACCCGTCGTGGAGGAATTCCGCGAGAAAGGCGGTTCCGTGAAGGTCCTGCGCGAGTCCATCGCCGCCCAGGTCAAAGCCAATGAGAGCCGTTTCCGGGCGATCATTGACAAGAGAATGCAAACGCTCCGTCGCGGCCTGCCGGGCGAACTGAATGAACTGTTGCGGGCTTGGTTCGAATCCTACAGCCTGAGCGTCGGCGAGCGACCGATCGACGAGACCCAGCAAACCGCGGTCGGCGGGGCGTTCGTCTCGCCGGACACGCCCGACCTGTACGGCGGCATCATGGACACCGTCGGCTGGTTCGTCGTCGCGTTGGCGGCCACCGTCGCGGCCTCCGTCAGCGGCGGAGGCGGGCTGGCCCTCCTGGCGAGCGGCCCGGTCGGCTGGATCGCCGGCGCGGTGATCGGCGCCGGGGTGGCGTTCCTGGCCGTTCGCTACGGCATGACGCGAGCCAAGGAACTGGCCGACACGTGGAACGCCCCGGCCTGGATCGTCAAGAACGTCCTTCTGCCCTCCCGAATCGCCAAGATGCGAGGCGATTTCCAGAATCGCCTGAAGGAGACGCTGCAACGCGAGACGCAGGTTCTTCAGGACGAATTGGAGAGCCGGATCCGCCAGGTCACCGAAAGACAGATCGAAGGCCTCTCCGAAGTCACGCAACTGTGACCCTGCGATCGCCCGCCTCTTTGCGACACCCCTCGAGTCGGAATGATTGCGTTTTCCCGCCGGATACGTATACTTCACAAGCGATAGGTATGGGGGCATCTCCAGGGCATTGAAGGAGCGTCGGATATGACGGCAGGCGTGCTCGCCGCGGGCAGGATGGCCATCGGGTCGCTCGATTTGGCCGTGATCGTTCTTTACCTCGTCGTGATCGTGGGGATGGGATGCTGGGTGGGTTTTCGCCGCCGCAAAGGAGAGGCCGACCGCAGTTACTTCCTGGCCGGCGGGACGTTGACCTGGCCTGTGATCGGCCTGGCCCTGTTCTCGACGAACATCTCGACGATTCACCTGGTCAGCCAGGCCCAGGAAGGCTATATGAACGGCCTGGCCTACGGCAACTTCGAGTGGATGGCGCCGTTCCTGCTGATCACGCTGTCGCTGTTCTTTGCGCCGTTCTATTTCCGGTCGAAAGTGGCGACGTTACCGGACTTTCTCGAACAGCGGTACTGCCGGGGGGCTCGCGACTGGCTGGCGGCGCTTTCGATTGTCTCGGCCATCGTGATTCACATCGGCTTTACGCTCTACACCGGCGCGGTCGTGCTGGAGGAGATGTTCGGCATCGACAAGTGGACCAGTATCATCGGAGCGGCAGTCCTGACGGGTCTGTACACCATCGTGGGCGGACTGCTGGCGGTCGTTCTGACGGAGTCGCTTCAGACTGTCATCCTCCTGATCGGCGCGATCTCGATCACGCTGATCGGTCTGTATCACGCCGGCGGCTGGTCCGGCGTGGCGGCCCACGTCTCGCCGGTCAAGCTCACCGTTCTGCGCAGCGCCGACGATCCGGCGGGACTGCCCTGGTACTCGGTCTTTCTGGGGTATCCGGTCATCGGCCTGTGGTACTGGTGCGCGGACCAGACGATCGTGCAGCGCGTGCTCGGGGCCAAGGATGAGAATCACGCCAGGGTCGGACCGCTGTTCGCAGGGTTTATCAAGATTCTGCCGGTGTTCATCTTCGTATTCCCCGGGACGATCATGTTGGCTCTGTTGCACCAGGGCAAAGTGCCCGCTCTACCGGCCCTGAGGGTCACGACCGATCAAGCCCTCCCGGCGGACCTGTCGCCGACGGAGCAACAGGTCTATCAGGCAATCGCGAAATACGACGGACAGGAGAAGGATATTCGCGTCGATTACGTCGTTGAGCAGACCGGCCTCCCGGCGCAGGAGGTGAGCCGATCCATGACGTCGCTGGTCGAGCGAAAGGTCCTCAAAGCCAAGTCCGACGCGGTCTATGCGCACATGATCCTGGAACTGCTGCCGGCGGGCATGCGAGGGATTCTTGCTGCGGCCCTGCTGGCGGCCTTGATGAGCACCGTCTCGGGCGCCCTGAACTCCATCGCGACGCTGTTCAGTTATGATCTGTACCGACGGTGGCGACCTCAGACGCCCGATCGCAAGCTGGTCGTCGTCGGGCGAGTCGCGACGTTCTTCGCGATGGTGGTCGCCATCCTGTGGTCGCCGCTGATCGCTCGGTTCGAGAGCATCTACCAGGGCGCCAATACGATCATCTGCTACATCGCTCCGCCGATTACGACGGTCTTCCTGTGGGGCGTCTTCTGGCGCCGGGCCTCCAGCCGTGGGGCGATGGCGACCCTGACCCTCGGATCGTTCCTCGGATTGGTCGTGTTCCTCCTGGACTGGTACAAGGCATTCACCGGGTGGAACGTGCAGTTCATGATGGCCGCGTTCTATTTGTTCGTGATTTGTTCGATCGTTCTCGTCGTGACGTCGCTGATCTGGCCGCACCAGCATACGGCCCAAAGCGAGCGCCTGGTCTGGAACCATCCGCTCACCGCCCTTCGCGAAGCCGGTTGGAGCGGAATTCTTAACTATCGTTGGATGGCCGGACTGTTGTTTGTCCTCATGGTTCTGCTGTACGTCGTGTTCTCCACGGAGGCCACGCAGAGGTTCTTCGGATTGGTTCACTGAGTCGTGCGAATCTGGGTGCAGGAGGTTTTGCGATGATTGCGATGGGGAAAACCTTGCGGCTGGGCATGACGATTCTTTGTCTGTTGGTGGTGACCGGCTGTTCTTCGATGTGTTTGCGGGGAAAACGACCGCCCCGACGTTACGGCGTGGTGATCGGGATTCCGAAAACGGGTATTCCCGAGTACAAGCGGTTGCACGCGGAGACCTGGCCCGGCGTGCTCAAGGCGGTGGACCGGGCCCACATGGACAACTACTCGATCTATCTTGGCCAGGTCGCTCCCGACCGGTACTACCTGTTCGGGTACTACGAGTACACAGGCAGGAACTTCGACGCCGACATGGCGAGGATGAAGAAGGATAAGACCATGCAGGCGTGGTGGAAGCTCACGGACCCGCTGCAGGAGCCTTTGCCGACGCGAAGGGAAGACCAGTGGTGGTCGCCGTGGGAGGAGGTGTTTCACTACGACGGTCCCGCGTACGACAAACGCGACGTGAAGCTCCGTCGGGGTTCGATCGTCGGCCTGCGGGAAGAGGCGCTTCTGGCATACACGCAACTGCACGCGGCGGTCTGGCCGGGGGTTCTGTCGGCCTTGGGCGACGTGAACATCCGCAACTACTCGATCTACCTGGGCCAGGTTACGCCGGGCGAGTACGTGCTCTTCAGCTACTTCGAATACGTCGGCGACGACTTCGAGGCCGACATGAAACGCATGGCCCAAGACAAGGTGACGCAGC
Organism: Phycisphaerae bacterium; assembly: GCA_018055905.1. Taxonomy (GTDB): domain Bacteria; phylum Planctomycetota; class Phycisphaerae; order Sedimentisphaerales; family Anaerobacaceae; genus PLanc-01. The sequence goes on from JAGPGT010000007.1 coordinate 21,864, forward strand.
TCTGGTGGACCTACACGGACCCGCTGCAAGTCCGTCTGCCCGGAACGCCCCCAGGGGCGCAGTGGAAGGCCCTCGAAGAGGTCTTCCACACAGACTGAAGTCCAAATCTGAGATTTCAAATCTCAGATCTCAAATCCTCTTCTCAGTAGGTATGCCGGTGCACCTTCCAGGTCCGCAGGCCGAAGATTGCGATGACCACGAAGCAGATCAAAGGCAGCACAAACGACGCCCGCGTGCTCGAAAGCGTCATGAAACCCAGATTGAACGCGTCCATGTCCATGATCTTGCCCTGCAACGGCGGCATCAGGCAACCGCCGCCGATGGCCATGATCAGGCCGGCGGCGCCCAGCTTGGCGTCGTCGCCGAGCCCTTTGAGCGCGATGCCGTAGATCGTCGGGAACATCAGCGACATGCAGGCCGAGACACCGACCAGGCAGTACAAGCCAATCATGCCTTTGATGAAGATCGTCCCCAAGACCAGCCAGAAGCCGCCAATCGCCAGCGTCATCAGCAGTCCGCCGGGGCTGACGTATTTCAGCAGGGCCGTGCAGATGAATCGGCTGGTCACGAAGATCCCCATAGCAACCATGTTGTACAACTGCGCCGTCGTCTTGGGCATGCCCAACTCGTTCTCGGCGTATTGAATGATGAACGTCCAGCACATGATCTGGGCGCCCACGTAGAACGCCTGTGCGACGACGCCTTCGACGTACTTGGGGTTGCCCAGCAGACGCTTGAGGGTCGGACCGAAGTCGATGGCCTTGCTGTCTTCTCCCTTACTTCGCGGCAGGCGAGCAACGGCGAATATGACCAGCATCGTGAGTACAACCAGCCCCAGCACGAAATAAGGGCCGATAATCACATTCAAATCGGCCTGCTGAATGGTCACGAGGCGTTCCCTCGCAGCCTTGCGGACCGGCTCCATCGCAGCGGAATCGACACCGGCGAGAAGTTCCGAGGCCTGGGTTAGAATGGGCAGAGCCTCACCGACCGCCTGCTGGATATCCGCCATCGCAGGCGACTCGCTTGCCGCCACCGGTTGCAAAATCGCCAGAGCTTTCAGTGCCTCGGCCCGCGCGGTCGCAATCGAGGCCTTCAGAGCCTCGGGGCTCTTTTCGAGCTCTTCTCCGGCCAGGGCGGCCTTGTCCAGGGCCCCCAGGTCAAGCTCGCCGGTCTTGAGGTTGGTGAAGGCGTCCTGGCCCTTGAAGACCTCACGGGCCTTTGCCTTAGCGGTCTTGACGGCCTTCTTGCGCCCCTCGCTGGTCTTCGATGCCTCTTCCAGAGCCTTCACCGCCGTGACTGCCTTGCCGGTCCATTCCGGGCTCATGCGGATCAGTTCGTTGTACGCGGCTCTGACCCCTGCCTGCAATGTGGCCACGCTTGGGGTCGAGGCACCGATCCCGTCGTTCACCCCCTTCACATTCGCAAGGGCAGCATCGATCATCTGCTGATGGTATGTCCGTCCTTGCGCCTGACCTTGCACGAATCGCCGGCCGGTCTCGGTCATCGGGTTGAGGTTGGCCAGGATTAGGCTCATGGCTACGAACATGCCGGTGAGCGAGCCCATGGGATTGAAGGACTGGGCGAGGTTCAAACGGCGAGTGGCGGTATCCTCGGGTCCCATCGCCAGGATGTAGGGGTTGGCACTGGTTTCCAGGAAAGACAGGCCACAGGTCATCACGAAGTACGAGAGCAGGAAGGCCCAGAAGGCCATCATCCAGCCGGAGGGGATGAACATCAGGCAGCCCAAGGCATAGAGCAACAGACCCGTCAGAATGCCGGCCTTGTAGCTGAACCGTTTGATGAACAGCGACGCCGGGATGGCCATCACGCAGTAGCCTCCGTAGAAGGCGAACTGAACCAGCGAACTCTCGAAGTTGCTGATCAGCAGGATATTCTTGAAGGCTGCGACCATGGGGTTGGTGATGTCGTTGGCGAACCCCCAGAGGGCAAACAGGGTCGTCACCAGGACGAACGCTCCGAGGATCTGAGCCGGGACGACGCTCACGCTGGGTTTGGGATCACCAATCCGAGATTCGGCGATTTCGGTCATAGCGAAACACCTGTACTCCAAAAGGGGCATTCATGGGCAGCCGGCCTTCGACCTGAGGACCGGCGTGTGCGTATTAGAATGCCGTCTGTCCGCCTGTGCGTCCAGCCTTCTTTCGCACGGATCGCGAGAATTCAGGCCGGCGGAGGAGTCGAAGAGGGTTTCGGTTGCCCCAAGAGGCTTTTTTGCTTGCCCGGACGCGAATGCCCGGTACAATGGGCAGATCGTTGCAGAGGTTGTCCACGCGGATTTGTCCGCACGGCATGAATGGCGATGGAGAATCCCGGCAGCGGTCACACGGAGAGGTGTCGGAGTGGCTGATCGAGCTGGTTTCGAAAACCAGTGTACCGCTTGCGGTACCGCGGGTTCGAATCCCGCCCTCTCCGTTTTTTCGTTTCTCTCGGGCGGGTCACTTGTCCGCCCGTGCCTTCATGCCACACTTGCTACGAAGTCGCAATGCTTTCCTGCAAAAGCAATTGCCACGCCCTACGCGATTCGAAACGAAGCCGCCGGCGAACGAAGGGAACCCTCGTGTTGTATAAGGCTTCACACGGCCCTTGCGAGGGCTTCCAGAATTGCAGCGGTTTTTTGTCCTGTCCGAATCGTTTTGCCGAACCTCGATATATCTGTGGGCCCCCCAGGTGACGCCCAAGACTCGCTCCGAAGAGACGGAGGACGACCGGATGCTCACGATTCCTCGCGTTTCGGGGCTTTGGCGAAGATGAACCCTTGAGGACCAGCGTCGACTCGGATCGTGTCGCCGTCGGTGAACTTGCCGGCCAGGAGCTCCATCGCCAGCGGGTTCTCGATCTCCTGCTGGATCGTCCTCTTGAGCGGACGGGCACCGAAGATCGGGTCATAGCCTTCTTCCATGATGAGGTCCCGAGCCTGGTCGGTGAACTCCAGGCGGATCTTTCGGTCTTGAAGCCGGTCGGAGAGGTAGCCCAACTGGATGTCGACGATTTTCTGAAGATGCTCGCGACTGAGCATGTGAAAGACAATCACTTCGTCGATCCGGTTGAGGAACTCGGGTTTGAAGGTCTTCTTCAGCACGTCCTTGACGTGGGCTTCGATCTCCCAGTCGGCGCCTTGTTCCTCCGTCAGCTTCTGGATCTGCTGGCTGGCGAGGTTGCTGGTCATGATGATGACGGTGTTTTTGAAGTCGACCGTGCGGCCCTTGCCGTCGGTGAGCCGGCCGTCGTCGAAGACCTGCAACAGGACGTTGAACACGTCCGGATGCGCCTTCTCGACCTCGTCGAGCAGGATTACGGAATAAGGTTTTCGACGGACCGCCTCGGTGAGCCGGCCGCCTTCCTCGTAACCGACGTAGCCCGGCGGCGCGCCGATCAGACGCGCCACGGAATGCTGCTCCATGAACTCGCTCATGTCGATGCGGACCATCGCGTTGGGGTCGTTGAAAAGAAAGTCCGCCAGGGCCTTGGCCAGTTCCGTCTTGCCGACGCCGGTGGGGCCCAGGAACAGGAACGTGCCGATCGGGCGGTTCGGGTCGGACAGACCGGCTCGGCTGCGGCGGACCGCATTGCACAGGGCCACGACCGCTTCATCCTGGCCGACGACACGTTTGCGGATCTGCTCTTCCATGCTCATGAGGCGTTCCCGCTCCCCGGTCAACAACCGGGAGACCGGGATGCCTGTCCATTTGGCAACGACCTGGGCGATGCTCTCCTCCGTGACCTCGTTGTGGAGCATCTTGGCCTTTTCCGCATTGACCAGTTGGGTCTCGCGGTGTGCCAGGTCCTTCTTGAGATTGGCGATGGTCTCGTATTTCAACCGGGCGGCCTTCTCCAAGTCGCCGCGGCGCTGGGCGTCCTCGAACTGCATCTCGGCGTCCTCGATCTGTTGCTTGAGGGCCTTGATCTGGTCGATGCCGCCTTTCTCCAGTTCCCACTGGGCGGTGAGCTTGCGGTTTTGCTCTTCCAGATCCGCCAGTTGTTTCTCCGCCTTCTTGAGCCGGTCCTGACTGGCGGCGTCTTTTTCCTTTTTGAGGGCCTCGCGTTCGATCTGGAGCTGGATGATCCGCCGGCGGATGTCGTCCAGTTCGGCGGGCATCGAGTCGTTTTCGATCCGCAGCTTGGACGCGGCCTCGTCGATCAAGTCGATGGCCTTGTCCGGCAGCCAGCGGTCGGTGATGTACCGCTGCGAAAGCGTGGCGGCGGAGACGATCGCGGCGTCGGTGATTCGCACGCCGTGATGGGTTTCGTAGCGGTTCTTCAGGCCGCGAAGGATCGCAATCGTCGCCTCGATGCTGGGCGGTTCCACGAGGATCTGCTGGAAGCGCCGTTCCAGGGCAGCATCTTTCTCGATGCGCTTGCGGTACTCGTCGATCGTGGTGGCGCCGATGCAGCGCAGTTCGCCTCGCGCCAACGAGGGCTTGAGCAGGTTGCCTGCGTCCATGGCGCCTTCGGCGCCGCCGGCCCCGACGACCGTGTGCAATTCGTCGATGAACAGGATGATCTGTCCGTCGGCCGCGACGACTTCTTTGAGCACCGCCTTGAGGCGGTCTTCGAACTCGCCGCGGTACTTGGTGCCCGCGATCAGGGCGCCCATGTCCAGTGCGATGACCCGTTTGTTCTTGAGGCCGGCCGGCACGTCGCCGGCGACGATTCGCTGAGCGAGCCCTTCGACGATCGCGGTCTTGCCGACACCGGGTTCGCCGATCAGGACGGGGTTGTTCTTGGTGCGACGATTCAGGACCTGCATGCAGCGACGGATCTCTTCGTCTCGTCCGATCACAGGATCGAGCTTGCCCTTGCGGGCTTTTTCCAGCAGATCGACGCCGTAGCGTTCCAGAGCTTTGTATTTCTCCTCGGGGTTCTGGTCGGTAACCTTTGCGCCGCCGCGAATGTCGGCCAGCGCACTTTGGATCTTGTCGGGCGTGACGGAATTGAGCTTGAGGATCTCTCTGGCGTCGCTTTTGATCGAGGCCAGGGAGAGCAGCAGGTGCTCGACGCTGAGGTATTCGTCGCCCATTTTGTCGGCGCGGTTCTGCGCGTCCAGCACGATCTGGTTGAACACCGGATCGGGCATCATCTGGCCGGCGCTGGTGCCTTGGGCAAGACGACCCAATTCCCCCTCGGTCATGGTTTTGATCCGGCCGACATTGGCGCCGATTTTCTTGAGGATCATCTCGGTCAGGCCGCCCTCGTCGCTGAGCAGAGCGCCAAGCAGGTGTAGAGGCGACAAGACGGTATGGGATTTGGCCATCGCGAGTTGTTGCGCGGTCGCCAGGGCCTCTTGTGCTTTCAGTGTGAATTTCTCAAATTTCATCTCTCGGTCCTCGTTGTCGGCAAAAGACTTTGACCAACTGCCTACACAAGTTCATGAACAACCATGTGTATGCAAATCGCATGCCCGTCCATAAAATATCTTTAACTCATTGCTATTAAATGACTTAAGATTTCTTTGGGGTTGAGAGAAAATGTCAAACTGGCAGGCACGTCTGACGGGATCCCTGCTCTTGAAGGTCTGGAGGGACGGGGTTTCAACTCAGCAACAGGAGCAGGAGATATGCGGCGTAGCCGCCGAGGAAGACCCCGGCCTGCCATCGTTCCAACACATGGCGTTTGCCTGTGAACATCCAGAGAAACAGCAACACGCTTGAGACCACCAGCGCCCCGATGTCCAAGTTCGCCCGCGTTTCGAAGGGGATGGGCCGGATCACCGCGCTGACACCCAGAATGAAGAACAGGTTGAAGATATTCGAGCCCACGACGTTGCCGATCGCGATGTCGGGATTCTTGCGGTAAGCAGCGGCCGCCGAGGTGGCCAGTTCCGGCAGGGAGGTTCCTACGGCCACGATCGTCAAGCCGATCACCGCCTCGCTGACTCCCAGCGTGGTCGCCATCTTCACCGCGCCGTCCACGACCCATTGGCTGCCCAGGATCAGCGAGACGAAGCCGATCACCATCATGACTGCGATCCGCGAAAGGTTCACGACGGCCCTGGACGCCGCGGACTCTACACCCTCGAAGTTGCGGGCGATGCTCGCCGAGTAGTACAGGAAGATGGCGAAGAAGCACAGAAGGATCAATCCGTCGATCCGGCTCATCGCGGAATTCGCGGTTCC
>JAGPGT010000007.1:28100-38340 GCA_018055905.1 Phycisphaerae bacterium
CCGTCGCCCTGTGGGGCTCACAGGCGCCGAGGATTGAAAAGAAGCCTTTCCACGCCTGGGCTCCGACGCCGCCGATGGGGTGGAACAGTTGGGATTGTTTTGGCTGTACCGTCACCGAGGAACTGACCAAGGCCAACGCCGACTACATGGCCGAGCATCTCGCTCACCACGGATGGCAGTACATCGTCGTGGACATCCAGTGGTACGAGCCCCAGTCGAAGGGGTGGGACTATGCCCGCAATCCCCAACCCGTGCTGGACGAATATGGCCGTTTGTGGCCGGTCGTGGCCAAGTTCCCGTCGTCCGCCGACGGCAGGGGGTTCAAACCGCTGGCCGACTACGTGCACGGCAAGGGCCTGAAGTTTGGCGTCCACTTGATGCGAGGCATCCCGCGCGAAGCGGTGAAACGCGACTGCCGCATTCTGGGCACGGATGTCACGGCCTCCGCGATCGCCAACACCGCCAGCACGTGTCCCTGGAATCCCGACATGTACGGCGTCGACATGTCCAAGCCCGGCGCCCAGGCGTACTACGACTCGGTCTTCAAGCTGCTCGCCGAGTGGGAGGTCGATTACGTGAAGGTGGACGACCTCTCGCGTCCCTACCACCCGCAGAAGCTCGAAGTCGAAGCGATCCGCAAGGCCATCGACGCCTGCGGCCGGCCCATGGTGCTGAGCACCTCGCCCGGTGCGACACCATTCGAGGTCGCAGATCACGTCGCGACGCACGCCAATCTCTGGCGGCTCACCGACGACTTCTGGGACAGTTGGCCGCTGCTGAAGCAGGAGTTCGCGATCTGCAACCGCTGGTCGCCCTATATTGGGCCTGGGCACTGGCCGGACCCCGATATGCTTCCTTTGGGCGCGATCCACGTCGGGCCGCAGATGAACAAGGGCTGGACGAAGTTCACCCGCGACGAGCAGGTGACGTTGATGACGCTGTTCTGCATGGTCCGCGCACCGTTGATGTTCGGCGGGCATCTGCCCTGGAACGACGAGTTCACGCTGTCGTTGATCACCAACGATGAAGTGCTTGCCGTCGATCAGCATAGTCTCAACAACCGCCAGCTCTTCCGCCAGGACGACCTGATCGGCTGGGTGGCGGATGTGCCGGACTCGCAGGACAAGTACCTGGCTCTGTTCAACGCTCGCGATGCAGGCGACGGCTTCGACCATTCGAAGGCCCTCTTTGCCAGCCAGATCCTTCGCGGCCGCTCGAATCGGTCGGTGGAGATCACCGCGGACATCCGCGGTGCGCGCAAGCTGTTTCTCGTGGTCACCACCGCGGGCGACACCTTCGACTACGACCACGCCGACTGGATCGAGCCCCGATTGATCGGGCCCGGCGGCGAGAAGAAGCTGACCGATCTCCCGTGGGTCAAAGCGACCGCAGGTTGGGGCCAAGTCGCGGTCGGCAAGAACGCCTCCGGCCAGGACCTCACGTGGGATGGCAAGCCCGTCGCGTTCGGGATCGGCACGCACGCACCGTCGGTGATCGAATACGACCTGCCGGAGGGGTATGAAACGTTCAAGGCCACCGGTGTCATGGATGTTGGCAGTCGCGGCAGGGGATCGGTGCAGTTGTTCGTCTATTCGGAGCAGGCGGTCGTGCCTGTGCCCGAGAACGCGACGGTCACGGTGTCCCTGGCGGACGCAGGTTTTTCCGGCCCGGTTCGGGTCCGCGACCTGTGGTCCCACCAGGATTTGGGCGTCTTCGAGAAGACTATTTCCCGGGACATCGCCTTTCACGGTGCGGGCTTGTATCGAGTTTCGCCGGTTCAGGTGCCGCTGAAGGTTGCGTTCGAGGGGAAGACGTCGGAGCATAAGTGGACGCTGCGGGAGCTTGATGAGCAACTGCCCTCGGATTGGTCCGAGTATGGGTTCCTCGTTCTGGAGTTGAAGACCTCGACGCCGCAACGGTTCTCCCTGTGGCTCCACACCGCCGACGGCAAACGCCGGATCATGATCCAGCCTTTCGGCCAAAACGTTTGGTTGCGGGCCTCGATCCCGCTGCAATACTTCAAGGGCAAGGACCAGCGAGGCATGGATCTGGCCTCGACCAACAACCGCCGGACAAACTCGTTCTGGATGGGCGTCTGGGGTCCCTTCGGGCAATTGAAGAACGTTCAGGCCCTCAGCGTGGCGATGGACTATCCGCTGAATTCACCCACGCTGGAGATCCGCTCGATCAAACTGGCCAAGGAGGACGCGGGTTCGGAGTTCTTGGAGGGCCAGCCCGTCGTCGATGAGTTCGGCCAATGGGCCCACGCAGATTGGCCTGGCAAGATCAGGAGCCGTGAGCAGTTGGAGAAGGAGATGGCCGAGGAGCGGAAGTCGCTCACAGGCAGCGAGGAATTCGGCTATTGCGAATACGGCGGCTACAAGAACACGCAGGCCAAGGCGACGGGCTTCTTCCGAGTCGAGCAGATCGATGGCCGATGGTGGTTCGTGGACCCACACGGCCACCTGTTCCTCTCTACCGGCGCCGACTGTATCGGGCCGGCCCGCGGCCGCGGCACCGAGCAAGGGGGCGGGGCTGTTCTCATCTATGACCGTATGGATGCCTGGGGCATGAATACCATCGGGAACTGGTCGTCTCTGAGGCCGACGGACGGCGGTCGGGGAAAGGCCTACGTCGTGTCGTTCCGCGGTCCCCGCGCTGAACCCATGTACCTGGGCATGCCCGACGTGTACTCGGACGAATTCGCCAGAGGCATCGATCAGGCTGCGGAAAGGCAGTGTGTTCCGCTCAGGAGCGATCCGTGGCTGCTTGGCTATTTCCTGGGCAACGAGCCGCCATGGGAGGGACGCGAGAGCGAGATGGTGGACATGTTCCTCAACGGTCCCGAGACGGCCACGCAGCGCAAGCTCAAAGAGTACTTGGCGCCGGGCGATACGCCGAAACGTCGCGAAGAATTCGTCCACGGTATGTTCGAGCGGTACCTGAAACTGATGGGCGACGCGATCAAAAAGTACGACCCCAACCACCTGAATCTCGGCATCCGCTTCGGCGGCACCCCTGCGCCCTCCATCATGCGGATGGGCAAGGCCTTCGACGTCTGCAGCATCAACATCTACGAATACGAGCCGACAAAGCAATTGAAGGCGCTGTACGAGGCGACGGGTCGTCCGCTTCTGATCGGCGAGTTCCATTTCGGCGTGCCCGCCAACGGCCTGGGCGCAGGTCTCGTGCAAACGGCCAATCAGATCGAGCGAGCCAAGGGCTACCGTTATTACCTCGAGCAGGCGGCGGCCCTGCCCGGTTTCCTCGGGGCCCACTGGTTCCAGTGGAGCGACCAGCCGGTCCTGGGTCGCATGGACGGCGAGAACTACAACATTGGGCTCGTCGATGTCACAAACCGTCCCTATCCGGAGATGGTAGAAGCCCTCAAGGCGACGCACAATCGCCTGTACGATGTCCACCGCGGCAAGTTGCCGCCCTTCGCAGAACGGCCGAAAGCGTCCGCAGCGGGGACGCCCGCATCGCCCTGGCGGACGGAAGACGACCCACGGTGATCGTTAGGGGCTGGAGGATCAAAAGCTCCGCGAGGTTTGGCGTTTACTGACAAGCTCGCATATATCGGAAGTACCATTCTCCGGTAATCGTGCAAAGGACGATCGGATCCGGTATGCAAGGACTTTGCTGCGATTTGAGCATTGGGGTGTTGGTGCAACTGCCGCTGGCGGCTTCGCCGCAGATCCACCTCTCAAAATAGATGATGTAGTACCCCTGGCACAGTCCAAAAATATACTCGCAGGGAACCGTATCAAATTCTTGCGCCAGAATATTACAGGCATATCCGGATCCCCCGGTCAGTTTCCGGCTGACGGCATCCGGGATCTCGTCAAACCGGTGGGGGAGAGGCTGGTCTGAGACCAGCAAGGCGGTTCCTTCGGTCCATTCCAGGGGGAAAAAGTGCACGCTCTGGCGATAGTAGAACCTGCGGCTCGATAGATCGATAAGCCAGACATCCCGGTCGTCCACGCGATCGACCACGACGAAGTGGTTCTTGCCCGGGATGTGCAGGATGGCCTTGGCGGTGTCGAGGGTTGCCAGACCGGCCAGATCCGTTTTGACGACCCGGCTGTGGAGTCCCCGTCCCTGGGCGAACTGTTTCAGATCATACAGGCTTGTGTTGCCGTCGGGACCCACGAGGCACGCCGTCGCAGTGTTGGAAACGGGTTTGCCGAACCCGGTCACCACGTGTCCAATCGCGACGGTGGCGCAGTTTTGCTTTCGCGAGTTTTCGTTGACGTCACGGGCAAGCCGCTCGGCCAGCAGTCCGCTTGCATCGGTTTCAAGGGAATGGGTGTAAATCGCCGACGAAATCGACAGCGGCGAGACGTATTCGATCGTGTCGTTCATGGCGAAGGGCACGTCGAAACTGTCCGGCGACGGCGCAACGACGCTGACGGACGTGAAAGTCCACTGTTCCAAGGTCGGTACACAGACGGCAAGGGGCAGATTCCTGCGTTCGATGGCAACGGACGAGGGTACCCATCGGCCGCCGATCAACTTGTGTCCGGAAAGCGTGTACGTCACAACCAAACCCGTGGGGCTCGTGAGCGTGGCGGTGATTACCGCGTAGGCCTTGGATGAGTCGAGAGTCAGATCGCTGGTTGTGCCGTCAGGATGCTCAATCGTCATTCGCAGAAGGGGGGAATCCGCGGTACCGACCTGGCTGGCTGAGACGGACGCGGTCGAGAGGCTTTCGTATGCGAACTTTCCAAAACCCCACGGGATTAAACCAGCGGTCAAAGGCCCGGTTACCACCGGTGTTCCCAGAGTGCCTGCGGCGTCGACGACGGCCTGTCCTCCCGATGCGGCGTACGTCGTGTATTCTTGCCCGTTCCAAGCGAAGACCCGTCGTTGGTTGCCGGCGAGGTCGAATTCCTCGGTCATGTAGTTCCCCGCAAGGGTTGCATCCGGCTTGACCGAATCGGTGCGGGAGCTGATTTGGATTTCCCAGTAGAACCGCCCATTGTTGTATCGTACGGTGTGTTGGGAGGTCATCGAGTACTCGTTGGCCAGCTTGTACCGCACGTTAAACGGGATTGCGTCCAGGGCCATCTTCTGGGTTTCCGTGGTCAGTTCCCTTTTGTTGACACTGGCTTGGTACTGGCGAACGGCATTGTCGATCTCATTGCTGATCACGCTTGGGTCGGTGACTTTCGGGGCGCCGTATTCCTGACGTGTCGCTTCGATCGTGCCGACGGAAATCCAGGTGGTATAGGATTGGCTCGTCAATTGTCGGAGAATGTTTTGGACGGTTGTCCCGTCCATTGTGGTTTGCGAAGACGCCAGGGGGACCAGACACAGAGATGCCGCCACGGTGAAAAGAATGCTCGCTGTCCTCATGAGGGTTCTCCATTTAATCAGGTGGTTTTGGTTGTTCCGCAACGCTCCAGCTTCGGATTCTCTCGACGGAAGTTAGGCTAGCGAAAACCCCCAGAATGTTCAAGTTATCAATAGATTTTTTGGAAGCTTTTTTTTAACTCATGCTACAGAAGCTGTGTATCCGTCCCATCCGACCAGGGACTGGACGCCAGAGGGCAAGAGTGGATGTCTGGGCGGAATTTGGGAGGTTTGGGGAGGCTTTGGAGAGAACCGATCGCCCTCCAAGGAGGAGCTCTCTTGGCAGAAAACGGCGAGTCCGTCCGGCAAAATGCGACCAACGATCTTGACTTACTTGTGCGTAACCGCTATACTCTAAAGAAAGTGGGTGGGGTATGTTCTGCCTGCGTGAGGTCGGGGTTCATCCGTGGCTTTCGCGCAGAGGCATAGAGACGAGAAATAGGAGGTTTGGTTAGCTGTGCGGCGTGCTTCGTGACGCGACGCTGCGGCAACATGGGATTTCTAACGCCCCGGACGGAACCGTGGTTTTGTCCGGGGCGTTTTATTTTGGACCCGGCGCATTGCGGGAATCGAAAGGGGTTTGATCTTATAGGTCTTTGATGACAACCTGTCGGTGTTCAAGAAGACCCTTGAGTGAGGAGGTAGTTACACATGACGCGGAAAATGGGGTTCACCTTGGCGGTTCTGCTGTCGGCCTGTGTTGCAAATGGCGCGCAAGTCGTTACAGTACAGGATGTTGTGGATTATCGGAATAATGTCTGGAGCGATACCTCCGGCGTGTGGTTCCTCGTTCCCAAGGAATTGTCGGACGATCCGTGCAATTGGCACGAGGATCATCCGCCGTGGCATCGGGGATCCAACCAAGACTGGGGCTGGACGCACAACATTGCATCCCGCGTGCCTCTGGACGCCACCGGGATTGTCTCGGCCACCCTCACCATCCTGGCCTGGGATGTGGATTCCGACGAAGGCGAGGATGATGTCATTTTTGTGAACAGTCGGTATCTTGGCTCTCTGACCGGCGTCGATCGGGATTGGCAGGCCGTCACGTTTGACCTGCCCTCACCTGTGCTCGAGGAACTCTGGAGGACCTCGCAGTTGTACGTATACATGGACATCGATCAGATGTTGGATCCGTCCATCGGATATCGCGTTACCCTCAAAAGTTCGACTCTCAAGGTGAAGTATAATACGACGGGAACCGCTCCGACGACGGCGCCGGTCTACCGTTTCTGGTCGCCGGTCACGTCCAGCCATTTCTATACCAGCGACGAGGCGGAACGCGACAGTCTGATCGCCAATTATCCCGGGATCTGGGTCTTCGAGGGGACCGCGTACAACGCCATGCTGGTGGCCGGGAATACCAACGCCCGCCCCGTCCATCGGTTCTGGTCTCCTACCAACGGCGGCCATTTTTACACGGTCGACGTCGCGGAGAAGGACTGGATCATTGCCACGTACCCCTCCAGCGTTTGGACTTACGAGGGGATCGCTTTCTATGCTTTCGTCAACGGCGAGCAGCCGTCGAGCGCAATGCCGGTGTATCGGTTCTGGTCGCCCCTGGTGAGCCATCACTTCTACACGATGGACGAAACGGAGAAAGAGTACATTCTTCGAAATTATCCTCCGGAAGTCTGGACGTACGAAGGTGTTGCCTGGTACGCATTCCTGCCCTGATCGGATCACGTGTCGCCACGACGCAGGACAATCATGGTGTCATACGGCCCCGCATGACTGGCGGGGCCTTTTTTATGGTTCGTCACGCAGTTGTGTGAAGAGCGGGCGTATGAGTCTCGATCCTGCGGCGGGAAGAATCCGTGGCTCTGATGTCCCTCTAAGCTCCAACAGGCTCGCGGAGAAAAGAGCGAGGGGGACTGACCGACTGTGCGATCGGCCATCCCACAACCTGTGTTCGTAGGTTGCCGCCAAAACAGGAATCTGGGGTAAATTTTTCAGTCGGCTCAGGAAACCCACTCCTTGCGTTGTCCCTGGCCCATCGCGCCATGACCGGCTAGGTTATCAGTATTGGGACGGCGGATCTCCCGCTTGTTTCGGGAGGTTCGGACTTTTCCGCCTTTGTTTCTGTCCACCTGTGTACACATTGCACCGGGACTTTTCCTGTCTTGTAGGACGCAGAACCACTCAAGAAAAAAGAGGCTTCGTCACGATAAGACCCTAAATGATGCGGGGCATCACAGGAATGATGCCGCGTAGACGACATGGCGATACATGTTGCCCGTCAGGTTCAAGACGCATGGAAGGGAAACGGTATGGTATCAGGACGATTCACCCAAGTTCGGAACATGGCACTTGTCTTTTTCCCCGTTCTAATGGTTCTCTGTATGCAGTCGCTGGTGTTTTCACAGACCATCTCCACAACCGGCGGCGTCAGTCCTGCCTATGATGCCTCGGATCCCTGGGTGGTGGACGAGGATTTGTTCATCGGTTTCCTGACCAACGGCACCCTTTCGGTTACGGCAGGGGGGACGGTTACGACCCAGGGAGTGGTCTTTGTGGGCAGCCCGGACGCCGAGTACCACGCGACGGGCGTTCTCGCTATCACGGGGTTGGGGACCTCCTTCAGCGTCGATCCTATGGGGGAATCCATGCTCTTCATCGGCCCTCTGGCTGAGGGGGTGTTGACGCTGAGCGACCAGGCGACCTTGACCACTCACGACGCCATCATCGCCGGTAGTCCCCTCGTCAATGAAGAAGATGAGGTCATCGGCGTTGTCGAAGGTCTCGGATACGCCTCGGTCAGCGGCGGCGCCCAGTGGAACCTGGGAGAGGGAGGCTGGTTGACCGTCGGCGGCGCCGGTCAGGGCGAGTTGGCCATCGTGGAAGCAGGGTCCACGGTGATTGGTGACACCAGCGAGGTAGGTCTGTTGCCTGGTTCCATAGGCGATGTCCTTGTGGATCAGTCCGGTGCCTGGATTCTGGACAGTGATCTGATCGTGGGCGTTTGGGGCGCAGGTTCGCTCACCGTATCCGGCGGCGGTCAGGTTCAGTCTGAGCGAAGCTGGGTCGGCGGCGCGGATCGGACGGCCATGAACTACGAGCAACCGATTTTCGACGGTCTTGGCGAGCCGAACGGAACCGGCAGTGTCGTTGTCAGCGGGGTTGGCTCCCAGTGGAACGCGGGCGAGAGGCTCCTCGTCGGTTCCTGGGGCACCGGAGACGTTCGAATCGAAGACGGCGGGCGCGTCACCGCAGAGGAGGTCTTCCTCGGTGGAATACCGTTGGAATTGCAGGAGGGCCAGGATTTCAGTTGGGACTTGGTGGCGAACGGGAACGGGACCATTACGGTTACCGGCGAAGGTTCCACTCTGGAGGTGACTTCGCTCCACACTCTTTTCGTCGGGTATTCCGGGACGGGCGTCCTGGACGTCAACGAAGGCGGTCAAATCGTCAGCGAGGGCGTCGTGGTGGGCGGTACGCCTGGATCGACGGGAACCGTGTTCGTTCACGACGAAGGTTCCCAGTTGACGGCCGATGAGGAATTGTTACTTGGTGCTTGGGGGCATGGGAGCCTGATGGTCTCTGCCGGCGGCGCGGTCGAGGTGAGCCAACTGATGGTCGGGGGATTCGAACCCAACGATACCGGACTGGATCCCCAGGTCCAGGCTGCCTTCGGCGATCCGCAGGGGACAGGGACCATCGTCGTTACCGGCGAAGGTTCGAGCCTGACGGTTTTGGAGTCCGCCTATATCGGCTACTCCGGCGATGCCTTCGTGGACGTCAACGAGGGGGGGGCCGTCGATTCGCTCCAGACCGTCGTCGGCGTCACGACCGGCGGTTATGGTCGGATCAATATCGACGGGGCCGGTTCCGTGTGGCAGGTCACGGAAGATGAGGATTTCGAGGAAGACACCGGAAAGACCTCGGGCGTGATGATCGTCGGTGGCTACGGCGAAGGCGTCGTCAACGTCACCAACGCAGGTCGGCTCGCGGTGGACGACCGGCTCTATGTCGGCGGATATCCGTCGGAGGGTTTCGATGAGGGCTTCTTAGGAGGCGATCCCAACGGAACCGGTGCCGTCAACATTACCGGCGAAGAATCAACCGTCCAGACCAATGGTCTGGTGGTCGGTTTCTCCGGTCAGGGCGCCGTGACGGTCCAGGACGGCGGTGGTCTGTTCACCCACATGGCGGTGGTCGGGTTCGATCCCAACAGCGACGGGCATGTGCTCGTGGACGGCGCCGGCAGCCTCTGGCAGAACAGCGGATCAATGATGGTGGGCGCCTTTGGCCGGGCCGACGTGACCGTTTCCAACGAAGGGCAACTCAGCGTCGGACAGGGATTGTTGATCGGCGGATTCGATCCGGAGGACAGCTTGTTGGATCTCGACGGATCCGCTTATGAATACGATCCCAACAACGTTGCCACTTTCGTCGTGACCGGAGAAGGCTCGCTCGTCGAGGCGTACGCGGTCGGGGTGGGTTTCGGCGGAACCGCTTCACTCCAGGTGCTCAACGGAGGCATGCTCCAAAGCCAGATCGGCGCCGTAGGAATCCTCGGTGACGCCGCCGCCACGGTCCTGGTCGATGGCGAAGGCTCGACTTGGCGATTGACCGGAGACGGCGAACTGCCCGATGAGCTGGGCACGGAAGGACAAGGCTCTCTGGTCGTCTCCAACGGTGGCCTCGTGGAGGTTCTCGCCCCCCAGGCCATTTTGGTGGTGGACGACAAGATCTCCGTCGGGTTCGAGGGGGAGGGAACCCTGGCGATCCGCAACGGCGGCACGGTCATCTCCGACTCGCTGGTGCTGGGTGGCACAGACCCCGAGTACGGCACGATTGAAGAGTATCTCGATCCCGAGGCGGAGTTGGGGTCCGGCTCCGGCTTTGCGATCATTAGCGGCGCCGGCTCCACGCTCGATGTGGA
>JAGPGT010000007.1:38440-39731 GCA_018055905.1 Phycisphaerae bacterium
GGCTCGACGCTGACGGCTCAATACGAGGTCGAGGAATCTGTGTATGGTCGGGTGTCTGTGGGCTTTACCGGCCAAGGGGCTCTGATCCTGAGCGACAACGCCGAGATGAGAACGACCGAACTCTACGTAGGAGGCGGTCCGGTGGAGGGCGACGATCTGCCGCAATTTTCCCATGGAGAGGGAAACGTCCAGGTGACCGAAAATGCGTACTTGGATACATTTTTGCTGGTTCTGGGCGTCGATGGGACCGGGGAAATGGAAGTCTCCGCCGGCGGTGGTGTGATGAGCTACTATTCGTGGCTGGGACTGAACGACGATGGCGTGGGCGTCGCGACGTTGAGCGGCGAGGACTCCGGTTGGCAGAACCTCGGTTATATGGCCGTAGGTGCCTGGGGGCAAGGTGGACTGACGATCTCTGATGGCGCTTCCCTCACGACCTCCCGCATGTACATCGGCGGTTTCGATGTCTCTGACGGAGATATCACCTTCGAAGGCTGGGTCGAGGAATACGGTGTTCCCGGCGGCACGGGTGTGGTAACCGTCAGCGGAACAGGCTCGAGACTCGTTCTTTTGGACGACACGTTCTACGTGGGCTACGCCGGGGAAGGCACATTGGACATCAACAATGGGGGGCAGGTGGACGTCCAGGGCGCTCTGGTCGGTGGTCCGGAAGGCAGCACCGGTCTGGTCACGATCGACGGGGAGGGTTCCCTGTGGCATATCGCGGGTGGGACTGCGCTGTCCGCCATGGAGTTGCAAGGGGACGGCGAGGTGATTGTCTCGAACGGCGGAACGATCGTCGTCGACGAGGCCGATGCCTATCTCGGCGTGGCGGGGACTTTGACGGTCGGTTCGGAAGGGACCGGCAGCTCAATGACAATTTCCGACGGGGGTCTTGTCCGTACCGAGGCTGGCGTCATCGGCGGTTATAATCCCCGGTTCGATACGTTGGAAGAATACTTCGACGAGGACACCGTTTTGAGCGACGGCACCGGTTCGGTGATCGTCGACGGCGCCGAGTCCAGGTGGGACATGGAGGATCTGATGGTGGGCTTCTCCGGAGAAGGCACCCTGACGATCGCCAACGGCGGCGGGGTCACAGCGGGCAACTCGTGGCTCGGTGTCATGCCCGGGAGCGGGGGCTTCGTGGAGGTCTTGAGCGGCTCCACCTGGGCGAATGACGATGAACTGGTCGTCGGCGCCTGGGGTTCGGCCGTCGTGGACATCGCGGGGGCCGGCCAAGTTTACGCGGCGGACGTCTATCTCGGCGGCATGCCGCTCGATCTGCTCG
>JAGPGT010000143.1 GCA_018055905.1 Phycisphaerae bacterium
CGGCCGAACCACAGCGCGATTGACAGGCTCAAGCCTGGGGAATATAGTGCCCACGGCGCGATACACAGGTGCAAGAAATGGATTGTGGATTTGATCGCCCATTGGAAGGATACGAAATGGACCATTCCCGTCTCTCTTCTGCGACGCAAAAAGCCGCGTTCGATCTTGATTCTCCCTGGCTGAGGTTGGGACTGGTGGCCCTATTGGTGTCGCGTGCCTGGGGAGGTCTGGCCGCGTCTGAGCCGAACGCTCCGGCGGGTCCTTCTCTCATCGTGGATGCCAACTATCCCGGCGGCAACATCATCGTTGAGGGAATCGAGGGGGACACGATCCGTCTTCGTCCCGATCTCCGCGATACGGAAGGTTGGTGGTTCTACTGGAACTTCCGCGTCCGCGGAGCTCAGAACCGCTCTGTGACCTTCAGCTTCAGCGGTAGGAATCCGATCGGCGTCCGTGGACCGGCGGTGAGCGTCGATGGCGGCGGTACGTGGTCCTGGCTCGGGGCTGAGGCCGTCAAGGACAGTTCCTTCCGATACGACTTCTCCGCCGACGCTGGAGAGGTGCGATTCTGCTTTGCGATTCCCTATCAGGAGCAGAACCTCCAGGGATTTCTCGCTGCGTACAAGGACCATCCGGGGCTCTTGGTGCAGGAACTCTGCAAGACCTCGCAAAGACGAAGCGTGGAACGTCTTCATGTCGGTCGGCTGGACGGCCGTGCCCCGCACAAAGTGCTTCTGACCGCCCGGCATCACGCCTGTGAGACGATGGCCAGCTATGTGCTGGAAGGAATCCTGGCGGCGGTCCTGGCCGACAACGAGGACGGCACCTGGTTTCGTCGTAACGTCGAGTTTCTGGCGATCCCCTTCATGGACAAAGATGGCGTCGAACAGGGCGACCAGGGCAAGAACCGCATCCCGCGAGACCACAACCGCGACTACATCGGCCAAAGCGTCCACGCATCGGTGGCCGCTCTGCGGACGTTCGTGCCGAACTGGTCCAACGGTCGGCTCGTTGCGGCGTTCGACCTCCACTGCCCCTACATCAGCGGTCCGCACAACGAGTCGATCTACATCGTGGGTAGCGCGGACGAAACCATGTGGCGTCAGCAGCGGGAATTCGGCCGGTTGCTCGAGACGGTCCAGAGTGGGCCCCTCGTCTACCGGGCCTCCGACAACCTGCCATTCGGAAAAGCGTGGAACACCGACAGCAACATCGGCGCCAACAAGAGCTGCAGCCGGTGGGCGAGCGATCTGGAAGGCATTCGCTTGGTTGCCACCGTCGAGGTGCCGTACGCCAATGCAGGCGGCCGACCTGTGACTCCCGACGGAGCCCGAGCATTCGGGGGCAGCCTGGCCAGGGCCCTTCGGGGTTATCTTGAGCGGATCGACGCCGAAGTCGAGCCACAGAAGACCCCTCCCATCCAGGTCGACGGCGTCTTTCCGCAGATGACCGTCATGGCCAAAGGGCTTGGCAGCAACTCCGAGGCGGGGATCGGCGCCCTGATCCCCTGGGCCCAGAAGCTCTGGGCGGTCGGCTACGTCGCCCACATCAACGGCCAGGGCCTCGGTCTCTACGAGATCGGCGAGGACATGGTTATGCGGCGACATCCCGCTTCGGTCACCGGGACTTTCGCCAACCGCCTGCCGCACTGGCCGAGCGGGCAAGCGTTCATCGGACCCTATGCCATCGATGCCGACGGCAACGTCCGCACGATCGAAGACCTCAAGCGGGTCCGCCTGGCCGCGACGTGCGAGCACTTGACCGATCCGGCCAACAAGGTCTACTTCCTCGGTATGGAAGGGCGGTTCTGGGAGGTGGATGTCCACACGCTCAAGGCGACATTGTTGTTCGATCTGGTCAAGGAGCTCCAGATCATCAACGCCAAGGAGCATTTCAAGAACGCGTTCACGGCGCAGGGCCGCGTGGTCGTCGCCAACAACACGTACGACGAGCAGGAATTCTTGGGCAAACGCGACGCCGGGCGGTTGGCCGAATGGGATGGGCAGACCTGGACAATCATTGAGCGGAACCCTTTTGTGGAGGTGCATGCTGCCGGCGCGGATCGCTCCTACGGCGGCAACACGTTGTACGCGATCGGATGGGACCGTTCGAGCGTTATCCTCCGCGCCCTGGTGCAGGGCCAGTGGCAGCGATACCGTTTGCCGATGGCCAGCCACACTTGGAACCACGCTTGGAATACCGAGTGGACGCGGATTCGCCACGCGGTGACCGAGCGTCTGCTGATGGACGCGCACGGCATGTTCTATGAACTGCCCGCGTTCGCCTATGGGGGCAGAATCTGGGGCATTCGCCCGATCTGCACCCACCTGCGTGTTGTACCCGATTTCTGCCATTGGCGGGGTCTGTTCGTCATGGCCTCCGACCAGATCGACCACGACCAGGGCCAGCCGCAATCGGGTCTGTGGTTTGGCAATATCGACGCCCTCTGGCGGATGGGCAAGCCCGCCGGATGGGGCGGCCCCTGGTGGAGCACGCCGGTCAAGGCGGGCGAGACCTCGGATCCTTTCCTGATGACCGGTTTCGACAAAAAAGTTGTTCACATCACACATGACGCGGAAAGACCCGCCCGGTTTGACGTCGAGGTAGACTTTCTCGGCGACGGAAGTTGGGTTCGGTATGGGTCTTTCGATGTCGACCGCGGCCAATATCTCCACCATGAGTTTCCGGACGCCTTTTCCGCACATTGGGTCCGCGTTCGGGTAGACATCGATTGCAGCGCGACGGTGCAGTTCATATACAACTGAAGGACAACGGTTCGTAGCTACGAGACCAGGAGCGACGATATGGCTGATCGGCGGGTTCGACGGGCGGGATGGGCGGCGGTGCTGTTTCTGGGGTTTTGGGTCCCTGCGGGGATCGCACAAGATCTAGCCCGGTTCGAGAGCAGACTCACGGAGTTCACGCTCGATAACGGGCTGAAGTTTCTTGTGCTCGAGCGTCACGATGCACCGGTGGTCACATGTTTCACCCATGTGAACGTCGGTTCGGTGGACGAAGTCAAGGGCATCACCGGCCTGGCCCACATCTTCGAGCACATGGCGTTCAAGGGCACAACGACCATTGGTACAAAAGACTACAAGAGCGAGGCGAAGGCTTTGGTTCGCGTCGATGAGGCGTTCCATGCCCTACGCAGCGAACTCCTCAAAGGCGACAGAGCGGACCCCAACCGTGTCGACAGACTGCGTCAGCGATTCGACGAGGCCCAGCAGGAAGGCCAGAAATTCCTCGTTCACGATGAGTTCGAAGAAACGCTCAAACGAGAGGGCGGCACCAACCTCAACGCCGGCACCAGCACGGATTACACCGTCTACTTCGTGAATCTGCCCTCGAACAAGCTGGAATTGTGGATGCTGATGGAGTCCGAGCGATTCCGCGTCCCGGTGTTGCGCGAGTTCTACAAGGAAAAAGAGGTGGTCATGGAGGAACGCCGGCTTCGCACGGAAACACAGCCCATCGGCCGGTTGATCGAGGATTTTCTCGCCACCGCTTACAAGGCGCATCCCTACGGCGAACCGGTGATCGGCCATATGAGCGACTTGGAGGCCATCTCCCGCACGCAGGCGGAGACGTTTTTTAAAGAGTACTACGTTCCGGTGAACATGACGATCGCCATTGTGGGCGATGTGTCGCCCCAGGGGGTCAAGGCAATGGCCAAGAAATACTTCGGTCGGATTCCATATCATCCGACCCCCAAACCGGTGGTGACCGTGGAGCCGCCGCAGGAAGGGGAGCGAAGGGTGATTATCGAAGATCCCTCCCAGCCCTTTGTCGTGGTCGGTTATCACAAACCGGGGATCAATCACCCCGACGACGCGGTGTTCGACGCAATTACCGACATCATGGGGATGGGCCGTACGTCTCGTCTCTACACGACCTTGGTCAAGGAGAAACGGATTGCGGTTGCGGCCTCCGGATTCCAGGGGATGCCGGGCGTGAAATACCCCGGTTTGTTCCTGTTCTATGCGGTGCCGTCACAAGGTCACACCAATCAGGAGAACCTGGAGGCGATCTACGCTCAGATCGACCGGCTCAAGAACGAGCCCGTCAGTCGGGAGGAACTGGACAAGGCCAAGACCCGTGCTCGGGCCGGCCTGATTCGCCAACTCGATTCCAACGAAGGGCTCGCGCAGCAACTGGCGTTCTACGAGGTGGTGACCGGAGACTGGCGGAACCTCTTCAAGCAGCTCGACCGCATCGACGCGGTCACCGCGGAGGACATCCAGCGTGTGGCCCAGACGTATTTCACGAACAAGAACCGCACGGTTGGCCTGATCCAGACGACCGCCGCCGAGAATGAATTCTGAATGGGAGTGGAGAAAATGAGAACGACGGAAACATCCATGACGATCGCAGCGGCGGTCCTGGCACTGGCGGTCGGTGCGGCGGGGGCGACGACGAAGCAGGCGCCCGATCACCGAAAGCTCAAGTATCCTCCTTTGCGGGAGGTCAAGGTCCCCGAGGTAACGCGGGTGACGCTGCCGAACGGCATGAAGCTGCTGCTCCTGGAGGATCACGAGTTGCCTTTGATTCATCTGTCCGCCCGCATCCGAACCGGGTCGATTTATGAACCTGCAGAGAAGATCGGATTGGCCGACATTACCGGTGAAGTCATGCGTACCGGCGGCACGCCCACCATGACCGGCGACAAGATCGACGAGGCCCTGGAGGCGATGGCTGCCTCCGTGGAGATCGGTATCGGCCTGGATTATGGAATGGCGTCGCTCTCCGTCCTGAAGGAGGATCTCGACAAGACGTTGGGTATCTTGGCCGACATCCTGATGAACCCGGCCTTCCCGCAGAACAAAATCGAACTGGCCAAGATCCAGCACCGAAGCGCGATCGCCCGCCGCAACGACGAACCCGACGGAATCGCCTCGCGCGAGTTCGCCAAGCTCATCTATGGGCCCGACAGCGTCTACGCACGCCATACGGAATATGCGACGATCGACGCGATCACGCGTGACGACCTCGTGGCCTTCCACAAGCGTTTTTTCGGTCCCAATGCGATGATGGCGGCGGTCTGGGGCGACTTCGAAACCCGGGAAATGATCCACAAGATCGAGAAGGCCTTCGGCGGATGGGCGAAGATCGACGCGACGGTTCCACCCATGCCCAAGGTAGATTATGAGTACACGCGAACCGTCTGTGTGGTTCCTCGGTCCGATTTGAACCAGTCGAACATCTTGCTGGGCCATCTCGGCGGATTGCGGAACGATCCGGACTATTTTGCTCTTGTCGTGATGAATCAAATCCTCGGCGGCGGTTTCACCGGTCGGCTCTTCAAGAATGTCCGTTCACGCCAAGGTCTGGCCTACTCCGTCTTCGGTTCTTACGGCGCCGACTACGCCCACCCCGGCGTGTTCAGCCTGGGGTGCCAGACGAAGTCGGAGAGCACGGTCCAAGCCATCCAGTCGATTCTGTCCGAGATCGAGAAGATTCGCCGCACGGAGGTCAGCGACGAGGAGTTGAAACTGGCCAAGGAGAGTTTTCTCAATTCCTTCGTCTTCAACTTCGACTCGGCGGGCGAGATCGTCACGCGGCTGTTGACCTACGAGTACTACGGCTATCCTGCGGACTTCCTTCTCCAGACCCGCGACCGCGTCGAAACAGTGACCAAGGCCGATATTCTCCGCGTGGCGAAAAAGCACCTCAATCCTACGCAAGTCCATATTCTCGTGGTAGGTAATCCCGAGGGGTTCGACAAGCCTCTGTCCACCTTGGGCGATGTCGAGACCCTGGACGTCACGATCCCCTCGCCGTCGTTGGATTCCGGTCTCGACGATCGAAGTTGACAGTCATTCACGACCTCCGGTCGGCTCTACTTGGGCAACTCGTCCTCTTCGAGTCCGACAGCCAGGACGATCCCTTCGAATCGCTCCACGTGGAAGGTGGGTTTGGCGCGGTTGTAGTTCACCAGCTTCACCATCGGACGCGTGGTTTGCAATGTCTTGGGCGGCTCATTTTCCACATGTGTGAATCCCTGCGGAACGAGCGGTGCATAGTAGAGGAGAGAATACACCCATTCCTTGGTCCTGTCGAACGCTCGCAATTCGATCAGGACACCCTTGCAGATGTGGTCGTTGTTATTCTGAATGATGAATCGGTCGCCGATCAGGATGTCAAAAGCATAGACGCCGGCAGGATTTACGATCTGAAGGTTCGAGATCTCCTGTCTCGCTGCTTCGACCTTGAGACGGTCGGCCGCGTCAAGTTCAAGCGGCGTGGCCAACGCGATTTCGACGTTCGAGTGGGTTCTTCGGTCCCACTTGCAGTTCCGATCCCAGGGAATGACGAACAGATGCCTGCACGTCTGGCCGGCCAGCAGCGGAAGGACGGGCCCGTCCACGTCGTTGTTGTGGATCTCCTCCCCGCCCAGGGTCCACTTCACGCGCAGGGTTCCGATTCGGATGGTTCGCTGCCCGGTGTTCTTCAGGGTCACCAGAAAACGCATGCCGCCGGGGTGGTTGATCATGCCGGCCGCGTTGATCTCCGGCGGGCTGAACATCCGTTCCACCTTCGCGACGGCGATCTCTTTGACTGCGTCCGTCAGCACGGCGCCGCCCTGGTCCAATGTGACCGCTCCTGCTTTCTCCAGTTTCGCAAGAGCGTTCTTGGCCACCATGCGGACGACTTCGTCCGGATCCTGCAAGACGACCTTCAAGGCGTCGATTGCGGGACGCGCCTCCGCACCCAGATCCCCCAACTGCTTGGCGGCGCTCAATCGCACCAACCCGTCCGGGTCTTTCAACTGCTCCATCAACTGACGCACCTTGGGGCTATCCGACGTGTTGATCCTCTCGATGGCGTTGCGCGCGACCCGCCTGACGTCTTCATCTTCGTCCGCCAGGGCTTGTTCGAGAGCCGTCAGTGCGGGAGCGGCGGCGCCGCCAAGGTCGCCCAACGCTTTGGCCGCGCGCAAACGCGTCAGGGGGTCCGGGGCCTTCAGGTCGGCGATCAACTGCGTCAACTGGGGATTGCCCTGAAGCTGAATCCGTTCGATCGCGCGTTTGGCGACGAGACGAACATCTTGGTCTTGATCGTTGAGGGCCTCCTTCAATGCCTCGATGGCGGGTTCGGCCTTGACCCCCATTTCGCCCAGGGACCGGGCGGCCCGCAACCGCACCATCACATCCTCATGCCGCAAGGCTTGGATCAACTGTTGAACGTTTTCTCCGGCCTTTTCCTCGCCTGGCAGGATCGCGGGAAGCATCAGCAGAACCGTTGTTGCGAGAACCCAACAAGACCGTGTTGTGTGAGTTGCCATCTCCACATCTCCCATTTCCGTTGGCGGTATAGAGCGTTCGCAAGCACCCGTCGTGTGTCGATGCTCGACAATAGAGTTCACCAGCGGTTTTGTCAATGGACAGGATGGCAACACGGGGCCGCAGTCGCAGGGACGAGATTGTTGACGGTATTTGTCCTGCGGTCTATAAAGGGCATCGGGCTGATTGGCAGTAGCTCCCCATTCTTGTTCAAACGGAGACAGATGAATGATGCACACGCGGAGAGATTTGCTGAAACTGGCAGGAGCTGGGGTAGCCTCCTCTGTTCTAGCGGGTTGTCGGAATCAGCGGCGAGAGGAGAGGCTCGCGTTCGCCGAGCGGCCCAACGTCATCTTCATTCTGGCCGATGATCTGGGATACGGCGATCTGGGTTGCTATGGACAGCAGACCATTCAGACGCCCAACCTGGACCGCATGGCCAAAGAGGGGATGATTTTCACGAATCATTACGCCGGAAGCACGGTCTGCGCCCCATCGCGGTGCTGCCTGATGACCGGTCTGCACACAGGGCACGCTTATATCCGCGGCAACGATCGGATTGCCCTGCGTCCCGAGGATGTGACCGTGGCGGAATTGATGAAACAGGCCGGCTACGCCACCGGGATTATCGGCAAGTGGGGCCTGGGCGAGCCCGATACGACAGGCATACCGAATCGCAAGGGCTTTGACTATTGGTTCGGATATCTCAACCAGCAGCACGCCCACAACTACTATCCCGATTACCTCTGGCGAAACGAGGAGAAGGTCCCGTTGGCCAACCAGGTCGAACCGGTCGGCGCCGCGGGCGGCGTCGCCACGAAGCGCGTCCAGTACTCGAACGATCTGTTCGCGTCCGAGGCCCTGGCGTTCCTGAACCGTAACCGCAGAGGCCCTTTCTTCCTGTATCTGGCCCTTACGATCCCGCATGCCAACAACGAATCGAAGCCCGACGGGATGGAGGTCCCTTCCTACGGTCCTTATGCGAATCGGGACTGGCCCAACCCGCAGAAAGGGCATGCCGCGATGATCACTCGAATGGATCGCGACATCGGGCGGCTGTTCGACCGGCTCAAGGCGCTTGGCCTCGACGAGAAGACGTTGGTGTTGTTCTCCAGCGACAACGGGCCGCACAAGGAGGGCGGAGCCGATCCTTCGTTCTTCGACAGCAACGGAGGTCTGCGCGGAATCAAGCGTGATCTCTACGAGGGAGGAATACGCGTTCCGTTGATCGCCCGTTGGCCGGGACGGATCGCTGCCGGTTCCGGTTCCGACCATGTCAGCGCGTTCTGGGATGTTCTGCCGACTTGTTGCGAATTGGCGGGCGTCCCGACTCCCAAGGAGACCGACGGGATCTCATTCCTGCCGACGCTTCTGGGACAACCTCAGAGACAGCGCGAGCATCCCTATCTCTATTGGGAGTTTCACGAGCAGGGCAAGAAGCAGGCGGTGCGCATGGGCCAGTGGAAAGGCGTCCGACTGAACGTCGCGAAGGCCCCCCAGGGCCCCATCGAATTATACAACCTCGCGGAGGATCCCGGCGAACAGAATAACGTCGCGAGCCGGTACCCTGAAGTGGTCGCGCGGATCGAGACGATCCTGGTCGCGGCCCGCACCCCTTCTCAACGGTGGTCGTGATCCTCACACGTTGCCGCAAGACGTGGTGGAGCGATGACGATTCTGTAGTTTTGCTCTGTCGAATCCACAAATTTGTAGAAATCCACACCAAACCATCCGTGCGGGTCCGTCTTGCAAGTCTCGGTTCGCTGAGCAGTTATGGAGTATCTGTGACCGTCGGACGAAGGTGGCACATGCCTTGCATTGGTTCGATATGGGTAGCGTGCCGCTTTGCACGCGTCCCGGGATGATCGGCATGAACCTGTTCACCTACGGGTCATTGATGTTCGACGAGGTTTGGTCGCAACTGGTACGCGGCGTCTATCGCAAGCGGTCTGCGCGGCTGCGCGGGTTCACCCGGAGGAGGGTTCGGGGCGACGTCTATCCCGTCATTATCCGATCCCACGAAGCCGACTGGGTCGAGGGCGTCGTGTATTTCGATGTTGGTCCGGACGATTTGAAACGTCTCGATCTGTTCGAGGCCGAACCTTACGACCGCCAGACACACGTTGTCGTGGTGGAAGGCGGCGAAGAACAGTACGTCGACGCCTATGTCCTCAAGGACTGCTACCGGCACATGTTGCACGATTGCGAGTGGGACCCGAACTGGTTCCAGCGGGAGGCTCTACCTCTCTTTCTTCACCGCTATAAGGGGTTTCGTTGAACCTCGAAACCTGTGAATCCCTCTGGCGTTTTTGCCCGCTTGCCGCTATCATTCCGTTCGCTGATGGTGGGTTGGCAGGCCATGTAGAAATGCCGATAGGATCGGGATCTGCCGTCATGCAACAAGAATGGCCAAGCAAATTGGGGTATGACGATGCGTGTGATGATTGGCGTCTGTGTCATGGTGGGATTCTG
>JAGPGT010000144.1 GCA_018055905.1 Phycisphaerae bacterium
GATCTCTGGCACGACAAGACCCGGTTTAACTCCTCGGCGCATCGCAAAACGGAACTCAAGCGGTTCCTCAACTACTATAACGGTGTTCGTCCCCACAAGGGGATCGGCGGCTTAACCCCGGAAGAGAGATTGATCGAATACTTTTATCCCGAAAAACTGTAAACAACGGTCGACTTTCTCACAAATAACCCATTACAACCTATAATACTCTGATTGATGATTTTATCAGCCCTCACCCCTGCCCGCGCGTTCAGATTATAATATTATCTATTTGACATATTACTAAACGTTATGTATGAATCATCGAATTCATGCATCATCGCTTACCGGAAATCGCCGAATAAGATGACATTGAACGCGCGGGAATTTTAACAGCCGTGCAATAATCGTAATGAGGTGATCATGAAGAGTAACGATCGCAGCGCATGCCGTCGGATCGCGTATGCAGCTCTCATCTTCTTCACCTGCCTTTTATTACCCGCGAGCGGTTTTGCACAGGTGCAGCCGGTAAAGACCCCGTCCCATAGGCAGCCACCCCCGATCGGCGCCGAAGTCTCCTCCGAACAGGTGAAAACAATCCTTCTGAACAAAACCGAGCCTGTTGTCGATGTGCGATCGCCGAAGGAGTATTCGATCGCCCACATTCCGGGAAGCCTCAATATCTTTGAAACCGAGCTCGAAGCAATGGCAAAGCTCCTGCCCGACAAAAACGCCGGGATGGTTATTTACTGTAACGGTCCATACTGTCACAAAGTGGAGCGTGTCGCAGAGGACCTCTTCAAGAGGGGCTACATGAACGTCAAACGTTATCAGCTGGGCCTTCCCGTCTGGAGAGCGGAAGGCAACACGGTGCAGACCGATCTGGAAGGGTTCAAATACATCTTCTCGCGTGAGAAGACGGCCGTGTTTGTGGATGCGCGAAATAAGACCCACTTTGCTCAGGACACCGTTCCCGGCGCAGTCAGCATCCAGTCGGGAGAGGTGGACAAGGCGAATATCGGTGGCCCGCTCCCGTACACCGACAAGGGAACATGGGTCATTGTCTTTGCCGACCGGCCCGATGCGGCCATGAAAGTAGCCGAGGAAATCGCCCACAAGGCGTTCTGGAACAGCAGCTACTTCGGCGGCTCATTTACGGAACTCAAAAAGGCTGGCCTCTGGTAATCTGAGGGACAAAAGACACCGGGCATAGTCGGTTACTCCATTCGCTTTTCTACCGACTTGAACGAAGAAAAACTCGGAATGGAATACGTGGATACACATTTCATCTTTTCGTGCTGAGGTACCGGCGGAGAGCCCGGGAGGCTCTCTTCGGTGCATCTGCCCGCCGATTTCCCACTGCTTGCCTAGCAGCCATGCCGGGTCTCGCCGTGGTCGCACCGGCGGGATTGCTCAGGCAGGTTGCCCTTGACAGATCGTCTCGAAAAGAAAATCCGGTCCGCATCGAGGGATTGCTTCGCGCCTGTTAGAAGGTTCCGCCCGAGCTTTGCCTGCCGCGAGAAAGGGAGCATGCAATGAAAGGAATCGGCCTGGACATCGGTTCCCGCACCGTCAAGCTCGTCGTCTGCGAGAACGGCGACATTGCGGTGAGCCGCAAGGAAGTTAATACCCACGATCCGCTGACCCTGTGCCGGCAGATGCTCAGCGGTCTTGACGGAAATCGCATCATCGCCACGGGGTACGGCCGGCACCTGCTCAAGTGCTATGTTCCCTGCGAGGCGGTCAGTGAAATCAAGGCGTTTGCCCGGGGTGCCAACACCCTACGCAAGACCTGCCGCACGGTTCTGGATATCGGCGGGCAGGATACGAAAGCGATTTCCCTGGACGACGGAGGCAGAATTGTCAAATTCCATATGAACGACAAGTGCGCCGCCGGCACCGGACGTTTTCTCGAGGTCATGGCGACGGCGCTCGGACTTTCCCTGGCGGACTTCATAGACGCCGCCCGATCGGCGGAAAGAGCGGAGACAATCAACAGCATGTGCACGGTTTTTGCCGAATCGGAGGTGATCTCTATGATCGCCCGCGGATCGTCCCGTTCCGGAATTGCTCTGGGCATCCATCAATCCGTGGCAAGACGGGCCGTCTCCCTGCTTGAGAAGGTGTCCATCCGGGAGGAGGTCCTCTTTGCCGGGGGCGTGGCCCTGAACCCCTGCATGCGCAGGCAGATCGAAGAGTACCTCGGCAGGCACGTCATTGTGCCCGAGGACCCACAGATTGTGGGGGCCCTGGGGTGTGCGCTGATTGCCTCGGAAGCATAACGGAAAAGGAGAAGAAAAATGCCATTCAATCGGACCGAAGTCGCCCACGTGATCAATGATGAATTCAACGGGGAAGCCACGAAACGCGTTCTGCAGTACCTGCAGGCGAAACGGACGAAAGGGTTGCCCGTTGCCGGCACTTATTGCGGCTACGCCCCCATGGAAGTCATCCGGGCCGCCGGCGCCGTGCCTGCCATCCTGTGCGCCTTTGCCAACAAGACGATCGCCGCTGCGGAAGCCGTCCTGCCGGCCAACCTCTGCCCTCTCATCAAATCCAGCTACGGTTTCATCATCACCGACACCTGTCCGTTTTTTGCGCTCTCCGATGCCATCATTGCGGAGACGACCTGCGACGGGAAAAAGAAGATGTTCGAACTGATCGCCGATTACAAACCCATGCACGTCATGGATCTACCCCAGCTTCCCGACGAGGAGGAAGCCCGGAAGAACTGGACCGCCATGATCCGAAAAGTGGCAACCTTTCTCGAGAAGACCTTCAATTGCAGCATATCTGAAGACGGCATCGAAGAAGAGATCAGGGCGACGAACCGCAAGAACCGGCTGATGCAACGGATTTACGACTTTTCCGCCGAAAAGCCACCCGTTCTCAGCTGGGGCGAGAACTACGAATTGGGCCTCCTTTCCCAGGTGGCCTCCACGGTCGACGTGACCCCCGTTTTGGAAAAGGCGATCGAGAGCCTGGAGAAAAGGAAGGCCGCGGGCATTCATTACGGCATGAAGTCAGCGCCCCGGGTGCTGGTCACAGGCTGCCCTCTTGGCGGGGATTCGATGAAGGTCTACAGGATCATCGAAGAAGTGGGCGGCGTGGTTGTGGCGATGGATGCCTGCACGGGGATGAAACCATTCATGTCTGACATTGAGGAGGGCACGGGGGACCCCATCGCCTCGGTCGCGAGACGTTACCTCAAGCTCCCCTGCTCATGCATGACGCCCAATCTGAGAAGACTTCGCGAACTCGACGGCCTGGTTGAACGGTTTAAGCCGGATGTCGTCGTCGATGTCGTCCTTCACGCCTGTCATTCCTACAACGTGGAGTCCTACAAGATCATGAACCATGTGAAGGACCGGTACGGGCTTCCCTTCCTAAAGATCGAGACGGACTATTCCGACGGGGATGTCGAGCAGATCCGGGCGCGGGTCGAGGCTCTTTTCGACAGCCTAAACTGAAAGGGAGGAGAGTTGCCCATGAGCAAGAAAATCATCGATTGCCGGGGGCTGTCCTGCCCACGGCCCGTGTTGGAGACGAAGAAAGTCCTGGACGAGTATTCGGGAGAGGATGTCGACGTCATTGTAGACGACGAAACCGCATGCCAGAATGTATCGCTCTATGCTGCCGGGCGCAATTGGGCGGTGTGCCATATCGGCAGAGAGGGGACAATCATACGCCTTTCCTTGAAGCGCAAGACCGCTGAAGCCTGCGAGACCATGGCATCTGCTCAAGCAAAACAGGAGATGCTCCTCGTTTACCTGTCATCGGAGACGATTGGACGCGGTGACGATGAACTCGGAAAATTACTGATGAGGAGCTTTATCCAGGCGCTTTTTGAAACGCCGCCCTTGCCGAAGCGCATGGTCTTCCTCAACTCCGGCGTGAAGCTCGCAACGGAGGGGTCCCTGGTGCTGGATGCATTGAGGGCCTTCGAGGACAAAGGTGTCGAGATCGTGTCCTGCGGAACGTGTCTTGATTATTTCCGCCTCAAGGACAAGCTCAGGGTCGGGAAAGTGACCAACATGTTCGAAATCATTTCTTCCCTGCAGAGTTTCGAAAAAGTGGTGCAGCCTTGATATATCTCGACAATGCGGCAACGAC
Organism: Phycisphaerae bacterium; assembly: GCA_018055905.1. Lineage (GTDB taxonomy): Bacteria > Planctomycetota > Phycisphaerae > Sedimentisphaerales > Anaerobacaceae > PLanc-01. The sequence continues at coordinate 4,093 of JAGPGT010000144.1, forward strand.
CTGGCCGAAACCGGACACGGTATGGGAGGCTGTCGTCGCCTGCGGAAAACAAAAGTGCGGCAATCCGGGGCGAAGCGGTCATCGCCTGGCGGTGGAAGCGGCCCGCGAGGTTTTTGCCGCCCGGGAAGCCGTTGCAGAGCTGTTCAACACCGGCGATTCCTCGCGGATCGTATTTACGTGGAATGCCACGGGGGCCCTGAATACGGCCCTGCAGGGGTTCCTGAGGAGCGGCGGCCACGTCATCACGTCCTCTATGGAGCACAACTCGGTGATGCGGCCCCTGCATACCCTGAGAGAAAGAGGCTTGATCAAGTACACGGTGATTCCCTGCAGCCCCCGGGGCGAGCTTGATCCGGACGAGGTGAGGAAGGCAGCGACAAAAAGCACCCGCCTAATTGTTCTCACGCACGCATCCAATGTCTGCGGGACGCTTCTCCCTGTGAAGGAAGTCAAGAAGTTACTGCCCGACATCCCGCTGCTGGTCGACTCGGCACAGACGGCCGGGGTCCTGCCCGTCGACGTTCAGGATGCCGGTATCGACATGCTTGCCTTTTCCGGCCACAAGGGCCTTTACGGCCCCATGGGCACGGGGGGGCTCTGTGTCGGAAAGGAAATCCGCTTGGAGCCTTTCATCCAGGGGGGCACCGGGAGTCGTTCGGAAGAGCTGAGCCAGCCCGATTATCTGCCCGACGCTCTGGAGTCGGGAACGCTGAACGTCCCGGGCCTCAGTGGTCTGCACGCCGGCGTGGAGTTCATACGGAAGGAGGGGCTGCAGACGATCCGAGATCACGAGATATCTCTCACAAGGCTTCTTCTCGACGGCCTTTCCGGCAACGGGAAGATCAGGATCCACGGGATTCAGGATCCGGAAAAGCAGACGGCAGTCGTCTCCATCACCATCGACGGTAAGGACCCGGGTGAAGTCGCACGCCTGCTGGATCGAGATTTCGGGATCGCCACCCGGGCAAGCCTCCACTGCGCTCCGCTTGCCCATCGAACCCTGGGGACATTCCCCCGGGGTACGGTGCGGTTCTCCATGAGCTATCTGAACACAAAAGGCGACGTACAGGAAGCTGTCCGGGCGCTGGAGGCGATAGCCGGCTGAGGGTCCATGAGCAACGACAGGTATTACGTGCTGATTCTACCATCGGTTCACTTTGTCCTGAAGTTGGAAAAAGAGGCGCTGGCACAGGGCATTCCTGTGGAGCTGATCCCAACACCGCGGCAGATTTCCTCGGATTGCGGCATGACCATCAAATTTTATGAAGAGAGTCTCGACTGGCTGTTCGGGATGATGGCGCAGTCATCCATGCCCGCCGGCAGACTCTATAGGCGGAAGGGGAACGCTTTCGATTATCTGGGGTTGACCGGGAAGTCCGGCAATAGGCCATGATGCCGCCGCAGATCCTTTAGCGGCAAACGAGCACAAAAGCTAGGGAGGTATAGAAATCCATGTTGTCAATGCTGAAACGAACGTTGTTCATCACTCCATTTGTGATCGCGTCTTTGGTTTCGGGCGTTTGGGCGGCCGATATCCCGAACCTCAAGGTCGGTTACATTTTCACCACCCACCACACGCCGCTCATGGTGGCGGCGCAGAAGGGAGAGTCCTTCCGCAGCATGGGCGTTTACCTCAAACCGATCGTCGACAAGGACAAGTATGAACTGGTGGCCGACGGCAAGCCAATCGCCACCTTCCAGCTAGTCGTGGCGAAAAGCGGCGCTGAGACTGCAGCGCTGTTCGCCAGAAAGCAACTCGATCTGGCCATGGCCTCAGTGACCGCCATCATGGCCGGCATCGACAAGGGGACTCCGATGAAGATTTTGAGTTCCCTGCAGACCGAGGGGATGGCCCTCGTGGCACCCAAGGATTCCCCGCTGTCGGACTGGGACTCTTTCCTGGCCCATGTCAGAAAGGCAAAGCAGCCCATCAAGATCGGGTATCACTCGCCCACGAGTGCGCCGAAGATCGTCCTCGAAAGGGCGCTGGAGCAGTCCGGGATCAAGGTGACGGAAGACCCCAATGACCAGTCGGCCCAGGTCCTCCTTGCCGACCTGAAGGAAACAACGAACATGATCCCCGCCCTGACGAGCAAGCAGGTCGAGGCGATCGTTGGTCCCTCGCCATTCCCTGAAGTCGCTGTAAGCAGGGGCGTAGGGAAAATCATCGTTGAATTGCGGGATTTGCCCCCCGTGGGCTACTGGCATGACTTCCCTTGCTGCGTCACGGTTGCCGCTGACGAAACCATCGCCACGCACCCCAATGTTGTGCAGAAATTCGTGGAGCTCATTGCCAAGACCAATGCCTGGTGCAACAAGAACCGGACGGAAGCGGGGACCCTGACTGCCGCATGGATCGGCCTTCCGACGGATGCGGCCAAGGCATCGACGCTCGTCTACCTGCCGAAGTTCACGAAAAGCTGGATGCGGGGAGCAGGCGAGTACATGACGATCCTGAATCGCATGGGCAATTTCACCGGACGGCTGAAGGGCAAAACGCTTGACGAGGCCAAACCCGCTCTTTTCGATATGCGGTTCATCGACAGGGTACGATTGTAATATGTCTCTGCAGACGATTCTCCTCCGGTTCGGCTCCTATCTGCTGGTACCCGGTCTTTTTCTCGTTTTCTGGAGCGTTGCCGCAAAGCAACTGAACAATGAGGTCATCCTGCCCGGCGTCGGGCAGGTGGCCGAATTGTTTCTGCAACCGGCCGAAGGCCTCATTGCGATGGGGTCTCTCGCCACAAACGTGGCTGTCAGTCTCGTCCGGGTGCTCGCGGGCTATCTGCTCGCCGTCTGCCTCGCCGTGCCCCTGGGGATCCTTATGGGCTATTACGGACCGGCCTTCCGGCTCCTCAACGGGTTCCTTGCACTGTTCAGGCCCATCCCGCCCCTTGCCTGGGTGCCGCTGGTGCTGGCCTGGTTCGGGGTGGCCAGCCCGGCCACCCTATTCGACGTGCAGAGAGGCACGGCGTACCTGTATCTCAATAATCTCAAGTTCTCGATGATATTCATTATATTCATCGGGGCCTTTTACCCCATCCTGACGAGTTCCATTCACGGCGTGATGAACGTGCGTAGCACCCTGCTGGACTCGGCCCGCGTTCTGGGAGCTAGCGAGTGGGACATATTCCGGAAGATCCTGCTGCCCGCGTCCTCTCCTTCCATTGTCAACGGCATGCGGATCGGGCTGGGGGTAGCCTGGATGTGCCTCGTATCTGCGGAGATGCTGCCGGGGAGCCTTTCCGGTGTGGGCTACCTCATCACGCATGCCTACACACTTGCCCGGACGGACATCGTGATTGCTGGCATGATCAGCATCGGTGCTGTCGGCGCGCTTCTGGACCTTTGTTTCCGCCTTATCGAAGATCGCAAGTTCGTCTGGACAAGGTTGACGCGATGAAGGCCGACCCCGTTCTCCGCATTGAGACGCTTTGCAAGACCTTCCGGACGAACAGCGGCGGCTCCCTGGAAGCGTTGTCGGAGGTGAGTTTCGACATCCCGGAAAACGACTTCATCTGCGTCGTGGGCCCCTCGGGCTGCGGGAAATCGACGCTTCTGCGGATGATCGCCGGACTCGAGTCCATCACTTCGGGCCGGATCGTCTACCGGGGGGATGCGGTCAGCCGGTCGAGGCGCGAAATCGGAATGGTCTTCCAGGAGTACTCCCTTCTTCCCTGGAGAAGCGTACTCGACAACGTCGCTCTGGGCCCCGAATTCAGCGGCACGCCACGGGACGAGCGAGAGGAAAAAGCGATGGATTACCTGCGTCTTGTCGGCATGGAAATGTTCTCGCGGGCCTTTCCACATGAGCTCTCAGGCGGGATGAGGCAGCGCGTCGCCATTGTCCGGGCCCTCGCAAACGACCCCGATGTCCTTCTCATGGACGAACCCTTCGGGGCCCTCGATGCGCACACGAGAATCCTTCTTCAGAAGGAACTCCTGCGCGTCTGGGAGAATCACCGCAAGACGATTCTCTTCGTGACGCATGGCGTCGACGAGGCTATCTACCTGGCGGACCGCATCATAGTCATGTCCGCGAGGCCGGGCCGGATCCTCGAAATCATCGACGTGGACATGGAACGTCCCCGGGACCGGGCAAACTCGTCCTATGGTAGGCTGGCCGAGCGGATCCTGTCCATCCTGGAGCAGGAGGCGGCGATTTCCTTCTCCCATGGACGCACAGGTGCGAAAGTATAGAACAATGAACACGTCGATTGAACCGCTTATCAACGATGCCTATGTGGCCGACCCGGCCGGACGGATTCTCGATGTCGTCTTGTCGAAACGAAGAAAGGGCGCGCACGTCATCGGCCTGTATTGTGGCTACGCGCCGCTGGAGCTGATCCGGTCCATAGGGGCCGTTCCCGCCTTCCTCTGCGCCTCTTCCGGAAGGACGATCCCCGCCGCCGAGGCGGTCCTTCCCGCCAATCTTTGCCCGCTGATCAAGTCCAGCTTCGGCTTTATCAAAACGAAAACGTGCCCTCTCTACGAACTCTCCGAAGCCGTCGTCGGCGAAACGACCTGCGATGGCAAGAAGAAGATGTACGAACTGATCTCCCATCTCAAGCCGACGCACGTCATGGACCTTCCCTACCTTGCTGACGAGCAGGGGCTCTCGCCCACTGGACCGATATGGTCAGGAAGTTAAAAGCGTTCCTGGAAGAGACCTTTGAGGTGGACATCCGGGATGAGAGGATCGAGGCCGAGATCCGGGAGACGAACACCAAGTGCCGCTTGGTCAATCGCGTCTTCGAATATGCCGCATTGAACCCGCCAGCTATCCACTGGAGCGAGGTGCTCGATATCGTCGGGCTCGATCCCGTGACGCACAGCGGAGAGCTTCACCGGTTTATCGAACCCGTTATTGAAAGGCTCAATGCACGGGTAGCCGGGGGCATCGGCTTCGGCCAGCCCCGTTCGCCCCGCGTTCTCGTGAGCGGTTGCCCCATCGGGGGCGAGGCCCGAAAGGTGCTCCGGATCATCGAAGATGCGGGAGGTGTCGTCGTCGCAATGGAGGGATGCAGCGGAATGAAGGGCTATTCCATTCGGGTGGACGAGGGAACCGGCGATCCGTTGAGTGCCGTTGCCGCGGGCTCTCTGAAAATTCCCTGCGCCTGCATGACGCCCAACCGAAGGCGATTCGACGCGCTCGACGAGATGATCCTGCGGTTCAGGCCGGACGTCGTCATCGACGTGATCCTCCAGGCCTGCCATACCTACAACATCGAATCCTGGCGGATAGAACGGCACGTCCGGGACCGATTCGGCCTGCCGTTTCTGAAAATCGAGACGGACTACTCAGGATCCGATGTGGAGCAACTACGTACTCGCATCGAGGCATTGCTTGAAACCGCGTAAATGGAGCGCTTCTCTGTTCATCGTTGTACGAGAGCGTTATGTTCAGTCAGCATATCAAATGCAAATCAACAAGATTGCACATTAATAATTTCGATGACTCATAGGTGTATGCGTTATCCGTGTTCAGTTGGGGCGCTTCGGTATGGCGGCTGGCTCAACTGCCCGCCCGGATGGACAGGATGTCCCCGTCCTGCACGATGTAGCCCTTGCCCTCCAGGCGCCACACCCCCGCCTTCTTGCATCCCGCAAAGCCCCCGAGGCGCATGAAGTCCTCGTAGGAGACCGTTTCGGCCC
>JAGPGT010000145.1:0-6471 GCA_018055905.1 Phycisphaerae bacterium
TACTCGCCCGTCAAGAATGACGGCCGTTACGACGATACGGTCCCGCAGTGGCTCCGTGGCAAGAACGTGCTCCACGTGGAAAAGGAAGTCAACGCCTGGCTCCAGGATCACGGGTGGCTCTTCGCCCACAGTCAGATCCAGCACAGCTATCCCCACTGTTGGCGCAGCCGGGACCCGGTGGTTTTTCGCGCCACCGAGCAGTGGTTTGTCGGCGTCGACAGAGAGTCCCCCGATACGAGCAAGACACTCCGCCAGATGGCGATGGAGGGCCTCGACCAGGTCCGTTGGATCCCCGCTTGGGGACAGAAACGTATCGCGGGCATGCTTGAATCCCGGCCCGACTGGTGTATCAGTCGTCAACGAAGCTGGGGTCTGCCGATCCCTGTTTTCACGAACGCCAACGGCCAGGTTCTGCTGACGAAAGAATCGGTCCTGGCCGTGGCGGCCCATGTCGCCAAGCATGGTTCGGACAGTTGGTTCACACACACGCCGCGGCAGATCCTCGGGGACGACTTCAAGCTGCCCGAGGGCTTCCACCTCGACGAACTGCAAAAAGAGGAAAACATCTTTGACGTGTGGTTCGAATCCGGATGCAGTTGGTACAGCGTCTGCAAACGGCGGGAGGGGTGGCCGGTGCCGGTGGATCTGTATCTCGAAGGCTCCGATCAGCATCGGGGTTGGTTCCAACTTTCGCTGCTTCCGGCGCTGGGGGTGATTTCCCGACCTCCGTTCAAGAGCGTTCTGACGCACGGATTCACCGTCGATGAAAAAGGCATGAAGCAATCCAAGTCGCTGGGCAACTACGTCAACGCCCAGGACGAGATCGCCAAGTACGGTTCGGATATCCTGCGGTTGTGGGTTTCCAGCGTCAACTACCAGGAAGACGTCCGTTGCAACGATGAATTGATCGGCCGCACACAGGACGCCTACCGCAAAATCCGTAACACGTTTCGGTACCTTTTCGGAAACCTCAGCGATTTCGATCCGAAGAAGGATGCCGTTCCCTACGAGCAGATGCTCGAAATCGACAGGTGGGCGATGCAGCAACTTCAAAAGCTGATCGCAGAAGTCACCGAGGCATACGAGGAGTTCACATACCACCGTGTTTTTTCGTCGCTGTACAACTTCTGTTCGGTCGAAATGAGCAGTATCTACATGGACGTGTTGAAGGACCGCATGTATTGCGACGCCGCCGGCAGCCTGTCCCGCCGCAGCGGGCAGACCGCGATGTACGAGGTCCTGGGCGCGTTGGTGCGGATGTTCGCACCGATCTTGGTCCACACGGCTGAAGAGGCCTGGGAGGCGATGGCGGTCAAGCCCGAGGACTGTGCCAGCGTCCACTTGGCCCACATGCCCAAAGTCGATCCCCAAATCGACCACGTCAGCGAAGAGGCGAAATGGGCGCAACTGATGGGGCTGCGGGACGAGGTCCTGAAGGTTCTTGAGGGCCTCCGCAAGGACAAGATCATCGCCAGCAATCAGGAAGCATCGGTCACAATGCGGTGCGACCCGGAAGACGCAGCAGCGATCCGGAAATTCGGTGTCAATCAGTTTGCGAGCCTTTGTATCGTCAGCGAGATAATACTCGAAGAAGGCGCAACCCAAACAACCGTGACGGCGACCAAGAGCCCGCACGCCAAGTGCCAGCGATGCTGGAACTATTGGCCGAGCGTCGGCACGAACACCAACCATCCGGACATCTGCGACCGCTGTGCCACGGTGGTGACGAAACGATAGGGCGGTTCTGGGGATGCGCTACGACGCACTCCCGAGTTGCTCTACAACCTTCGTATAAACCTCGTTGAACGTGATGCAGCCGACAGCATGCTGGGGATCGTGGCTTTTGATCGCCAAGCCCCTGTTTTGCACGTCACGGCCTACGATACAGTCCGGGCGGCCGTAGGGACCGACTCGCAGCGGATTTGACCAACTGAACAACATCACCAGGGGTCTGCCCAAGGCCGCGGCGATGTGGCCGGGACCCGTATCGTTGCTGACGACGATCGTCGCCTGACGAAGCACTTCAACCAACTGCGGCAACGAAGTCTTTCCGGCCAGATTGGCAATCGAGTGTTTTGTCAGGCTCTGGATTTGCTCGATCATGGGGCTCTCGGATCTGCCGCCAGTGGCGACGACGGCCAGCTCGTGTTCGGACGCGAGGCGGTCCGCGATCGCGGCGAATCGATCCGCGGGCCAGCACTTGCTGACCTGGGCCGAACCGGGGATGATTACCGCGTATCGGTGTGCGACGATTTTGTGCTCTGTCAACAATTTCTGTGCCGAGGCAGCCGCAGCCGGCTTGTGCGGCAGCACAAACTCCACGTCCACATCCCGCCCTCCCATTGCTTCGATCAATTTGCGATAGGTGTCGATGACGTGAATCCATTCCCTCTGAGGCACGACAGCCGTCGTGTAGAACAGATGTGCGAACTCCTTGCGCCAGACCGGGCCAAACCGTTGTTTGCAGCCGGACAACCAGGCCAGAGAAGCTGTGCGAAAGAGACCCTGGAGATCAAGCACCGCGTCGAAGCGGTTGTGACGTAGGCGACCGATCAGATCCATCAACTGCCCGAACGCGGTAGGACGACACCACGCGCCGCCCAGGGTCTTTCGGTCGAACAGAATGATTTCATCGAGATGCGGATGTTCCTCAAGAATCGGCGCAAACTCCGGGCGGACCAGCCAACTGATTCGGGCCTGGGGGAAGTTACGACGCAGCGACGACAGGGCCGGCAACGCCATGATAATATCGCCCAGCGAACTGGGTTTGATGAGCAGGATGTTCTGGTAGTCTTGGGGCATCAGGACGGGATTCTATGCGAAGGATTCGGAAGTTTGAAGTCTGCAGTTTGAAGAAAGTTCCAACACTTGGAAAAACAAGGTTCCTTCCTTCGCCAGAAATCCGGAACTGTGCTTCCCTCTTCTGCATGAGTGTCCTACAATGGTCACCGAATACCGAGGCGTAAGAAAGGAGTTCGTACTGATGGCGGAGAAAGGCAAGTATGTTTACGAGTGGCCCCGACCGATGGTCACGGCCGACGCCGCAGTCTTTGCGTTCTTCGACGGCAAACCTCGGGTGCTGCTGATCCAACGGAAGCGGGACCCGTACAAGGGCAGGTGGGCTCTCCCCGGTGGGTTCGTCGAGATTGACGAGGATCTGCCCGATGCGGTCGCCAGGGAACTGGCAGAGGAGACGGGGCTCAAAGGCATCGCCTTGGATCAACTCCGGACTTTCGGACGTCCCGGCCGGGATCCGCGCGGCCGGACGATCACCGTGGTTTATTTTGGGATCGCAGAGAAGGACTGGGAACGGGTCCGGGCGGCTGATGACGCCGAGCACGTCCGATGGTTCGACATCGAAGATCTTCCGCCGATGGCTTTCGACCATGATGAAATCGTCAGCTTCGCCATCCAACGGCTCAAACAGACCCCGGCTTATGGGAGGCAGTCTCAATAGAGAGTCGGTTCGGAGCCGATGCTCTTAACCTGGTCGTTGAATTGCCTCAACTGCGTCTCGATGGCGCTGATGGCATAGTCGATATAGTGCAGCCTGTGGGCGGGCTGGCGATGGCGTTCATTCATCAGGCCGCGATGGACCGTGTCCAGGAACCGCTGGATCGTTCGATTCCCGATAGGCTCGGGGTTGTGGGCCCACTTCTTGAGCTCCTCATATCGTGCGGCCAGACGCGGATTGCGCTTCATCTGCTCGGCTGTCAGGTAGTCTCCGGGATTGTATTGTAGATTCAGACCTTTGAGGCCCAGGATCAGCGGCTCGTAATTCATCTGCCGGTCCAACCGGATGAACTTGTATTGCTGGATGCACGTCATGGCTTGGGAGGGCGGCCGATCGGCGACATCGTCGTTACCGCCCAGATACCAGTTCCGCCGGCTCGTTCGGGCAAACACCAATTCCTCGCCATAGGCCTGCTGGACAATCTCTCCTTTACACAACCGGGAGATCCACATGCCGCCCCCCGGTTTACTCTCCAGTCCTCCGCCGAGAGCCAAGAGGCATTGCACAAATCCCAGCGGCAAAACCCGCTGACGACCGATCTGGGTCTTTCGCATCTGGAAAGACAGGTGCAGACTGTGCGGTCGGATCTGAAAGAAACCGATCAGATCGTGAATCAGGCGGCTCAACAGCCAAGGATCGCCGGTGGCGGGACGGGACAGTTCGCCTGCAACGCTGAGTCGGCCCGGGGCAATCTCGAAGAATCCCTGCCGTCGAGGGCGGTCGTTATAACCGCTGTGGTCGTCGATGTATCCGCCCAGTTTCCAGCATAGAACATCCAGATGAAAATCGTAGAAGTATTTGAATCCATCGTACACGGCGTCGACCGCTCCGATCTGGCTCCGTAGCGGCTCGACCGCCGCAGCTCCCAAATTGCTCATTTCCAGTTCGCATCCGAGGGGCACCAGACCGGGTTGAAGATTGGCGCGGATCCGGTTCAGATAATCTTCCGCGACACGGGCATCGAAGATGCTCTTGACCGCCCGAACCGCATATTTGACATAGTCAATCAGGTCGTTCTTCTCATACGGCATATTGTCGAGACCCTTCTGAATGATCGGGTCGACGACGCTGCTGTTGGCGTTGAGGATGCCCAGACACGCTACGAGGCTGACCGATCGCGCGAAGTACCGCAGGCTGGTTCTCATGTGTTCCAGCTCAAATCGAAATCGGCTCTCCATCTCCTCCTCGAACTGGTTGAGTAACACCTGGCGGATCACTAGAGCCAAGTAGTTACGAATGTACGGGACCGCTTCAGGATCGCGGTACAGATGCTTGATGCTCGGGCGAGGGCGATCCAGCTCGCGTTCAAGGTAATAATCGCTGACCGCGTCCCGACGATAATGGGTCATCACCAGATCCCGCTCGGTAGCCGCCAGGAGTTCTCGCTCCGCCTGACGCTCCAGCTCGGCGTCGGGCGTCCGGTCGCCGGGACGGGTGTGCTTCTTGAGAAACTTCCGGATGCGCTTTCGCAGCCACAATTCGTGGATCAGATTGACGTGGAACCGGTCTCCAAACTGCTTTCGCATTGCTTCGGTCGTGACGAGATAGGCTTGGGCCTCGACGATTCCGTGTCCCGTGTGCACCTTCACGGTTTCCCGTCGGTAGCGTTTGCCCTCGTAGCGATCGATCTCCGCCATAGCGGCCATGGGCACATCGTGAATGACATATCCCTCAATCCTCGCATCCGGTGCGGGGACGGCGTAGTAATAGACGTTATCGGGACTGACCCGGCGGTAGTGCGGCAGGAATGCCAGTTCCGCGAACAACGTCTTGGCGTCCAGTCGCGAGGGTCTTCGTGTAAAGCTAAAACCGCTGACCGACTGAAAAACCCGACTGTCCCGAAGGGAACCGTAGATGAAGAGATTGACCTTTTGTTTGTGCATAGTGGATGAGGTTCGCAGGCATGATTGATCGACTCGTCGCTAGCAGTCGGACACGATGTGTCTGCGAAGTTTGATCAGCTCTTTGAATGCCTTCAGAATGACCCTGGGGTTGCCTCCGGTTGCCCGGCCGATCGTGCGAGGGTAATGGTGGACACCCCGTTGCGTGATGGCGTACCCTTTTCGAACGGCGCGGGCAAGGATCTCCGTGGCGATCAGGGCCCCTTGGCTTTCCATTGTCATCCTATCGAAGATCTCCCTCTTAAAAAGTTTAAAAGCGCAGTCGATATCGCGAACGTTGAGCGAAAAGATCACATTGTTCATTTTCGTCCAGAGCCATCCATTGAGCCGGCGAAGCGGCGTGTCCTTTCGGTCCATCCGGTAGCAACTGACAATATCGAAGTCCTTCATTAATTCAAGCAGGGGCGGAAGCTCCATCAGGTCGAACTGGCCGTCGCCGTCGGTGTAGAAGACCAGTTCCTTGGTAGCGGCGCGAAACCCCGACTGCAATGCGGCTCCATATCCCCGGTTGCTGGGATGATGGATCGCACGCACCCGCGGATTGGCGGCCGCGATTCGATCCGCAACCTCGGCGGTCTTATCCGAACTGCCGTCATTGACGATGATCACCTCGTAATCCGCCTGTAGTCCTTCGAGCACCTGGATTGCCTGTTTGGCAGTCTTTTCGATATTGTCCTGTTCGTTATAGCATGGAAAGAACACCGAAATGGAAACAGGCGACGTGGTCTCGTGTCGCACGTCGCGCCGCTCGATGGACTTCGCCATGGTTCACCACCTTTTCTTCGACAGAATCGCCGTTCGCTGTCTTTCGTAGGCATCGATCTGCCGGTCATAGACCTCGGCCAGTTCTTTGTTCTGGCCGGCCAGCGCCGTCTGTTGAAGACGGATCATCACCAGGCGGATCGCCTCCAGGCGGGTGTTGAACCCGTCCCGTCCCGCATACTCCTGGATTTTCTTTGCGAAATCCTGCGCATATCGGTGACACATTTCGTCGATTCGGGATCGAAGATCCGGAAACTGAGTCCCGATCAGCAACATCTCCAGCAAAGGAGCGGG
>JAGPGT010000145.1:6571-9658 GCA_018055905.1 Phycisphaerae bacterium
TCGCCGCGACGATCCGTACCGTGTGATCGATCAGAATCGCAATCACCGGACAGGCGGCAAACCCTGCGATGGGGATGAACCGACGGGACCGAATCGCCATGTAGATCGTCATCGCCGCGATCAGCAGCAATGAAAAGTCCAGCTTCGGCCAAGCATAGTCCCCAGAAGCCTTGACTTTTCGGGGAACCGGAGCATTCACGATCCGCGACATATACACATGGATGATGCCCCAGACCAGGAGAACGAGCCAGGCGAGGGCATACATCACCGCGAACGGCACCGCAGTTCCGACTGGATTGGTCCAGTCGAACGCCCGATGCCACTCGTGGACATCGCGCCAACGTTCCGCGTGCTTGCTGACCGAAATCACGAAGGTGTGCGTGAGGTTCGTCAGATGGAACGGATTGAAGATCACCATCGCGACGAACGCCACGAACCCTGCGGCGACCACGTGTACAATCCCTCGGACATTCATCGCCTGCACAACTTTTTCTTTGAGGGCCACGACGACGGCGCCCACGACCATCGCCACCGTGAAGATGCCGAGGTAGGAAAGCATCGCGCCGGTGGTGTGGATCTGAAATTCGGCTCGCTCCTGGCTGCTCAATTGCGCCGGCAAGACCGGAAAAAACCGTGCCAGTAGCAAAATCACGAACAGAACACACGACACAAGGGTGTGATAAGCGACGATCGGGCCATGGGTCACCCGATGTCTGACCGTCAACGCAATGCTCCCGCCGATCGCGAGAACCAGCAGGTAGAACGTCCCATCGGCGCGGAGCGGGATGGGTTTGAGGAACTCGTGACTGCGAAACTGACGAACCAGACCGTAGAGAACCAGCCACAGCACAATACCATAGGCCGCGACAAGCCATCGGCGAGGGAGATTCATCAGGGCATGCCACGCCACGAAGGGCACCAAGACGATGAAAGCGTAGATATAACCGCCGTGGACGTTGGACCAGAAGATGATCAAAGGCACGATCAGCCAGATGTACAGGATGTTGCGATAGCTCGCCAGGGCGAAGATCAGGATCAGGACCGCCGTGAGCAGATTCGAGAAGCCCGCGGGTCGGATATCGAAGAACGATCGCCCGATGAACAGAGCGAAACAGACGGCAATCACCCCCAGAGCTCGGTTCACTCCGTAGATCCTGGCGGTTCCGTACAAGGTGACTGCCGCAAGGAAGTAGAGGGAAAACTTCCAGTAGACCAAGGCGTTATAGTAGGGGTCGGACACCGACCCCAGGGTCGTTGTCAGCTTGTAGAAGATCACATGAGTCAGCCAATTCTGATTCACCCAGCCGGTCGGATGCCAGTGCCGAACGGTGTCGAGTCCGACCTTGTCGGTGATCCACCGAGCCCAACCCGGCCAGGTCGCGACCTCTTCCGGCGTCGGCCCGGGCTTGTGGGAATTGGCGCTGAACGGCTCGACCGTGTTGACACCGTGGTTGACGAAATGTCGTCCGCAGGCCATAGCGACCCAGGTGTCCCCCGCCGCCACCATGTGGGTGCAGGCATGAAAGGCGAAGAGCAACATGGCCACCCAGCCGATCACCATCGGCCAGCCGGCAAAGGATTCTCGATCAAGCCGGCCCAATGTCTGACCGGCGACAGAACTTTCGTTTGCGCTCATTCCAGGGCTTTCCAAAAATCCCGACAGATTATCCCAGGGAGGATACGCCTTTTCCCTTAGGTCGTCAATACTCCCCCTTCCGGAGGAAGAAAGCCGCGGGCGGCACGAACCTGTCTCTCGGCTCGCGCCGCCCGACGCGGAATCCTGGATTTAATGGGGAACCACCACTACTGGAGCCATTTCTCCATACGGTCGAGGCCCTTGGTGATCTGTTGCATTGAGGTCGCGAAACTCAAGCGAACGTTCTTGTCACAGCCAAAGGGCGCGCCGGGCACAACGCCTACGTTGGCTTGTTCCAAAAGGGCCTTGGAAAAGTCCATGCTGCCGGTGATCTTCACACCACCAATGGTCCGGCCGTAATGCGCCGACACATCCGGGAAGCAATAGAACGCGCCCGTCGGTTCAACGCATTCGACGCCGGGCATTGCCCGGAGGCGGTCCGCCATATAACGAGCCCGTTTCTCAAATTCCACCCGCATCTTCTCGATAGCTTCGGCCGATTGAGGACCCATCGCCGCAATCGCAGCATACTGGGCGAATGTAACCGGGTTGGAGGTCATATGATCCTGCAGGCGGGCCATCGCTTTGATGACGTCGAGCGGACCGGCGGTATAGCCCAGACGCCAGCCGGTCATCGAGTAAGCCTTGCTCAGGCCGTTGAGCGTCAGCGTACGGTTGAATGCGTCCTGGCTCAGGGCTGCGAAACTGATGAACTTTGTGTCGCCGTAAATAAGCTTCTCGTAGATCTCGTCGGACATCACGATAACGTTGGTGCCTTCGAGCACCTTGGCCAACGCTCGCAGTTCATCGGGTGTATAGGTAAAACCGCCGGGGTTGCTGGGCGAATTGAGCACCAGCATGGCGGTCTTGGGTCCGATCGCCTTCTTCAACTGTTCCGGCGTGATCTTGTAGTCGTTCTTCTTGTCCGTCTCCAGGACCTTCACGGTCGCCCCGGCCAGGCCAGCCGCCTCGGGATACGTCACCCAGTACGGCGCCGGCAGCAGGACCTCGTCACCGGGATCGAGCACGGCCTGCATGGCCTCATAGACGGAGTGCTTGCCGCCGATGTTGACGACAATTTGCTCGTGGGTATAGTTCAGGCCGTTCTCCGTCTGCAGCTTGTGGGCGATGGCCTTTCGCAGTTCAGGAATGCCGGAGGCGGGTGTGTATTTGGTCTTGCCCTCCTTCATGGCCTTGATGGCGGCTTCCTTGATGTAGTCCGGCGTATCGAAATCGGGCTCACCGGCCCCGAATCCCACGATATCGATTCCCTGGGCCTTCAACTCGTTAGCCCGGTTGGTCACCGCCAGGGTCGCCGACGGCGCTACGGCCTTGGCTCTTTGGCTGATTTTCATCGTACACGCACCTTTCAAAAGGGAGTCCTGTCAGGTTTTCGGGCACATAAGTACGCAAAAACATCGTGACGGTCAAGAGAATTCGGTCTTCCTTCT
>JAGPGT010000146.1 GCA_018055905.1 Phycisphaerae bacterium
CGCGTTTCTCATGACAGGCACCGGCATCATCCCGGAACAGACGTTTTCCCTGTCCGTAGGCGACAAGGTACGCATCACCATTGGCGCACTGGTTCTCGAGAACCGGGTCGAATCATAAATTCAGGAGAAGAATATGGATTATCAGAAGGTGCTCATTGCAGGCCAATGGCGTAATCCCAAGAATCCGACGGGGCATTTCCACGCAGTGAATCCTGCCCGCAAGCAAACGCTTCCCGAAATATACCCGGTTTGCGGCGCAGACGATGTAAACGAAGCGATTGCGGCGGGAAAACAGGCTGCCGTTGAACTAAGAAAAGTCTCTCGGAAGAAGCTCGCCCAGTTCCTGGATCGGTTTGCGGACGGAATCGAGGCTCATGCCGACGAACTGGTGGAAATGGCCCATCGGGAAACCGCATTGCCCAAGGAACCGAGACTCCGAAAGGGAGAGCTTCCCCGAACTACCGATCAAATGCGTAAGGCCGCCCACGCGGCACGCGAGTTGAGCTGGTGCCGCGCCACGATCGAAACCTCCGTCAATATACGCAGTATGATGGGCCCTCTGGATGGCCCGGTTTCGGTGTTCGGACCGAACAATTTCCCGTTTGCGTTCAATTCCATCGCCGGCGGTGACTTCGTCGCGGCGGTCGCCGCCGGCAATCCGGTGATTGCCAAGGCCAACACAGGGCATCCCGGAACAACCCTGATTTTTGCGCGTCTGGCCTTTGAGGCCCTCACGGAAACAGGGCTTCCCCCGGCGACCGTGCAGATGATCTACCGCACGTCTTCGGAGCTGGGACTGCAACTGGTCTCCCATCCTGATATCGGCGCCTCTGCCTTTACGGGCAGCAAATCGGCTGGCCTGCGGCTCAAAACCGCGGCGGATCAAGCCGGTAAACCGATCTATCTGGAGATGTCCAGTGTGAACCCGATCTTTATTCTGCCCGGGGCCTTGGAAGAACGTTCAGATGCAATCGCGGCCGAGTTGTTTGCGTCCTGCGCCTTGGGAGCCGGCCAGTTTTGTACGAATCCCGGACTGATGATTCTGCAAAAAGGGGATCCGACGGAGAAGTTCATCACAACGCTGGCCCAGGCCTTTGCGGGAAATGCCCCGGGAGTCCTGCTCTCACCCGACGGGCCGGACAACATTGCCAAGGCCGTTGAGACGCTGCATTCCGCCGGGGCGGTATTGATCGTGGGGGGCAAAAAAGTTGAAGAAGAGGAAGGGTATCGGTTTGCCAATACCCTGATGCGTGTCGACGGCAGGACATTTCTTGCCAATCCTGGTGCGCTTCAGACCGAGGCATTTGGAACGGCCAGTTTGATTGTGGTCGTTGACGATCTCCAGCAAATGAAAGAGGTCGCCTCTGTACTGGAAGGCAATTTGACCGGATGCATTTATTCCCATACCAATGGGCGGGACGATCGTGAGTATGAGATTCTCGAACCGGAGCTTCGCCCCAAGGTCGGCAGACTTCTGAACGACAAGGCGCCGACGGGCGTGGCGGTTGTCACGTCCATGAATCACGGTGGTCCTTACCCGGCGACCGGACATCCCGGATTCACGGCGGTCGGATTGCCGGCCTCCATGCTCCGTTTTGCCGCCCTCTATTGTTATGACAACGTCCGTCCACATCGACTGCCCGTGGAACTCCAAAACAAGAATCCGACCGGTTCCATGTGGCGTATGATCGACGGCCAGTGGTCCCAGAGAGATCTTTGATTCTTCCCCCTCAGGACATTCCCACGATGAACAGCACCTCCCGCGTCTTTGAAGCGATTGTCGGCGACGACGTGACAATATCCTCCATGCGCACGCATGGGCAAAGCCCGCAGGGCCAACTCCCGTTGACGGAAGAGATCCTGCGATACGCGCCGAGCGGCGATTTGTTCGGTATGACCCAGGACGCAGGCATGGGATGGAAACCGGAGGATACGAACCGCGATCAGTACCTGATCCTCAGCACTCTGGGCGGCTTGCGAGCCAGTGATGGACACCCCATTGCCCTGGGGTACCACTCAGGGCACTGGGAGATCGGTCTTCTGGTCAAAGAAGCGGCGATCACCCTCCAACAGCAAGGGGGGCTTCCTTTCGCCGGCTTTTGCAGCGACCCCTGCGACGGGCGCACACAGGGGACTGAAGGCATGTACGACAGTCTCCCCTATCGCAATGACGCCGCCATGGTGATGCGAAGACTCATTCGGTCTCTGCCACGGCGAAAAGGTGTGATGGGCGTCGCCACCTGCGACAAAGGACTTCCGGCAATGATGATGGCCCTGGCCGGTAGCGGGAATCTACCCGGCATCATCGTGCCCGGCGGCGCCATGTTGCCCACCCATGACGCCGAAGACACCGCCCAAATTCAGTCGTTGGGAGCACGGTTCGCCCATCAGTTGATCGACCGGGACTATGCAGCCCAAATGGGATGTCGGAGTTGCGGATCGGCAGGCGGCGGCTGTCACTTCCTCGGTACCGCCGCGTCCTCCCAGATCGTCGCTGAGGCTTTGGGCATGGCTCTGCCTCACAGCGCTTTGTCCCCTTCCGGCGAAGCCGTATGGATTGATGTGGCACGTCGATCCGCCCTGGCATTGGTGAATCTGTCCACGCAGAACATCCCTCTGCGAGACATCGTTACGCAGCAATCCTTGGAAAACGCCATGCTGGTGTTCGCTGCATTTGGCGGTTCCACCAATATGTTACTGCATATTCCAGCGGTTGCCCATGCCGCCGGTCTGGCGATCCCCATGCTGGACGACTGGATCCGGATCAACAAGCTGGTCCCACGTCTGGTCGACGCGCTGCCCAACGGCCCGAAGAATTTTCCTACGGTTCAGGTCTTTGGCGCGGGCGGCGTCCCCGAAGTCATGCTCCATCTGCGGGATATGGGCCTGTTGAATCTGGATGTGATGACAGTCACCGGAAAGACTCTCAGAGACAATCTGGACTGGTGGCAGCACAGTACACGTCGCAAGGCGGTCAAAGCCAGATTGGCAGCGATGGATCGTCTGAGTCCGGATGAGATCATCATGGATGCCGATGCCGCTCGTCGGGCCGGCTTGACCAGCACCATGATCTTTCCCTCGGGTAATATTGCGCCGCAGGGCTCCGTGATCAAAGCCACTTCCATCGATCCCAGCGTGATTGATGCAGACAACGTATACCGACACACGTCCCGGGCCAGAGTATTCGTATCCGAAAAGGAGGCCATCAAGGCGATCAAAGGCCAGAGCGATCCTCCGATTCAACCTGGGGACATCATCGTTTTGATCGGTTGCGGCCCCCTCGGCACAGGTATGGAAGAAACCTATCAGCTCACGTCGGCGCTGAAGTACGTCCCCTGGGGAAAGCACGTGCCTGTGATCACGGACGCTCGTTTTTCCGGCGTCTCCACGGGCGCCTGCATCGGTCATGTCGGACCCGAAGCACTGGCGGGAGGACCCATTGGAAAACTGCGGGATGGGGACATGATCGAGATGATTATCGATCGGAAGAACCTGACCGGCAGCATCGAGTTTATCGGCGAAGGGGACAAGCGGTACACGCCGCAGCAGGCCGCGGAGGTGCTGAAGGCCAGGCCTCTCCATCCTGATTTGAAACCCGCGGACAACCTTCCCGACGACACCCGCCTCTGGGCCGCCCTCCAAAATGTGAGCGGCGGAACCTGGGCGGGAAGTGTCTATGATGTGGCCAAAATCATCGAGAAGTTGGGTTCCATGCCTTACCCTGGCCCCCGGTGAACGTGAGCGTATGCAGGGAATCCGCTGCGCCAACTCAATCCGATGGGTTGGCGGAAAAGACAGAATCCCCCAAAAACACCGGTTGGAAACGTTCCCTCTTTTTAACCATCGGAGCCTTCGGAGGTAGGATCAGGGAGCCTGATTGACCCCATCGCAAGTCCTCGTGCTCAGAACCGATTCAAAATACACAATCGTCCTGGCAAGTCCTTCCCGAAGAGAAACCTGCGGCTCCCACCCGAGCTTCTCTCGGGCCACGGAAATGTCCGGGCATCGCCGCTGCGGATCGTCGAAAGGCAACGGCTTGCGGACGAGCGGACTGTGGGAACCTATCATCTCGATAATCGTCTGAGCCAGTTCGAGAATCGTGACCTCCTGCGGATTGCCCAGGTTCACCGGACCGACGAACTCGTCCGGAGAATTCATCAGCCGAATCCATGCCTCGATCTGGTCGTCCACGTAACAGAAACAGCGAGTCTGCGTCCCTGCTCCATAGATCGTGATCGGCTGGTTTTGCAGAGCCTGGACAATGAAATTGGAAACAACCCGGCCGTCGTTGGGCAGCATCCGAGGACCATAGGTGTTGAAGATCCTGGCGACCTTGATCCGCAATCGGTGCTGGCGGTAATAATCGAAGAAAAGGGTCTCGGCGCACCGTTTGCCTTCGTCATAACAAGATCGGGTGCCGATGGGATTGACGTGACCCCAGTAGTCCTCCGACTGCGGGTGCTGCTGGGGGTCGCCGTAGACTTCGCTCGTGGAGGCCTGAAAGATCTTGGCCTTGAGCCGTTTGGCAAGCCCCAGCATGTTGATCGCGCCGTGGACGCTGGTCTTGGTGGTCTGCACCGGATCAAGCTGGTAATGGACAGGCGAGGCAGGACAAGCCAGATTATAGATTTCGTCCACCTCGACATAAAGAGGAAAGGTGATGTCGTGCCGCAGGACATCGAAGCGGGGATTGCCCAGCAGATGCGCCAGGTTTCTCCGGGTGCCCGTGAGATAGTTGTCCACACAGAGAACCTCGTGACCCTCGCGCAAAAGCCTTTCGCAAAGGTGCGAGCCGAGAAACCCTGCCCCCCCGGTCACCAGAATCCGTCGCATTCGTCTGCTCCTGAGCGTACGCCGTCGAATCGTCGAGCCGCAAGTGATTTTGCGGCTTCATCGATGCTTGTCGGGGGTATGGTATGCGGGTTTGGATCGTTGGTCAACGGCCTGCGTACATTCGCTCGTAGTATCGTTGGTACTCGCCGGAGACGACACCAGCCAACCACTGGCCGTTGTTCAGGTACCAGTCGATCGTCCTGGCGATACCCTGCTCAAAGGTGACGGAGGGCCTCCAATCCAGTTGGGTGATGATCTTGCCTGCGTCAATAGCATACCGGCGGTCATGTCCGGGCCTGTCCTTGACATGGCGAATCAGCGTCCTGGGTTTGTGGAGCCGAGCCAGGATAATCTCAACGACTTCAAGGTTGGTCTTCTCGTTGCAGCCGCCAATGTTGTAGATCTCGCCAGGGGTGGCTCGCTCCAGGACCCGCCAGATCGCCGTGCAATGGTCGTAGACATAGAGCCAATCGCGGATCTGCCTGCCGTCGCCGTAAACGGGCAGTTCCTTGTCGTGCAGCGCGTTGTGAATCATCAGGGGAATGAGTTTCTCGGGAAACTGGTACGGCCCGTAGTTGTTGGAGCACCGTGTGATGTTGTACCGCAGACCGAAGGTGTGCCCAAAGGCGCAGACGAGGTGATCGGCCGAAGCCTTGCTGGCTGAGTACGGCGAGTTGGGGCTCAACGGTGTTTGTTCCGTGAACTTCCCTTCGGATCCCAGCGAACCGTAGACTTCGTCCGTCGAGACCTGCAGAAAACGTTCGAGCCCCTTGTCCCGGGCTGCCTGCAGGAGCGTCAGCGTCCCGGTGACGTTGGTGTCGATGAAGATCTTGGGGCCAGTGATGGAGCGGTCCACGTGGCTCTCGGCCGCGAAGTTGACGATCGTGTCGATCTGGTGCTCGACCAGAAGCCGCTCGACCAGCGGGCCGTCGCAGATATCCCCGTGCACGAACGTGTACTGCGAAAAATCCTGAACGTCCGCCAGATTTTGGAGATTGCCCGCATAGGTCAGCTTGTCGAGATTCACAACGTGGATTTCCGGATGCTCCAGAAGAACCATTCGGACGAAATTGCTCCCGATGAAACCCGCGCCGCCTGTGACGAGAATGCTTTTCATAATTGCCTCAAATACTGCTCCAACGACTCCTGCCAGGGTGCGATTGGCTCTTCCAGGAGAGCCTGGATCTTGCGGCAATCAAACCGGCTGTTGAGCGGGCGAACCGCCGGAGCTGGAAAATCCGCAGTCCGGCATCGCTTCAAAACCACCGGCTGCGACAAACGCTCGAATACAAACTCCGCCACGTCGTAGCGACTGGCGTAACCTGCGTTGGCGAAATGGTAAAGCCCCGTAACCCGCTTGTTCACCATCGTCAGCACAGCCTTGGCTACGTCGCTCGTCGACGTTGGGGCGCCCACCTGATCGTCGACCACCGAGACCGGTCCGCCGGCCCGGGCCCGGCGCAGGAGCTTCGTGACAAAGTGGTTTCCGTTGGGGCCGTAGGTCCATTCAAGCCGCAGAATGCAGCACCGACAGCCGCTGTCCTGCAAAAGCCGCTCACCGGCCAGTTTACTTCTGCCGTACTCGCTGAGAGGATTCGGCGTGTCGGTCTCGACATAGGGCCGATTGAGCCGACCGTCGAAAACGAAGTCCGTGCTGAAGTGCAACACCCATTTGCCACATTCTCTCGCGATCCGGCCCAGATTGCCGACCGCCTCGGCGTTGACGCGATGTGCGATCTGCGCGTTGCTCTCGGCACCGTCGACATCGGTGTACGCCGCACAATTGACGACTGCATCGGCGGCTTCGACCGCATGCCGCAGATCCTCGAGGTTGCCCAGATCGAACTCCGGGAGATCATGAACACAGACCTTGAACCCTTGCCGCCGAAAGGCCGCAGTCAACGTCGTTCCCAACATGCCGCGGCCACCGAGTAAGGCGATCTCTTGCTTATCCATCCTTCCTCGTCCAGTCGTAGGGAATGTCATTGTCGTGAGGATGCGTGCGGAACTCGTCCGGATTCCGGTAATCGTAGGCCTCGGAGACGATGTTGACGATGTAAGCCTCTATATCGCTGACGCACATCCAGCCGTGTTGTACCCCCGGCGGAATTCGGACCAGGCCCGGACAGTGCTCACCCAGATAGATCTCGTTCACCGTGCCGCAGGTCGGCGACGGAGGTCTGGCGTCGTAGAGGCCGATCTTTACCAGGCCGCGGATCACGTAGAAATGGTCGAATTGTTTGGAGTGATAGTGCCAAGCCTTGACCACGCCGGGGTAGGTCGTTGTGAAATACACCTGCCCGAATTTCTCAAACCACGGATCATCATTGCGAAGGATTTCTCCAAGACGCCCTCGCTCGTCGGGAATCACCTTGGCCCTCCGGACGCCGACCCCTTCGATCAGTTTGCCCGTGCTGCGAACGATCAAGCCTTCATCCGCGTGGACGGCCTTCATCGGCAATGTTTTCTTGCTCATAGCGGCGGCTCCTTGATGACCAGTTCGTTGGCGCGCACCAGGGATTCAAACGTCCCGGCGTCCGTCCACCAGCCCTCCAGGAAATCGTAGGATAATCGGCGTTTCTGAATGTACCAGTTGTTCACATCAGTGATCTCCAGCTCGCCCCGGCCCGAAGGTTTGAGTTTGCGGATGATATCGAAGACTTCGCCGTCGTAGAAGTAAATGCCGGTGATGGCGTAGTTGGACTTGGGCGACTTGGGTTTTTCCTCCACCCCCACGACTTTGCCGTCGCGAATCTCAGCCACACCAAACCGCTCAGGATCCGTCACCTCCTTGAGCAGCAGCCGAGCCCCACCGCCTTGCAAGAGAAACCGTTCCGCATGCTGCTTGAGGTTTGACTGAAAGATGTTG
This sequence comes from Phycisphaerae bacterium, assembly GCA_018055905.1. GTDB lineage: Bacteria > Planctomycetota > Phycisphaerae > Sedimentisphaerales > Anaerobacaceae > PLanc-01. The sequence goes on from JAGPGT010000146.1 coordinate 7,703, forward strand.
TCGCCCAGAATCACCGCCAGCGGCTGGCCATTCGCGAAATTTTCCGCCAATCCAAGGGCCTGGGCGATGCCTCCGGCCTCATCTTGAACTTTGTACGTGAATCGGCAACCGAACTCCCGACCCGACCCGAGCGATCCGACCACGCTGCCCATATGCTCGACGCCTGTGACGATCAGAATCTCCTCAATACCGACGCCCAGGAGTTTTTCGATCGGATAATAGATCATGGGCTTGGGGCCCACGGGCAGCAGGTGTTTGTTGGTCACTTTCGTCAATGGACGCAACCGCGATCCCGTGCCGCCGGCGAGTACGACTCCTCTCAAATCCATATGGATCTCCAATCAACAATTATCAGACGGGATCTTACGGCCCGCTGGCTTTAGCGTCAAGCAGCGAGGCTCCATCTGCTCCAACCGCTTCCACCGTCCCGATCAACTGGGCGGGCCACGATTCCGCTAATAATGTCCTATCGACATCTCCTCGACACGACTCCAGAACCAAAGTGCGTTCTCCACCAGCCGGACACACAGGTTGCCCCGCAGGTCATCATTTCGTATCTCTTTAAAAGGGAATGGATCTTTGGGACCTTGATCGTTCCATGTCACGAAGACCGATAATAATCTCCGGAGACGACCGATCTTCCATTGCCGTCGGCGGCATGCCTGCGACCGTACGACACCGGCCCCTCTGGAGCTTTGGATGCGGGAGGTACTTATGACATCCGGGTTTGGGAACGGTGGTACACATCAAAATGCCGACCTGGCAAGAGAGCCGCTGATGGATATCAACCTGAACCCAGGGGTACCCGACGTTCCGGCGCCGCCGGTTGCAGGTCGGCGTCGCCGGCTTTCTGATGTTCACAACCGACCCAACGATCTCCCACTCAAATCCCCATCCCATCGACCCTGCATGTCCCAGACGGCAGTGATCGACCACGAAATCCCCATTTCCGAGCCGACTGTCAAAACCAGTGATCCCCAAGCCATCGATGTTCAGTTACCCGGAGGCCGGGCCAAGCGCCGGAGAACCGTCTGCAAGATGCCCCCAGACAACGGGACGATTGAGTCGGCCGTTCCGGTTCCGATCCACCCAGAACCGGTAGAGTGGAGGACCAAACCCGGCTTCCGGATCGCCGCCGCAGGCGGGTTGTTGGCGGCTGGAGTCGGCGCACTTGCGTGGGCAGCGATTGTCTCTGCGGCAAACGTTCCCGTCCCCTGGATGGTCCTGGGGATGGGTCTTCTCGTCGGCGGCGCGGTTCGCGTCATCGGACGCGGATCCGACCGATCCTTCGGCGTTCTTGGTGCAGGACTATCCCTATTCTCCTGCCTACTCGGCACCTGCTTGGGCAACTGCGTGATCATCGCCCGCGACGTGGAACTGTCGATGATCTCCGTCCTGACACAAATCAATGCCGTCACGCTCGCCAGATTGACCGCGGCCACATTTCATCCGTTGGACCTCCTTCTCTACGGTTTGACCCTGTATCTCGCCTACCGTCTTTCCTTCGGACGGATCACACGGGCATAACCCGGTCTTGTGTTGCGTCCCATCCGCCGAATCGGCGGATTCCAGCTCTTTGGCCTTTCCGAAAATGCCTTGACACTGCAATTTTACGCTCAGATAATGCGTCTTACAGGTGGCGCTCGAAATGAGTCTGGAGTCTGTGGAGGGGCCTTTCCGGGCGCCGACGAGTCGAGGACTGCCGACGCCACAAAAGACGCGTCGGCAACCTCTCGTACAGGGAAAATGCCAATGCAGGACAGTTCAATCTGTCCGGATCTTTGAAAGGCCGCAGGATGGGTCCAGTTTGCAGGACGCGCCGGGAGTTCCTCAAAAGTTCTGTGGTTTTCGGCGCAGGAGTCGTGGCCGCTTGTCCGCTCGGGCGGATCGCAGTCGCCCAGCAGTCTCTCTCGAAAATGAAGTTTGGGCTCGTCAC
>JAGPGT010000147.1:0-4757 GCA_018055905.1 Phycisphaerae bacterium
AAGTGATGGGAAACAGTTTTGTCGGCGGACTGGTCGGGAGTAACGCCAGAGGCGTCTTGGTCGATTGCCACAGCGCCGGGGCCGTCCTGGGCTACTCTTACGTGGGCGGACTGGCAGGCAGCAACGACGGGAGCGTTACCGGATGCTATGCCGATGGCGAAGTGATCGGAGCCAGCGGTCTGGGCGGTCTGGTGGGCAGCAATCTGGGTCTCGTCCGCGGGTCTTACGCGGCGGGAACTGTCGCAGGCGGAAATGACGCCGGCGGATTGGTGGGATACAATCAAAAGATGATTCTCTCCAGCTATTCCGTCGCGGAGGTCACGAGCCACGGGAAGTACACCGAATCGTTTGTCGGAGGGCTGGTGGGCAGAGGCGCCAACCTCACCATGGTTGTGAAGGACTCCTATTTCCTGGCCCCTTCCGACGGCGGCGCACCCGACAACAAGATCGGCAAGCCGCTGACGATCACGCAGTTGACGCAGCAGGCCAGTTTCCCCGCCTGGGATTTCTGGGGCGCCGATGCCGACGGCGCCGGCGGTCATTGGTTCATGCCCGTCGATTCGTTCCCCGTTCTGGCTTGGCAGACCGAGGTCACGGGTCTGAGAAACGTCCCGAACGTGACGGGTCTGCCCCTGGAGCAGGCCCAGGCGGCCCTTACCGCGGCCGGCTTCGTCCCGGGCGACGTCCGTTACGACTTTCATCGAACGCTTCCCGCCGGTTGCGTCATCCACGCGGAACCCCATTCCGTGCTCCCGGTCGGCGCGACCGTCGCGCTGGTCGCCAGTTCGGGCGAGGCTTACGATTGGGCCGACAATCCTGGCGATGGTTCCGCAGCCGACCCCTATCAGATCGCGACCGCAGGACAGTTGGAGTCTCTGACGGATCACCCGGAGCTCTGGGACAGACACTTTGTCCTGACCGCTGATGTGGACCTGACGGGCAGGACGTATCAGGCGGCCCTGATCGCGCCGGGCACGCACAGCACAACCGCCGGCTTCCAGGGCACCCCCTTCGCCGGCTCTCTCGACGGCCAGGGCCATGCGATCCGCAACCTGTTCATTCAGGCGGGCGGCCAGGGCTACGCGGGCCTGTTCGGCATGATCGGCAAGACAGGCCGGGTCGAGCAGCTCGGTCTTCTGGACGCGATCGTGAAGACTCCACCCTCCAGCGGCACGGCGACTCGCAGCGGGAGCGTCACGTCTTATCTGGGTGTTCTGGCCGGGGGCAACGAAGGCGCGATCGCCGACTGCTCCGCCGTCGGCGGCCTTGTGATTGGCGTCAGTTCCGGCGACGGCCTCGTGGGCGTCAACCGCGGCACCGTGACCGACTGCTCCGCGGACGTGGTGGTCACAGGATCGACCACAGGACGATAGCTGCATTCCAGTCGTGGAGGGAACGACCATGGCGACTTTGCAGAGTCATCGACGGACTCGTCGGGGTCAACACCGGCGCGGTCCGCTTCTGTTTCGCGGCGGGGGCCCCCTATGGCAGCGGATGGGTAGGGGGCCTCGCCGGCCGCAATCCGTCGGCGACGATCGTGTACTCCGACTAAGGCCGTGATGTTATAGGGCGATTGTGGTGAAGCCGTCATCATAAGTATTCGATATGGTATAATCAGATTGTACAGAAACATGGAGAAATGGGTATGACACGGGCAAGAACGCTATTGGCTACGGTTATTATCGGCCTTCTGGCCGTCGCGGCGATGGGCGGGCCGCGGGACGATCTTTGGAAACAGGTCGATGACGCGATCAACAGGGGGTTGCCCAAGACCGCGATGGAGATCCTGGACCAGATCATCCCTGGCGCCCTGGCGGATCAGGCGTACGCCGAGGCGACCAAGGCCGTCTGCATGAAGATCGTCCAGGAGGGTCGGATTCAGGGGAATCTGCCGGAGGAGAGGATCACGCGGCTTCAGGCCGAGCTTGCGACTGCTCCTGAGGCGATGAGACCTGTCATGGAGACGATCTTGGCCCATTGGTTCTGGCAGTACTTCCAGGCCAATCGGTATCGGTTCCTCCAGCGGACGCAGACCGCCACTCCGCCGGGCGAGGATTTTACGACCTGGGACCTAGCCCGCATCCTGGCGGAGATCGACAAGCACTTCACGCTGGCTTTGGCGGCGGAGGTTCAGCTCAAGGCCACGCCGATCGCCCAGTGGGACGACCTGATCGAGAAGGGGACGATGCCCGATTCGTACCGGCCCACGTTGTACGATTTCCTTGTCCACGAGGCTTTGTCCTTCTACAACTCGGGCGAGCAGGCGGCCCTGCCGGAAGAGGTCTTCGAGGTCATGGCGGACGGCCCGATCTTCGGGACCGTGGAGGAGTTCCTCGCCTGGGAGCCTTCTGAAATCTCAAATTTGAAATCTCAAATCTCAGAGTCCGCCAGGCTCAAGGCGGTCCGGCTGTACCAGTCCCTGCTGAGCTTTCATCAGAACGATGCCGACAAGACCGCGTTTCTCGACGCGGACCTGCTTCGCCTGACGTTCGGCAACAACTACGCGATCGGGCCTGAGAAAACGGACCTGTACATCGCGGCCCTGGAGCGATTCGTCGACGAGTGGCAGGACCACGAGATCGCCGCCAGGGCGCTCTACGCCTGGGCCCAGGTGCTCTATGGGCGGGAGGAGTACGTGGAGGCCCGCGCTTTGGCCGATCGCGGCTGGAAGGCCTATCCCGCCAGCGTGGGCGGCGTCCTGTGCTACAATCTCATCCAGGACATCGAGGGCCGATACACCGTCATCACCACGGAGCGGGTCTGGAACGATCCGCTGCCTGCGATCGAGGTTGCGTACCGCAACGTGACGCAGGTCTACTTCCGTGCGATCCCCCAGGAGGACATCACCCGGCCCACCTGGTGGAGTCTGACCGACGCGCAGCGAAGCGAACTGCTGGCCAGAACGCCGGCGATTCAGTGGAGCGCGAAACTGCCCGCCACCGACGACTACCGGTTGCGAACGGAATCGGTGCCCGCGCCGCAAGGGCTCGCGAAAGGCTACTATCTCATCGTCGCCAGCCACGATCCTTCGTTCCAGAGAAAGGACAACAAGGTCAGCGTCGCATCCGTCTGGGTGAGCGACCTGGCGCTGGTCGTTCGGAATCTCTACCGGGAAGGCGACGTCGAGGGATTCGTGCTCGATGCGCACAACGGCCAGCCGATTTCCGGCGCGAAAGTCAGTCGATGGGAATACGACAACGCGACTCTGACATACAAGCCCGCGGAGGAGACGCGGTCCGACGCCAACGGCATGTTCCGCTTCACAGGCAAAGGCGGAAAGTGGTCGGCCTTCCTGATCGTGGCCGAACACGAGGGCGACAGACTCGCCAGCGCGAACACGTACTTGATGACTCCGTCCGCTCCCGCCTCCACGCCGTATGAGCAGACGGTCCTCTTCACCGACCGTTCGCTCTATCGTCCCGGCCAGACGATCCAATACAAGGGCATCTGCATCCGCGTGGATCAGACGAAAGACAGCTACGAAACCGTGTCGAACCGGCCGGTGACCGTGGTCTTCAACGACACGAACGGGCAGGAGATCGCCCGCCAGCAGACGTGGAGCAACGATTACGGCTCGTTCAGCGGCAGCTTCACCGCCCCAACGGACCGGCTCACCGGTCGGATGTCTCTTTCGGTGATCAGCGGTCCCGGCGGCTCGACGAGCTTCAACGTCGAGGAGTACAAGCGACCGAAGTTCCTGGTGCAACTCGATCCGCCCGCAGAGGCCCCGCGTCTGAATGCCGAGGTGGTCGTGACAGGCAAGGCCACTGCGTACACCGGCGCTTCGATCGGCGGAGCCCAGGTCCAGTGGAGAGTGGTCCGCCAGGTGCGATACCCGATCTGGAACTGGTGGGCTCGTTGGTATTACCCGACGAGCACGTCGCAGGCCATCGCGCACGGCACGTCGATCACCGAGACCGACGGTTCGTTCCGAGTCAAGTTCAAGGCCAAGCCGGACTTGTCCGTCGCTGAAGAAGAAGAACCTGTGTTCGCGTTCGCGATCTATGCGGATGTGACCGATGTCACAGGCGAAACTCGTTCGGCCTCTCGCACGGTCAGCGCAGGATACACCGCGTTGCAGGCGACTCTCTCTGCCGCTGATTGGCAGACTCCCGCTGGTCCTGTCGAGTTGACCGTCACGACGCAATCGCTCGACGGCGAACCCGAGCCGGCGCAGGGGACGATTCGCGTCTATGCCCTCCAGCAGCCGGACAGGGTGATCCGTCCCGTGCTGGATTCAACAAGCTCCGTGCCCGACGCCTCCGATCCGCAGACGTGGGAACTGGGTGAACTGATCAGGGAGCAGGCCTTCTCCACCGGCGTCGACGGCTCGGCCGTGGTCTCGGTGGCCCTGGAGGTCGGCATCTATCGTGCGATGCTCGCGACGCAGGACCGGTTCGGCAAAGCGGTCATCGCTCAACGAACGATCCTCGTGGTCGATCCGCAGGCGACGCATTTTGCAGTTCGGATCGCCAATCATTTCGCGGCCCCCCAATGGTCGGTCGAGCCGGGCGAGACATTCGTCGCCCTCTGGGGCACCGGCTACGACACCGGGCGAGCCTATATGGAACTGGAGTGCCGCGGCCAGGTCCTGCGGGCCTGGTGGACGGACCCGAGCCGGACGCAGGAGGTCGTCAGCGAAGAGGTCACCGAGGCCATGCGGGGCGGGTTCACCCTCCGCGCGACCTACGTCCGCGAGAACCGGGCCTACGTCAACGAGCGGATCGTGGACGTGCCCTGGACGAACAAGGACCTGA
>JAGPGT010000147.1:4857-9580 GCA_018055905.1 Phycisphaerae bacterium
GACCTGATGGTCGAGCCGAACCCGCCGCGATTCGTCCGCGAGGGCGACGTGATCGAGTTCACAGTCAAGGTCACCAACCAGTCCGCCGCTCGCGTGATGGGCAAGATCAGTCTGACGCTCTCCGACGCTCGAACGCTGGACTCTCGCGACGAGGCCCTGGGCAACACCTCGCCCGAGCGGTCATTCGACGTGCCCAGCAAGGAGTCTCGCACGCTTTCCTGGCGTCTGACGATCCCCGACGGCTGCGAGTTCCTGATCTACCGGGCGGTGGGCGCCACGACGCGTCTGAGCGATGGACAGGAAGGCTATCTGCCGGTGCTCAGTCGCAGGATTCTCGTCACGGAGTCGCTCCCGCTGCCGATTCGCGGGGCCCAGACCAAGGAGTTCGAGTTCACCAAGCTCCTTCAGTCGGGCTCGTCGGACACCTTGATTCATCAGAGCCTCACGGTGCAGGTGGTCTCGCAGCCCGCGTGGTATGCGGTGATGGCGCTGCCCTATCTGATGGAGTACCCGCATGAGTGCAGCGAGCAGATCTTCAACCGGCTCTACGCCAATTCACTGGCGGCCTACATCGCCGGCTCCGATCCCAAGATCCGTCGGATCTTCGATCTGTGGAAGGCGACGCCGGCCCTGGACAGCCCGCTCGAAAAGAACGAGGACCTCAAGGGCCTGGCTTTGGAAGAGACCCCCTGGGTCCGCCAGGCGATCAGCGAGTCCGAGGCCCGCAGGAACGTGGGCATTCTTTTCGATCAGAACCGTCTGAGCAGCGAGATGTCACGGGCTCTGTTCAAGCTCCAGCAGAGGCAGTACGCCGACGGCCTGTGGCCCTGGTTCCCGGGCTGTCGGGGCAACGAATATGTCACGCTCTATATCACCACGGGTTTCGGACGGCTCCGCCACTTGGGCGTCAAGGGCATCGACGTTAGTTGTGCAGTCAAGGCCCTGACGGTTCTGGACGCCTGGATGGACGCTCAGTACCGTTGGATTCTTGCCCATGGGGACAAGAACGCCAACAACCTCAGCCCGATCGTGGCGTTCTATCTCTACGGCCGCAGCTTCTTCCTGGCCGATCAACCGATCGCAGCCCAGCACCGGGAGGCCCGTGACTTCTGGCTCGCGCAGGCACGGGAGCATTGGCTTTCGCTCTGGCGGCAGTCGCAGGCGCATCTGGCCATCGCGCTGAAACGCTTCGGCGACACGGAAACTCCGGCCGCGATCATGAAGTCCATCAAGGAGTTCAGCGTCACCAGCGAAGAGATGGGCATGTACTGGCGCGACACCGAGCGAAGCTGGTGGTGGCACCGGGCTCCGATCGAGACGCAGGCCTTGATGATCGAGGCTTTCGATGAGGTCATGGGCGACGCCCAGGCGGTCGAGGATTGCCGGGTGTGGCTGCTCAAGCAGAAGCAGACGCAGGACTGGAAGACGACCAAGGCGACCGCCGATGCGGTCTACGGCCTGCTGCTTCGCGGCGTCGACATGCTCAGCTCGAACGCCCTCGTCCAGGTCGCCCTCGGCGGCCAGTGGATCGAGCCGCAGAACGTCGAGGCCGGAACCGGCTTCTATGAGGAGCGGTTCGTCCGCAACGAGATCGAGCCTGCGATGGGCCAGATCACGGTCAAGAAGGTCGATGAAGGCGTCAGTTGGGGCAGCGTTCACTGGCAGTACCTCGAAGACATGAGCAAAGTCACGCCGTACGAGGGCACACCATTGACGCTCAAGAAGGCCCTGTATACCAAGAAGACGACCGCCCTGGGCCAGATCCTGGTTCCGGTCGATGGACCGCTCTCGGTGGGCGATGAACTGGTCGTGCGGATCGAACTTCGCGTCGATCGCGACATGGAGTACGTCCATATGAAGGACCAGCGGGGCAGCGGCACCGAGCCGGTGAACGTGCTGAGCCAGTACCGCTACCAGGACGGGCTGGGCTACTACGAGAGCACGCGGGACACCGCCACGCATTTCTTCATGGACTACCTGTCTAAGGGCACGTACGTCTTCGAGTACAGCACCCGCATTCAGCACAAGGGCAAGTACCAGACGGGCATGGCGAGCATCCAGTGCATGTACGCGCCGGAGTTCAACAGCCATTCCGAGAGCTTCGAGCTGGAGGTCAAGTAGGAGTTCTGAGTTTCAAGTTTGAAGTGTGAAGTGCGGCCACGGGTGGCAGCCTTGAACGGTGTTTGAGGCTGCCACCTTCATTTTCGCAGTTCGATAGGACAATGGGACGGATAGGACCCATGAGTTCCATGCATCCTACCCTCTAGACCGGTCGATTCGAGGTTGGACAAGAAACCCACTGACGCCGGTCGGATTCGCTTGCGGAAGACGGTCGGACCGGGTACAGATGGGGAGACTCGTTGCCTCAGAGGACACCGAAGGCCGGGGCTTCTTGCCTCTGTGGCGGATTTGTTTTAAGGCTCTTGAGAGGAGACAGAACATGGAAAGACGGGAATTCCTGACGAAAGCGGGGGCCGCGGGACTGGCTGCGATCGGCGGCGCTGCCATGGCTCAAGACACTCAGCCCATTGAAAAGCTGCCTGGAGAGAGCGATGTGGCCTATCGCACTCGCCTGGCCCGGATTCGCGCGGCCGAAGCCTCGGCCAGAGGAGCCGGAGTCGGCGGGGCGGCCGGCGGGACGGATTTCTATGAGTTGCGTCGCTACGAGCTGGATAGCGAGGAGCAGAGGGCCGGCTTCGACAAGTTCTTCCGTGAGGCGGCCATCCCGGCTCTGAATCGGCTGGGTGTCAAGCCGGTCGGCGTGTTCTATCCGGCCGAGGGGATCAGCCCGCTATACGTTCTGCTCGTGCATGCGTCGCTCCAATCGTTTGTCGCGATGACGCGCAGGCTGAGCGAGGATCAGGAGTTTCTGGAGAAAGGGGCCGCCTTCATCGACGCCCCGGCGGACAAGCCCGCCTACAAGAACCTGGAAGTCCAATTCATGCAGGCCTTCCAGGGCATGTCCCGGCTGGAACTGCCGGTCGGCGAGCCGGGACGGATCTTCCAGTTGCGGATCTACGAGAGCCCCAGCGAGAAGACCGGTCTCAAGAAGATCGAGATGTTCGATACCGCCGAGATCGCGATCTTCCGCAAGACGGGGTTGAATCCGGTCTTTTTCGGCCAGACTCTGGCCGGGACGAAGATGCCCAACCTGACCTACATGCTCGGTTTCAAGGATATGGACGAGAGCAAGGCCGCCTGGAAGACATTCATCGGCGATCCCGAGTGGAAGAAGTTGTCGGCAATGCCCGAGTACGCGGACAAAGCTATTCTCCGCAAGGGCGGGATCACCAACCTATACCTCAAGCCCGCGAGTTATTCGCAGATTTGACGCAGGTCGCGGCCGGTTTTCAGCCTTCGGATTCCCGCGGATCTCTTGGGAGGAGTGGGGAAATCGGCTCTTCCTGCGTTCGGGCATTTGTTTCGCACGGGCGCCAAGTCCATAAGAACCGGAGGAGCTAAAAAGATCAAAGTCCAGGTTCTTTATTGGCCGAGTATAATAAAAGAGGTGTGTTTTCCGGGACGCGATTACAGTGTGAAGGAGGATTCACCAATGTTGGATGCGGAAGCGACGGTTTTTGTTGTGGATGACGATGCTGCCGTCAGAAACGGACTCCGAGAGTTGATCGAGAGCGTCTCCGTGAACGTAAAGACCTTTGCCTCCGCGCAGGAGTTTCTGGACGCTTATGCATCCGAGATCTGCGGGTGCCTCCTGCTGGACGTGCGAATGCCCGGGATGAGCGGGCTGAAACTTCAGGACGAAATGAACCATCGTGGAATCACTCTGCCGATCATTTTCATCACTGGACACGGAGACGTCTCCATGGCGGTCGAAGCCCTCAAGAACGGGGCCTTCGACTTCGTCGAGAAACCGATCCGAGGGCAGTTCTTGTTGGACAAGGTCCACGACGCCATCGAGAAACACAGGCAAGTCTGCCGTCGGAACAACAAGAGAATGCAGATCCAGACGCGACAAGCTCTGTTGACGGATCGGGAAAGGGAGATTCTGGACCGTGTGAAGGTCGGCTTCGCCACGAAGGTGATCGCGAAGGAGTTCGGATTGAGCCCCAAGACCGTCGACGCCCATCTGACCAGCATTCGGGAGAAGATGGGGGTCGAATCCACGCCGCAGTTGATCATGCTCCTGTACGAAAGCGGGTTGCTCCAACCTGCGTTCGCCAATTCCTAGACACGAGAGAGACCTCGTCCGCCGCGGGTCGCAGTCTGCCCTCCGGAAAGACACGTATTTCCCAGACAAAGACTGGAGAATCCCTGGTCAAAAATAAGGCAATGTTGTAGTTCGCTACGAGATTCATAGCGTCCTCTCGGCAATTCCTGCCTTCAGTTTGCTCACGTACGGGTCGATGGGTTCCTCTGTTGGCCTCGGAAGACACAGTGGTCTTTCGGGTCGCGAGAAACAGAAAATCGATCGAGGGCTCCGCTATGGCAGCAACAACAACGTTAATCCACAAAGAACAGACGGGAATGCTCGACAAAGAGGGCAAGTATCTGACCTTTGCCCTGGCCAACGAGGAATACGGCCTGGAGATCCTCAAGGTCCGCGAGATCATCGGGTACATCGATGTGACCGCGGTACCTCAGACCCCCTCGCACGTCAAGGGTGTCATCAACCTCCGCGGCCAGGTCATCCCGGTCGTCGATCTGCGGGCCAAGTTCGGCATGGCCACCACCGACGTCACCGACCAAACCTGCATCATCGTGG
>JAGPGT010000148.1 GCA_018055905.1 Phycisphaerae bacterium
CCGGTTCGCGTGAGTCGATATGGATGTTGTTGCGAAGGCGAAGCGAACCGTCGCGGGTAAAGGCGAAAGCGTTGCGTCCATTTCGGGTGGGCAGGACGCAGTCGAACATATCCACCCCGGCCATGACCGCCGCCAGGATGTCGATGGGCATTCCGACACCCATCAGGTAGTGGGGGGCCTCACGCGGCAGGTGGGGAACCGTGTCGCGAACGGTCTGTGCCATTGCCTCATGACCTTCACCGACACTGAGTCCACCGATGGCGTAGCCGTCGAAACCGATCTCGACGATCCGTTCGGCACACGAGCGGCGCAGTTCCTTATCGACTCCACCTTGGACGATACCGAACACCAAGCTGGCGACGGGAGTTGCGGGATTTGTGGGGCCCAGAGGACGTACAGAGCACGTCTCCGAGCGATTCACCAAAGCGGCGTGGGCAATCTTGCATCGTTTGGCCCACTCGATCGTACGGGCCACCGCTCGACGGAGTTTCTCCTCTTCAACCGGGTAGGGCGTGCACTCGTCGAAACACATGATGATATCGGACCCAAGGCGGACCTGGATCTCGATGGCGATCTCCGCATTCAAGCGAATGCTCGCTCCGTCCAGATGGCTGGCGAATTCGACGCCCTCGTCGTCTATCCTGGTGAGCGAGCTGAGCGAGAAAACCTGGTACCCGCCGCTGTCGGTCAGGATCGGACGATTCCAGCCGGTCAGGGCATGAAGGCCGCCCAGCTTCTCGACGACGTCCACGCCGGGGCGCAGGAGCAGGTGGTACGTGTTTCCCAGGATGATCTCGGCGCCGGTGGCCTTGATCTGATCGGGCAAGATCCCCTTGACCGCACCGGCGGTCCCCACCGGCATAAACGCTGGGGTCTGAACCGTTCCGTGCGCAGTGGTCAGCACGCCGCGGCGGGCGGCGCAGTTCGGATCGGTGGTCAGAAGCTCGAAGCAGGACATGTCAGTAGATGCTCACGATCCGGGCGCCGGGATAGTAGTGCTTGAGGATCTCTTCGGCCGAGCGACCCTGGCGGGCCATGCCTTCGGCGCCGCACTGGCACATCCCCACGCCATGGCCCCAACCTCGGCCCGAGAGAAAGGCCCAGCCGTCGCCCCAGGGGACGATTTGGCAGATTGTGCTCTTGATTTTGCGGCCGGTTGGATCGATTCCCAATCGCAGATCCTCGGCTCGAAGGGTGTCCGACCTGCCGCTGGCGCCGACGAGTTTGACTTTCGTCAGTCGCGTGAACTGTCCATGGTCGATCTGGTCGGTGACAATGATCTCTCGGATTTCTCCCAGGGTCTTGAGTTTGGGGTACCGAGCGGTCAGCTGGTCGGTCACCGTCTTTCGGCTGAACTGGACCATCGGCCAGAAGAACAGGCCCAATCGGGCGACGTCCTTGCAGTAAAGACAGGGCACTCCTTGGAGCGGCGTGAAAGAATCACCGAAGACGTGCTCGCTGTTGGTGGTGTGCCCTCCGCAGACCGAGCTGAAGTAGGTCGGAAACAGGCCTCGACCCAACAGATCGGTGCCGGGATTGCGTCCGGGCGGGGTCGATCCGACGACCAGGATCTTGCCGTAGGTGCTGTTGACCGCGTCCCAAACCTGTGTCGATTCGGATGCGATCCCGCCGTAGACCTGGCTGGCCTGGGTCCGACTGACGTCGAAGCTGCGATTGACCCCAAAGCGGTTCTTGATGTACAGGCAGTAGGTGCGTGCCGCGATGGCCTGGGCCTGCAGGGCTTGTGGTTCCCAGTAATTCGGCATCTCCTCGCCGACGACCCCCGCCAAGTAGGGTTCCAGGGGAACCAGATTGAGCACGTCAAAGGCCGATCCGTCACGATTGACGATCAGCTTGAGCTTACCGCGGAAACTTTGGCCGTTGAGGGTGAAGATGTGAGGTGCCCCAGGACTGATTATGACCTGAGAATCAGCCAGGGGCGTCTGGCCAAGCTGAAGCCGGCCTGCAACCAATGTGATTTTTGTCGGATTTGCGAGAGGCTCTCTGGCAGGTTGTTCCGGTTCGGCGCCCGGTCCGAAATCGGTTCGCACGATGTGAAAGGCAGATGGGATTACGACGGTGCACTCGGAAACGGCGGAAGCCAGCAGGACACGAATCCAGAACTGGGAATCCACCTCCATCTGGGGGGTCGGTCGGATGATTCCACGGGGTTCACAGCCAGGCAAGAGGAGAACCAGCAGACCCAGGGAAATGAACAACAATCTTATTGACCGCACTGACGTTGCGAATTTCACCAATGAGGTCCATAGAATCCACAACGGATCCGCGTCGTACCAACGCCTCAACGCTTTCGGACTCCAACCCTGTTGCCTTTTCACTATCCGCTTCTTCCTATCGCGGCTCCCGGGATCAGTCGAGGCTTCGCAATGATAGGCCGAAACTGCTCAGAGTTCGTTTGATTTCATTGAGGCTGGTAACCCCGAAATTCTTGCAGCCCAGAAGCTCGGCGTCGGTCGTCCGAGTCAACTCGCCCAGCGTGCGGATGTTGAGCTTCTGAAGGCACTTGCGGGCTCGGACCGACAGTTGGATGTCGTCCACTGACTTGTTGAGCAGTCCCTTGTCTTCGGTCCCGGCCTGTTCCGGGGCAGATTCGACCTGAAGTTGCTTGTCCTCGAGCGCCTGGCCCAGACGAAGGCCCTTTTGATCAAGGATGGCCTTGATCTCACGAAGGGAGGTCTCCCCGAAATTCTTATAGGACAGTAACTCGGCTTCGGTGATATTGAGCAGATCGCCCAGCGTGCGGATGTTCATCTTCCGCAGGCAATTTCGGCTTCGAACCGACAATTCGAAATCGGAGATGGGGGTCTCGAGGATCTGGTTCTTTCGGCTTCGCTTCTTCTCTCGTTCCTCGTCATAGAACATCGTCTTGGAGCTTTCCACATCCTTGTGGAACAGGATCGCTCGCGGATGGTTCGGGTGCGATTCCAGGACTTTTTCCACACAGGCACTGGCCTTGTCGAATTCACCCCGGTCTTCGTAGAGGACCGCCAAATTCAGCAGAGCGCTGACATAGGTCGGCGAGCTGGACACGACCTGCTTGTAATACTCGATGGCTTCGTCTTCATAACCGGACAGGTCGCAGCGATAGGCCAAGTGGAACAAAGACCGCTGATGTGTCGGAGCCAGTTCCAGCGCTTTCTTGTAGTTGCCGATGGCCTGATCGTAGAGGCCTTCGGATTCCTGCAGTCGGGCGAGTTGATAATGGTATTCCGCGCTGACATTCTGGAAATTGGAGCAGGATTTGAGTTCTTTGGCGGCAGCTTCCAGATTGCCGGCATGACGGTAAGTAGCTACTTTTTCAAAGCTTACATTCAGTGCTTCCGCGCCGAGTTCCTTGGCCCGATTCAACGCCGTAATGGCTTCGTCAAACTTACGCATTCGACGCAGCGCGAACGCCAGGTACAAAAATTTCTCTTTGCAGTCCGGACCTTTCTGGAGTTTGGCGATGGCCTGGAGGTATCGACCGAGGAGGAACAGGCCAATCCCGGCTTCGAGCGACGTTACGGCCGACGTGCTGCTCAGGTTCTGTTCCACCAGCTCGGCGAATCGAACCTGATTGGCTTCGCTGGAATGCACCATGTGCGAAAGGTTTCGAATCTCCTCCATCGAGGGCACTTGTTCACGAAACAGGTTGATCTGCAACTCAGCAGTCTGTTCCATGGATAACGGTCTCCAAAAGGCAATACTGGTACGGGTATCGTAATGACCCCAGATTTCGACGACGGTGAATTATAGGATCGCCTGAGATTTTTGCAAGAGTCATTTTCACCCCGGTGGGCTTGTGGTTATGCCTGTGGCTCAGTGTTCGGAGGAGGCCTGGGCATCCGTCGAATCGGTCGTCGGAACAATGTGTCGGGGTTTGACTCGTTCCACCAGGGCGACCCAGTCCTTGTCGGTGTCCTCCGGCGGCTGGCCGATCAAGGTCTTGCCCGGCCCGGTGACCAAGGCGATCGTGCCGATCCGCAGAGAACCACCCGTGCGGGGATTAAACCATTGGATTTGAAAGGTCGCGGTGGAGTCGCCCAAATCCAGTTCGGGCACGCCTCCCGACGGAAGATAAATCGCGTACACGTTGCCCGGGTCGGCTAGGCACCAGTGGTCCTGGGCCGTCGTCAGCTCGTCGCGAGGGGCCATAGAGGCAAACGGAAGGCGGGTGTGAAAGAACTCCAAGGCGTACCGAGTCAAGTCCCACATGTGATCCCGGCTGTGCCAGCTCTCGCAGTTGAGATCATTGTGCGAATAGCTGTATCCAAAGTACCATTCGACGCCCGCGCCGCCGGCCATGAGGTTGCCCCAGAGGTGCTGAATGCGGACTTCATCGTGCCCGAAGTCGTCTTTATCGGGCTTGACGCCGGTGTGGGCGGGGCCGATCTCGTCCAGGCAGACAAACCACTGCCGCCCGGCTTGGGCTGACAGAGTGACCCATTTGAGTGTCTGGGCATGCGTGTCGTTGGTCTGGAGAGACGCGCCTTCGAACCATTCGTATCCCAGCAGGGGCTCGTACACTTGGTTGTACTGGCCGGGATAGGTGTGGCAGACCACCGGATGGTCGTACGGGTCCAGATCGTGAATATACTTGGCGAAGGTCTTGCGTTGTTCGGTGGTGTTGGTGTTCTCCTCGCCCAGGTTCCAGACGAGGGCTGGATGGTGCGCAAAGCGAGCGATCAGTTCGCGATAGTAGAGCCTTCGCTGGATGCCCAGGTCGCCCCCGTCCAGGGCTTGGTCGTTCTCCGTTTCCTGCGTGACCACGTGGAGCATCAGGCCCAGCTTGTCCATGTGCGAAAACACGATCTCCCACTGGTCCAACTTGCTGCAGTCGAAGCGGTACCGTTCGACGGGGTCGGTCCACATCCAGACGTCTTTTCCGTCGCCGCCGTCGAGGTTGTAGGTGAGGAAGTAGACGCTGTTCATGCCCTTGGAGGCCAGGTAGTTCAGGGCCCCGATGATGCCTTTGCCCTTGCCGTCCCTCCAGGTGGGGTCACCGGATCGCCAATCTTCCACGTGGGGTTCGTAGGTGTGGATGAACTTGCCGCCTGCGGCCTCGCCTTCCCGCGTGAGTTCTTCGGTGTCGTACGTGTCGTCGAAATCCGCGTAGGCCAGGAAGTTCTCAGGACTGTCGGCGCCGCCCTTGATGAAATAGCTCTTGGTGCCCGCGAATTGCAGGTATCGCTGTCCGACGTATTGGAGCAGACCCCGGGCGCGGAAGTCCCGCCCGGTCTTGTCAGTCGGCTCGACGGTGAATGACCCGGTTGCCCCGTCGAAATAGGCCGGTTTTCCGGCCGTCTCGCTCAGTTCGACGGCGACGTCGGCCCCATAGCGGAACGAGGCGGTGTATGTCCATACGCCCGGTTCGGGCGGCAGGAAGTGCGCCCGCCACTTGTTCCCGATCTTGGCGCCGGTCTGTCCGGCGTCGCCGTCGGCTGCGAAGTAGCCCGGCACGACGTACGTCTTCTCGCCTTGGACGAAGGTGACGTTCAGCCGGCAATCGAGGAAGGGGTTCGTCTGGCTCCGCTCGCTGAGCATAGGTCCGTCGAACGTCAGGACGACGTTGTGCCATTGCTTGAGTTCGCCCGATACGACCGCCGCACCGCCGCTTCGCAAGGCGCATCCATACGTCGGGACTAGGAAAACAAACGTTAACAAGACCAATCGTCGAGACTTCATCTCAGAGCTCCTTACTGGACAGACAATTTCTTGTCGTTCAGCATGGTAAGGTCCCGTCCTGGTTCTGACAATACAATCTACCGTTTCTCGCGTCGCCTGGGGCACATGTTAGGGAAAAGCCGGGGTCGCCTCGTTTGAGTTGCTAGAGGGCAGATCGATCTTCCATCGCACGAGGGGGATAAACGCGACTTCGCAACCGTCTGCATTCGCCGGCATGGGGCGCGACGGTACCGGATTGTTCTGGATGGGCCATCCCTATCCTGTGTCGTCCGTGACCTTCAGCAGGATCACGACCTTCCGCTGCTTGTATCGTCCGCTTGACAGGCATGTTTGGCGGTTTTATCCTATGGATTTAGTGTCGCCGGTTTCGATGGGATTCATAAGTTATGCCTGAAAAAGGATTTACGCACCTCCATCTGCATACCCAGTACTCGCTGCTCGACGGGGCGATTCCGTTTGAGCCATTGTTTACGCAGTGCAAAAAGCTGGGCATGGATTCAGTGGCCATCACCGACCATGGGAACATGTTCGGAGCCCTCGAGTTCTATATCAAGGCCAAGGCCGCCGGGATCAAGCCGATCGTTGGGATCGAAGCCTACCTTGCGCCGGGCAGCCGGCACGACAAGAGCAAGTCATCCATTTCCGATGCCGCGTATCACCTCATTCTTTTGGCCGAGAACAACACCGGCTACCGCAACCTGCTGAAGTTGGCGAGCATCGGATATACCGAGGGTTTTTACTACCGACCCCGCATCGACAAGGAAGTACTCGCTCAGTTCAACGAGGGGCTCATTTGTTCGAGCGCCTGTATCAAAGGCGAGGTCACCGCGGCCGTCGCCTGTGGCGACATGAAGGCGGCCCGTGCGGCGGCGGAAAGTTACTTGAGAATCTTCGGACCCGAGCGGTTCTTCATTGAGATTCAATGTCACAAGGACGAGGACCCGAAGGTTCGGGCCGGATGCATCGCACTGGCCAACGAGATGGGGATCGGTCTGATCGCGACCAACGACGTGCACTTTCTGGAAGCCGACGACTACGAGGCCCACAATTGTCTGACCTGCATCAGCACGGGCAAACTGGCCACCGATCCGGAACGGATGGTCTATCCCCCGGGGGTGTATCTCAAGAGTCCTCAAGAGATGCGCGAGATGTTCCCCGAGGTGCCTCAGGCTTGCGACAACACGCTGGCCGTTGCCGCCCGGTGCAACGTCGAGATCGACCTCAAGACCCGCCACGCGCCGGTGTACAGGCCGCCGGACGGATCGACGCCGGAAGATTATCTCCGCAAGCTCTGTTACGAAGGGGCCAAAGAACGCTACGGCCGGATCACCGATCACGTGACCGAGCGGATGGAACGTGAACTCCAGGTCATTCAGTCCAAGGGTTTCTCCAGCTACTTTCTGATCGTGTGGGATTTCTGCAATTATGCCCGCTCGAACGGCATTCCGGTAGGCGCCAGGGGCAGTGGTGTCGGAACAATCGTCGGTTACTGCCTGGGTCTGTGTAACGTCGATCCGATCAAGTATGATCTTCTGTTCGAGCGATTCATGGACCCGGCGCGAAACGAGATGCCCGATATCGATATCGACATCTGCCAGCAGCATCGCCCGGACGTGATTGATTACGTCCGCCAGAAGTATGGCCAGGTCGCCCAGATCATCACCTTCGGAACGATGAAGGCCAAAGCCGTCATTCGCGACGTCTGTCGCGTGTTGGGCGTGCCGCTGGCGGAGGCGGACCGCCTGGCCAAGTTGGTCCCGTTCTCGTTGGACATGACGCTCGACAAGGCCTTGGAGACCGAACCCGAGCTGAGGCAGGCGTACGAGACAAACGACCTGACTCGCAAAGTGATCGACATCGGACGAAAGCTTGAAGGGCTTACCCGCCATGCCTCGGTACACGCCGCAGGTGTTGTGATCGCCGACGAGCCGTTGACGAACTTTGTGCCGCTGTACAAGGCCCCAGGCTCGGACGACATCATCACGCAGTACGAAGGTCCGATGGTCGAGAAATGCGGCCTGCTGAAGATGGACTTTCTGGGCCTCAAGACGCTCAGTGTTCTTTCACGGGCTTGCCGGTGGATCAAGGCCAATCACGGTGTCGATCTTGATCTGGAGAAGATCGACATCACGGACCCGAAGGTGTTCGAGATCTTCGTGAAGGGACGGACCAAGGGCATCTTTCAGTTCGAATCCGGCGGGATGCAGGATCTGGTGATGAAAATGCGGCCGGACCGCATCGAAGACCTGATCGCGGCCAACGCACTCTACCGTCCGGGCCCGATGACTCTGATTCCCGATTATATCGACCGCAAGCACGGCGCCTCGTGGACCTGTCCGCACGAGATCATGACCGAGGTGCTCCAGGAGACTTATGGCATCATGGTCTACCAGGAACAGGTCATGCGGATCTGCAATCGTCTGGGCGACATTCCGCTGCGCGAGGCGTACGCCCTGATCAAAGCGATTAGCAAGAAAAAGATCGAAATTATCGCCAAGGAGAGGGAGCGATTCCTCGCGGGTTGCGTGGCCAAGGGTCTGAAAAAAGGCGAGGCCGAGCATATCTTTGAGCTGATCGAGCGGTTCGCCGGCTACGGGTTCAACAAGAGTCATTCGACCCGGTACGCGTTCGTCGCCTACCAAACTGCTTTTTTGAAGAGCTATTATCCGGTCGAGTTCATGGCGGCCCTGTTGACCTACGAAATGGGCGACACCGAGAAGGTCGTCGAGTACATCGGCGAGTGTCGGGAGATGGGGATCGAGGTGATGGCGCCGGACATCAACGACAGCGACGTCGATTTCACTCCGCTCTACAAGGAAACCGGCCAGGGTGTCAAAGGCGTGATCCGGTTCGGTCTGGCCGCGGTGCGGGGCGTGGGCGAGAAGGCGGTCGAGCAGATGCTCGCGGCGCGAAAGAAGGTGGGGAAATTCCGCAGCTTGTTCCACTTCTGCGAGAACGTTGATCTGCGGGCGGTCAACAAGCAGGTGATTGAGGCCCTGATCAAGAGCGGTGCTTTCGACCGCCTGGGCGGCAACCGCAATCAGATGATGATGGGGTTGGAGCGGGCCATGCAGATCGGGTCCAGCCTGCAGTCCGACAAAGTCCGCGGCCAGATGAACTTCTTTGGGCAGATCGCCGACGAGAAACAATACGCGGAGGACCACAAGTCGCTTCCCGACGTTCCGCCATGGTCGGAACTGCAAATGCTTTCCTTTGAGAAAGAGGTCTTGGGGTTTTACGTCACCAGCAATCCGCTCAGTCAGCATGCGGAGATGATCAATGACTACTCCACAACCAACACCGCGCGTCTGGCGCAGGAACATGGACACAGCGAAAGCAACGGATCCGGAAACGGCGAGAAGCAGGTCACCATCGGTGGGATGATCACGAAAGTCCGCTACAACATCACCAAGAACGGCCGGAACGCCGGGGCCAAGATGGCGGTTTTCACGCTTGAGGATCTTCAAGGGCAGATCGAGGTTGTCTTGTTCCCCGATACGCTGGCGGAATATCAGTCGATGCTCGTCGAAGACAGCGTAGTCTTCGTCAAGGGAAAGACCGATTGCCGACGGGAACGGGCCAACATCCTAGCCTCGGAACTGATTCCACTGGAAAAGGCGAGGGAGAAGCTGGCCAAAGGGGTGTGGATCAAGCTCGACGCCCAAGGGATGACCGCCGACAAGGTCCAGCAGATTCGCAACCTCTGTCAGTGTCATCGGGGTACCCGGCCTCTGTCGATGATCATCACGACCAATCGTGGAAGGGTTCACGCCACCGCGGATCGGGCGTTGAGTGTCAATCCGGACGTGGAGTTCTGCCGTAA